>JAGFJK010000186.1 GCA_024102795.1 Pirellulaceae bacterium
CCGCGCGTGGACGGGTCGAGCAGCCGGCGCACTCCGGCCGCTTGACCGGCCAATGTTTCCAGCGCCTCCGATAGCCTGGCCAGTTGCTGGCCCGGCGCTTCATCCGGCCGCGGCGCGACCAGCGCGCGCAAGGTCTCGTTGACCAGCTCGCGCTGATCCAGTCCGGCGGCGATCGAAAGCAACTGCGCGGCGAGCCGCAAGGACCGCGGCCGCGCCGCCTCGTCACCGCCGGCCTCCAGCACGCGGGCCAGCAGCGGACGGATGTTCGCCGAGTGGACTGACGTGAGGGCCGCCCAGGTTTGAAAGTTGTCTTCGGCCGGTTGCAGTGCCAGTTGGGCCAGCGCGGCCGCGGCCCGCTCGTCGGGAACTTCCCCCAGCGTGCAGGCCAGTTGCAAGCGCACGTGCGCGTCGGGATCGCCGGCCAGCTCCAGCAGTCGTGCGACAATTCGCGGTCCGTCTTTCAAATGACGCTCGGCCACCCGCACCGCGTGGCGACGCACTCCCGCGTGCGGGTCGCTCAGTGCCAGTTCCAGCCGCGGCCCGTCGATCGCGTTCAGCCCGTCCAGCGTGGCCAGCGCGTGCAACCGGGCCAGCGCCTGGTCGCTGCCGCGCAACAGCGCGTTCAGCGGTTCGACCGCGGCCGGGTCGTGACGCCACAGGAGCAACTGCTGGGCCATGTCGCGTTGCCAGCCGTTGGGGCTCGCCAGCGCGGCCACCAGTTCGGCGGTCGTCAGCTTGTCCAACCGCGGCGGCACGGCCGATCGGCGCTGTCCCGCGGGCAGCACGCGATAGATCCGCCCCCGATCGTCGCCGGCGCGGAGATTCAGCCGCCGCTGCCAGTCGGCCGGAATCCACTCGGGATGCTCGATCACCAGCCGGTACATGTCCACCACCCAGACCGCGCCATCGGGTCCGGTGCGAACCATCGTCGGCCGGAACCAGTTGTCCCGCGAGGCGAGGAACTCCGACTGCTGCTCATCCTCGGCTCGCCGGCTGGCGAAGGTCGCTCCGCGCGGCTCCACCAGCTCGCGATGCACCAGATTGTGCACCGGTTCGCAGATGAACACGTTGCCGGCGAACGCCTCGCCCAACAGCGTGTCGCGATAGAACGCCGGGCTGCAGGCGGAGGTGAAGCGGTTGGCCTTTTCGAAGTCGTTGAAGCGGGCCAGCGTCCGGCTGAGCGGAAACACGGGGGCCGCTCCTGGCGGCTGGGACGTTTCGTGCCGGACTTGCGGCGGAGCGAAATGCGGGTTCCGCCGCAGGTAGCGATCGGCCAGCACGTAGTGCCAGAGCGGGTGGCTGTTGTTGCCACCGAACCAGTGGCCCCAGTCATCCCGGTCACGGCCGAACTGGGTCTGCCCCGAATCGGCCTCCAGCAGCCCTTCGTCGGGTCGCAGCCGCAGGTCGCGCCCCCGGATGTCGACCGACTGCTGCGTCCCGACCGCGACGACCTTGCCTCCGCTGTCCCCATTGGCCACGTACAGCCAGTTGTCCAGGCCCCACCGCATGCCGTTGACGCGATGCTGTTGATTGCCGGCGACAAAGCCTTGATACAACGTGATGCGCCGGTCCGCTCGTCCGTCCCCATCCTGATCGTCGGCGTAGAAAATCTCCGGCGCGGCGGTGACCAGGACGCCGTTGCGCCAGGCCTTGACGCCGGTGGGGAAGGGGAGCTGGTCGAGGAACACGGTCGAATGATCGAACCGCCCGTCGCCGTCCCGATCTTCCAGCATCCGCACTCGGCCGCCCGGCTGGCCCTGGCCGTCCAGTCCATTGGGATAGTCGCCCATTTCGACCACCCACAGCCGGCCGTCCGGACCCCAGTCCAGGGCCACCGGGTCTTGCACCAGCGGCTCGGCCGCCACCAGCTCGACGACCAGCCCCGGACGCACGCGCATCGCGGCCAGCGACTCGTCAGGCGACATCGCGGCGGGCAATGCGGTTTCGTCCGAGCCGTCCGTCAGGGGACTTGCCTGACCGCCGCGGGCCAGTCGGGATGCCGGCGGCTCGGCTGCTGCCAGTCGCCACGACCAGCCGCCAAGCAACCCGTCCAGCAGTACGATTCCCAGCAGTACGTTTCCCAGCAGTCCCAGGCGAGCAGCGCGGCGCATGATGCGAGTCCCGGTGGAAGAAAGATTGCGGCCGGCCGGCGTGCCGGCCGGCCGCTTCCCGGCCAACTCGTATCTTACCACCCCGGTTCTCGTCCGGGGCTTCGGGGCGATGCGGCAAGTCGCCGCTACCGGCGGGCCCGCCCAACCGCAGTCTCGCCCACCCGCGGGCTCACTCGGCTCGACCTACCACTTCTGCTGAAACATCAGGTAAAACAGCGAGGCGTTGCTGGCCTGGTTGGGGCCCGACGTGGCTTCCAGGAAGCCGCCGCCCCAGAGGTGCGAATAGCCGGCCAGCAGGTCGCTGTAGCGGGCCAGGTGGAAGTTCACGATCACGTCCACTTCGTCGCCCACGTTGGTTCCGGAGGAACCGGTGGCGTCGCGCCGGATCGGCACGCCGCCTGCGTTGTACAGCGCATCGGCGCCCTGGTTCAGCCAGAAGTGATGGTACTGCAACCAGACCGTGATCCAATGCTGGGGATAGAAGTACATCTGCACGTTCAGATCGTGGATGTTCTGCCGCCCCACCAGGTCCAGCCAGCCCAGGTAGTAGTGGCCGAACGGATAGAGCTGGTTGAACGTGTGCGCGTCGCCGTCGTTCGGGTTGGCATCGCCGCTGGCGTAGTCGTAGTAGATCCAGGCGGTCGGGTTGAAGCAGGCATTTTTGAAATGCCGTCCCGCGCCCGCCGTCACGGCGCCCGCGAACAGATCCTGGTTGGTCTGATCGCCAAACTGCAGGGCCATTTCGACGTCCCACAGGTAATCGTTCTTGTCGCCCGTGTATCGCCCGCCGAACGTGTTGACGTTGGTCGGAGCGACGGGCAGGTTCATCGGCGCCTGGTTGTTGGCGTTCTCCAGGTACATGTAGTAGAAGTCCAGGAAGTGTCCCGGCTTGGGCCGGTGCGTGACCCATGCTCCGCCGAATTCCCGGTTCTCGTCCCACTCGTCCAGCTTGCTGGCTTGTGCCGGCACGAACGCTGTCCAGAACACGTCCACGTCCCACTTCTCACCGCGGCGGAAGACCCGCGCCCCGTCGAACGTGCGCCGCGTGTTGGCCCAGTCCAGGGTGGAAACCAGCCGCTGGGAGCCGAGCAGCAGTTCCTGGCGGCCGACGCGGGCCATCACCGGAGCGCCGTCGTAGTCGAACAGCTTCAGATCGACGAACAGGTTGAGGATGTCGCCCCGATTCTCGTCGATCGGCAGCGGAGCCAGGTCTTCCCACAGGCTGTCGGCCCAGAGAAACTCGCCGAACAACCGCACCCGGTCGCCGTACATCAGGTCGCCGAACATCCGCACGCGCGTCAGCGCGTAGTCGTTGTTCCGCTCTGACAACCGGCTGTTGTATTCGTCCATGTAGCGGATCCAGAACTGCCCGCCCGTGCTGAACGTCAGGCAGTCGGTGAGCGGCATCCGCTTGAGCCGTTCGACCAGCGTTCGCTCGGCGGGGTTGATCCCTTCGACGTAGCGGAAGTCCGCGTCGTAGAACGACGGCGGCATCAGCGCGAACGACGGGTAGCCTGACGGCTGCGGCTTGAGGCGGGGCTGGTCGTGCAGCAGGTCGGCGAACGAGTAGTAGCCGCAGCCCGTCGGCGGGTTGGGATAATTGCCGGGCCGCGGCATCGGCCGAATGCCCAGCGGCACCTTGGACCAGTCGACCAGCGCTCCGCAGCAGCAACTGGTGCGTTTGCACTGGCACTTCTCACCGGCCTTGGCCTGGCCGCAGCCGCCGTCGCATGCCGGGCCAGCCTCGCCGCCGCACTGGCCGTCGCAGGCCCCGTCGCCCTGGCCGTCACAAATTGGCGGGCAGATCGCATCGCAGGCCGTCAACCGGACAGCCGGCGGCTCGTCAGAAAGTTCCGTAAGTCGCATGCCGGTGGGCTGCGGAGCCTGGCCCCAGGCCGTGCCGCCGCACGCCAGCAGCAGGAAGCTCAGCAGAAGCGCCACCGCGCGAGGGTTGCTTGTCGGGCCGTCCATGGCTCCTCCCTTATACCTCGATCGAGAATCCCGCCTTCACGACGCGCATTCGCGCAGCGTCGCATAATGCGGACTATCGGAATCACCGGCGGAGAAGCGGCAGCGAAGTCAGCCAGAAAGCTGCCCGGCTGCCGCGGGCCGCCCGCGCAATGCGAACAACCGCTACGACCTGAACCTCGGTACCAACCACCGGATACGATTCGAATCGTTGAACGCGCGGATCGCCGAAAAGGTAGCCGCTCAACTCGACCGCTTGGTTCGGGAGCCCGTGCGGTTCTGCGCCGCGACGTGCGCCGAGCGTGGCGCGGGCGCGCCCCGGAGAAGCCCCTCTGTGCTGAGATCCTCATCGATATCCGGCCAGTGGATGCCGTAGCCCCCACCGGCAACGCGCCAGTTCTTTCGTTGCGCCGCGGTGGCGTTGAACAAACGGGGATACCAAACCAATGGAACCGTGATGGTTCGCCCGTCGCGCAGATCGACGCTCAGAGTGTCCTTGGTGAATTTCACATCGACGACTCGCTCATCAGCGGTCAGCGCCAAGATGCCCATTCCGCGCCTC
>JAGFJK010000190.1 GCA_024102795.1 Pirellulaceae bacterium
CATCGGTCACGAAGCAACTGGACGAGATCCAGCAACGGGTGAACGACGGGGCCTCGCGAACGCTGGAACTGGAGCGGCTGGAGTCTGCCCGTTGCGAGTACGCTGGCCTGCGAACCGTGCGGCTGAACTGGCAAGCCGACCGCCTGGAGGCGCAACTGCCCGACCGGGCGGAAGGCGAGGCCAGCGATGCGCTGCTGGCGACCTTCCAACGCCTGGACCGGGCGCGCGAGCTGGCCGTGGAGACCAAGGTGCCTGGAGATTCCGCCAGGCTGCTGGAACTGTGCCAGCAGGGCGAACATCAACTGCGGGGCGCACAGATCATGCACCTGTCGTTCCTGGCCAGCGACGCGGCTCGACCCGACGTGATCGAGACGCCGGAGGAGTGGCGGCAGATCGTGGCGGCCACGCCGATCAGCGCCCAGTTGGCAAGCGCCGAACGGGACTGGGCGGCGGGGCAAGCGGATCGGGCGATCGGCAACTACGAGCGGGCTCGGCAAAGCTGGTCGCGTGTGCAGGTGATCGTCTTGGAACGTCGCCTGGAACAAACGCGCCAGTTGTTTTCCGCCCGGCACTACCTCGATGACGCCGAATACGGCGCGCTGGTGCAAGAACTGGATGCCGTCTCGCGCAAGATGCCCACGGGAGCGGAGCCCTTGGACGCGCGGATTGAAATGCTGACGCAAGCCAGGGTCGATTTGGTGCAGGCGCAGGTCGCCGCGCTGAAGGCGGCCGGCACTCGGATGCAGAACGAATACGCTGCCCAGGCTCGCAATCGGATTGTTCCCGGCGGTGCCAGTGACGACGAAGTCGAAGTCTGGAGCAACACGATTCCCGGCTTGTTGCAAGAGCTGAATGCGATGCGTGAAGCGTCCGCCCACTCCATCCTGCGGTACGTCGGATCGGGCGACCGGGACGCCGCCGCGGCGGAATTGGCAGCGGCGGAAGCGAGTGCAACGAATGGCTTGCAGAAGTACGAGCAGCTCTGGAAACTGCTCAAGCAGTCGGTTCGCATGAGTCTGTCCGATGTGAAGCAACTGCTGGAATCGATCGTGCCGCGAGGCGTGCGCGTTTCCGCCAAGACGGACCCGGCAACCAGCGGCCCGGATGTCAGTTCGTCACGGCCTCCGGAACGAGGATTGTTCGCGCCGGCCGCGAGCGTGGCTCCGGCGCAACTGCCGCCCGCTAATTGGTACCGGCTCGTGCAGCTTGGCGACTGGCTGACGTTGGTCGTCGCGCTGGTCGTGGCCGCGCTGGTTGGTCTGCTGGGCGTGTGGGGCGCCAACCCTACCTTCTCGCATTTTGATTACGCCACCGCCTTCCTGTGGGGCTTTGGTTCGCACGAGGGCGTCAAGGGCATCACGCTTCTGGGCGAACAGTTTGGCGTGTTCCCCAAACAACAAGGGTAAGTCCGGATTCAGCGATGCGCGACACGCGGCCTTCCTGGTGGGACGTGGTGCGGGACTTTGCCTGGCGGTATCGAGGCGCGATCGCCTGGATCGCCGGAGCTGGCCTGCTGCTGGTGTTGCTCGAATACGGCTACTCATGGCTGGGGCTCAAGGATGCCAGCACGGTCTGGGCCGCTCGCCTGGACTGGCTGCGGCCCCTGTCTTTCCTCGCGTTCCTGATCGCCGCTCGGCTCGTGCTGGGGACGGTCGTTCAGCAGGGCCGCGACGTGGTGGTAGTCAGCCTGCCGCGCGGGTTGGACGTGCTGGAAAAGCTCGGCAAGGCGGTCGGCAAGTCGTTCACATCGTACGGCCCGGCAACGCGAACCTGGGGAGGTTCGACGCCTTCCACCACGGACACGCAGCCGGACGGCGGCCCCGAGACGCCCGGTCCGAGGCCGGCTGAGGTCGGCGAGGAATCCGTTCAAGAGCTCACTCCACGCGCCAGCCGGCGCGTGCGGCTGGGGATCACCGACCGTCCCGCACCGGAGGATGGTCACGAACCGATCCTGGCCATCGAGACGCCGCTGGCTCCCGCTCGGAGCTACCTGCTGCGCGTCGACATCAGCGCCGAAACGGGCGGATCGAACGTGGTGAACCCGGTCGATCTGCCGCCACAGGCGCTGCAGCGCATCCCGCAAGGCGGACCGCTGGAATTGTACGTGTACAGCGAGGACGTGGACCTGGAGGAGACGGGCGCGTTCCGCCGACGGCAGGAGATTCCGCTCACCGCCGATTATGCTTCGCCGTTCGTCTATGTTCGCTTCACCACGCGCCGCCAGGCTGGACTGGCGCGGCTGGGAGTCTGTTTCTACTACCAGAACAATCTGCTGCAACTGTTCGTCACTTCCTGCCGCGTCGCGGCGGACGACCAGCCCTGGGATGGCGAAACGCCGCTTCGCCCCGGGGCCGACGATGCCTTGCGATTGGACGCGGCCGACATGGAAGTGCTGGACGAAACCCTGGCGGCTCACACGTTGGCCGCCGCCGCTCGCCTGGCATTGGATGAACTGTACCGACAGAAGCGGCTGACGATAGAGCAGTGGCGACGGCTGTCGAAAGCCCAGCAGACACTCCGCCAGTTGCTGGGACTGGCCGGCGATGACCAGGTGCAGCGCTGGCTGGCGGGCGAGCCGTTACCTCGTCCGCTGGGCAACGAAAGCCGGTTGGTGTTCTCGATCAACCCCTCGCTGGTCGAATTCGAAGGGTACGAGAATCCCGCGGTCAGCATCACCTATGAAGCCCAAGGCGGCCAGATTGTGGTCAAGGCTGGTACACAGCCGCTGCCGCCATGCCATGTGGCGGACGGTCTGTCCGAGACGCTGGTCTTGTTCCGCCAGCACGTGGAACGGATCATGGAGCCGGCGCCGCTCGTTTACGGCTTTCAACACGAAGGACAGAACAATCACGGCGACCCGAAAACACTGGCGGCGATCCTGCCCGGCCTGGCGGACCTGGGATTGCAGACCTTCGACGCGGTCTTTACGGAACCCGACGTGCAAGAGGATCTGCGCCGCCGGCTGCTGCGGCCGGTCAATCTGGCGATCTCGCAGACGGGTGCCGGCGAGGAGCGCATCGCGTGGAACGGGGTCTACGACTTGCCGCTGGTGCGGGAGCCGCACGCCCGATTGCTGGGACAGCAGCGAACGACGTGCCTGAAGTGGGCCGACCGCTCGCACCAGAAGCAGCAGCCCGTCGGCGACGGCGAAAGCCAGTGGCATCTGGACTTCAACACTTGCTACGACAGCGGAGATTGCCCGCGCCGCCAGCAGCCAGGCGAGAGTGCCGAGCAGGCCGAGGAGCGTGCCCGCTTGAACGTTTGCGTGTACGGGTTCTGGGGCTTTCGGCACCGGGTCTATCAGCCGCCTGGCGAAGTGCCGTGGGCCGCGGCGGACCAGCCAGTGACCGTCACCGACCATCCGCCGCTGGTGCAGCAGATTCCGGTGGAGCGCGAGACGGTGGTGAACTGTCTGATCAACACGAAGATTCCGCAAGGCGGCCATGTTCCGCGGCTGGAGGAGCTGTCGTCAGTCGGACCGCTCGCGCCGCGAGTGACCGTCGCTCGCGAGGCGAAAGGCTTGCTGGACGCTCTGCGGGATCCGGCCACGCACGTGCTGTACTTCTTCTGCCACGGCGGCGTGGAACAGGGACAGCCGGTCGTCCTGGTGGGCCAGGACGATTTCTCGATCATCCCGGTGGATCTGAGCACTTGGAGCGTCCGCTGGCCGCGCCGAGCGCTGGTGATCATCAACGGTTGCGAGACGGCGGCCTATACACCGCAAGCCGTGGCCAGTCTGACGCGAAAGCTGATTTCGCGGCAGGCCTCCGGAGTGATCGGTACCGAGACGAAGGTGTTTCCGGAACTGGCTTGCTGGTTTGGCGAAGAGTTTCTCAAGCGGTTCTTGCTGGGGGGTCGCGCCGCGGACATCCTGCTGCAACTGCGGCTGAGCTTGCTGTATCGTCACAACCCGCTGGGCCTGGTCTACACCACGCACACGTTTGGCGGCCTGCAACTGGTCCGCTCGCGGCCCACGCCCGCGGCCGGGCCGCCAGACGCTGGAAATTGACCGTCACACTGAACTACCAACTGACAACTGCCAACTGATAACTGATAACTGCCAACTGATAACTGATAACTGATAACTACCAACTGCCTACCGCCGGGCGACTCGCGTCCGCTGGTTCAGGTACTCGACCAGCGTCTCGCGCAGGCCACGGCCGGTGTCCACCGCCACGTACTCGCAGCGGTTTCGCTGAGCGACCGCGGCCAACTGCCCGGTGAACCGCGCGAGTGCCTCCAGGTAACCGCGCCGAAGATCCTCGCCCTGCGCCAGCAGTTCGTCGGGCTGTTCGAGCCCCACGAACTTGACCATCCCGTCCAGTTCAAACGTCCACTCGTCGTGGTGCAGCACGTGGAACAGCACGACTTCGTGCTGCTGGTAGCGGAGCCGCTGCAGGGCCGACTCCAGTTCCGGCAGGTCGGCCAGGAAGTCGCTGAACACCATCACGATCTCGCGCCGGCCCATCCGCCCGGCCGCCTCGCCCAGGCAGGCGCCGAGCCGCGTCTTTTCCACCGGCCGGATCTCCTCCAGATGCTGCGTCATCCGCACGATCTGGTCCAGCGAGTTGCTGGGCGCGAGGAACGACCGCAAGCGGTCATCCAGTGTGCCCAGCGAAACCTTGTCGCTTTGCCGCACGATCGAGTAGGCCAGCAGCGTGGCCATCTTGGCGGCGTAGGCCAGCTTCTGCCGCTCGCCCTCCCCGTACCGCATCGACGCGCTGACGTCCAGCAGCAGGTGGCAGACGAAGTTCGTCTCCAGTTCATACTGCTTGACGAAATGCTTGTCCCGCGTGAAATAGACCCGCCAGTCCAGGTGCTTCGGGTCGTCGCCCGGCACGTACTCGCGATGTCCCGCAAACTCCACCGCAAAGCCGGACAAGGGCGAGCGGTGGGCGCCGGCCAGGTTGCCGATCACCAGGCCCTTGGGTTCGATCGGCCGGTCCGCGACATGATGCAGCACGTCGGGATCGAGGTAGCGGGAGAGAATGGTGTGGGCCATGCTGGCAGCGCGGGGTAACAAGAGGCGAGGTGCGGGTCGGTTCGAGACAGGTGGGACCGTCTACGCGGCCGGCTGCGCGTACTCCTTGTCGGCGGGCACCTTGTCGATCAGCATTTCGATCAACTTCTCGGCGGTCAATCCCTTGGCTTGTGCCGCGTAATTTCCCGCGATCCGGTGCCGCAGCGCCGGTTTGATCATCGCCTGCACGTCCTCGGCCGTGGCGTGGTGCCGGCCGTGCAGGATGGCTCGAGCCTTGGCGGCGGTGACCAGCGTCAGCAGACCGCGCGGTCCGGAGCCCCAGGCGACGTACTCGTGGACAAAGTCCGGGGCCTCGAGGCCGTGGGGCCGAGTGGCTCGGACCAGTTGGTGCGCGTAGCCCAACACCTGGTCGGAGATGGGCACGCGAGCCACGAGCTTCTGGAATTCCAGAATCTCCTCGCCGCTCATGCAGGCTTCGATCGGCTGTTGCTGGCCGCCGGTGACGCGGCGGGCGATCTCCCATTCCTCGCGGCTGGAAGGATAGTTCACGCGGATGTACAGCAGGAAGCGGTCGAGCTGGGCCTCGGGCAGCGGGTAGGTGCCTTCCTGTTCCAGCGGGTTCTGCGTGGCCAGCACGAAGAAGGGCGCCGGCAGCGGATGCATCCGCCCGCCCGCACTCACGTGCCGTTCCTGCATCGCCTCCAGCATGGCCGCCTGCGTCTTGGGCGGCGTGCGGTTGATCTCGTCGGCCAACAGCAGGTTGGCAAAGATCGGTCCGGGCAGGAAGCGGAACGCCCGCACGCGCGAGTGCTGGTCTTCCTGAATCACCTCGGTGCCCGTCACGTCGCTGGGCATCAGGTCGGGCGTGAACTGGATCCGCTTGAATGTCAGGTGCAGCGACTCGGCCAGCGAGCTGACCAGCAACGTCTTGGCCAGGCCGGGCACGCCTTCCAGCAGGGCATGGCCGCGCGAGAGCATGGCGATCAGCACCTGCTCGATCACGTCTTCCTGGCCCACGATCACCTTGGCCAGTTCGGCGCGGACCTGATCGTAGGCCTGTTTGCAGCGGTGGACGGCCGCCACGTCATCTTCGCGCATCTCAGCACTCATCGGTTCGACTCCCGCCTCTCAATCGATGCTTTCGAAATACCGCCGCAGCCGCTCCTCGTATCCCCGCGGCGGCGCGCGGCGCGAGCGGGAGCGGATGGCGTCGCGCAGCGAGGGCGGCAAGCGGGCGAACCAGGGATCGTCCGCGAACCGCCGCTGATCGACCACGCTCTCCTGGCCGTCTTGCTCCGACCGGCTGTCGTTGGTCGGCGTCGCGCTGAGCTCCAGCGGTCCGGGC
>JAGFJK010000197.1 GCA_024102795.1 Pirellulaceae bacterium
TTCCCGTACGCCGAAGGCGTTCCCGTACGCCGAAGGCGTTCCACAGTCACAGCCCAGGGTCGCCCGCTTCGGGCGCACCCTGGGTGAGGTCGTGATTTCGAGTTCCCTTGTACGCCGAAGGCGTTCCCCAGCGCGCCTTGGGCAACGCCTTCGGCGTAGTGGTGCCTCATGGCTGTCGTCCACCCAGGGTGCGCCCGAAGCGGGCGACCCTGGGCTGGGTTGTTCAACGCCTGCGGCGTAAAGACAGCGCGGGAGTCGAACCGAAGGGCCTCCCATCTGTCTTGGAGTCGCGCGCTTTGGAGGTTCTAAACACCGAGCTTCCAACGCCTTATAAGCTGCACGATCTCCTTCGGGGAGGGCTGGGGAGGGGCCTGCGGGACTATCGAGGAAAGCGATTCGCTCAATTCGCACATACTACTCGCGGGACGCGGATTTCGGACGAGCCGAACATCAATTGAGGATCTGGATTCTTGAGTGGGACAGGTGTTCGGTGATTTCGTAGGGTGCTAGCTGCGTCAAAACAAGATGCACAAGAGCCCCTCCCCAGCCCTCCCCGGAAGCCGGGGAGGGGGCCAGAAGTGATTTGTGGTGTGGGCGATGCGAGTTTCATTCGGTTTCTCGCTAACAGGTCCGGGCAAGCCGGCGGGATTCAAAGAGCGAGGACATCGGCGGCAGACGTGTAGTCGGAAGCCGAAAAATCCGCCGGGCAAGCCGGCGGGATTCGAATGAAAACCCCAACTCCCCAATCCAGGCTTCGGGCTACAGCCTCCCGAACACGCGTCACTTCGCCCCGAACACGGGCCGCAGGTTTTCGACGTTCTGCCGCATGACGCTCAGCAGGTCGCCCGATGGCGGCACGTTGCCGCAGGGGGCGAACACCACGCTGCGGACTCCTTGCTGCTCCAAACGGGACTCGATTTCCGGCAGCGGCGGGCCCTCCCAGATCATCCAGCGAGCCGGATGCTGCTGCCGCAGTTTCTCCAGCTCGCTCCACATCGCCTCGCTGGGCATTTCGCCCGGTTCCCAGTGCACGTCGCGGGCATTCAAGCCGTAGCGCCGCGTCAGGTACTGGTAAACCGGGTGCGAAAAAATCACCGGCTCCTGAGGCTGGGCGGCGAACAGTTCGGCGAGCTGTTGGTCCAGTTCGGCCAGCTCGCGCCGCAGGTCTTCGACCCGCTGTTGGAACTGTTCTTTCTTGTCGGGCAGCAGCAGCGACAAGCGATCGGCAACGGCCTGGGCCTGCAATTCGGCTTGCTGGGGATCGAGCCAGGTGGTGAACGCCGTGCCCGTGTGCGTGTGCTCCCCGCCCGGACCGTGCGTGTGCGTGACCGCGTCCTGGATTTCGATCAGGCGATCGGCGAACGCGGCCGATGTGTCGCAAAGTCTGGCTTCGGGCAGCGACACCTTGCGGATCCAACCGGCGTAGCCGGCGCCGTTCAGCAGGATCAAGTCCGCCTGTTGGAAGGCCGCCACCTGTTCCGCGGCGGGCGACCAGTAGGCCGGATCCTCGTCGCTCGGCGCGGGAAACTCCACCCGGACACTCTCGCCCCCGATCCGTTCGGCAAAATACCGCAACGGGTAGTTCACCACGTACACCCTGGGCGGACCGTCCGCGGTCCGTCCGGCGGTCGTGGCCGGTTGTCCACTCGGCGAGCAGCCGGCCGGCAGCAGGCATGTGGCCAGTAACAGGCATGAGGCCAGCAGCGGCCAGAGTAGCAACAACCAGAGAAGCAGCGAACGATCGCCATGGCGGGGCGTAAAGTAGCGCGTCGAGCAACGGTTCATGGCACAACCTGAAATTTACAACTGCGGTTTGGGCGGGGTTACGGGAGGCTGCCAGGAAGCGGCGCCTTGAGCCTTGACCTTGCGGCGATAGACCTTGTCGCCGCACGTCACCACCAGGGTATCCAACTGAGGGCCGCCGAACACGACGTTCGACAGCCAGCCGGCCTGCGGCTTGGCCAGGATCAAGTGCACTCGACCCGGCTGATCGCAGACCTGCACGCCCATCCGCGTGGTCACGTACAGCCGCCCCTCGGTGTCGACTGCCATCCCGTCCGCGCCGCTATCGTTGTCATTGACCGGCACATGCAGGTGGAAGTACGGCTGCTTGTAAGCCAGCGTGCCGTCGGCCTGCACCTGGTACGAGTAGACGAAGCGTCCGCGCGTGTCGGCCACGTACACAAGCGTCTGATCGGGCGAAAGCGCCACGCCGTTGGGGAACGTCAATCCCCGGTCGACGATACTGACCGTGCCATCCGGCGCGATCCGCTGGACTTGCCGGTTTTCGGGATCCGTGAAATAGATGTTGCCGTCATGGGCGGCCACCAGGTCGTTGCTGGTAACGCCATCGGCCAGGACTTCCAGCTTACCTAGCTCGTCATAGGCCACGATCTGCCGCTTGTCGCTGGCGCAGGCGAGCAGCCGGCCGCGATGATCGAACGCCAGGCCGTTGGCCTTGCCCGTGTCCTGGGCGAAAACCGAGACCTGCCCGTCGAGCGCGACCTTGTGGATGCGGCTGTTGGGAATATCGGTAAAGAACAGTTCGCCCCGCGCATTGACCGCCGGGCCCTCGGTAAACTTGTGGCCCTCGCTGACCAACTGCCAGTCCTCGCCGGGAATCATGATCTCCGTCCGCCGTTTGGCGCCATCCTGGCCCACGCGGACCGGCTGCGGATAATCCCGCCACAGCCAGCGCAACGCGTCGGGCAGAATCGCCACGGCCTGCTTCGCATCGTGGCCGCCGGTGCCCCAGGCATGCTTGACGTCGTAGCCGGCCCACTGCAGGGACGCGAGCAGATCCTGGTTCGCCACCCACCAACTGCCGGCGTAGATGTTCAAGTCGTTGTCGCCGTCCTGCAGGAAGACGCGGATCGGTTTGGGTTCGGTCTTGCGCACCAGCACGGGAAATTCATTGCCGCCGCGCAGCCCGACGTACGTGCCGATGGTACTCAGCACGCGGCGAAACTGGTCCGGCCGCTCCCAGGCCACGTTGAACGCGCAGATCGCGCCGGAGCTCGCTCCGGCGATCAGCCGGTCGTTCGGATCGGTGCTCAGATTGTAACTCTTGCTCACCTCCGGCAAGATCTCTTCAATCAGAAAGCGGGCGTAGCGGTCGCCGAGCGCATCGTATTCGAAGCTGCGGTTGAAGCGCGGCTGAGCGCCTTCGCGCAGAGCTGGCACGATGCCCGGATTGATGAAGATGCCGATAGTGACCGGCACTTCGCCCTTATGGATCAGATTGTCCAGCACCGTGGGCAGCTTCCACCCGTTGGCTCGGCCCAGACCGTCTTGAACCACCATCACGCAGGCTGGCTTGTTCGCGTCATACTGCGCCGGCACATAGACCCAGTAATCCCGCACCGTGCCGGGAAAAATCTGGCTGCTCCAGGAGAATGGTCCCTTGATTTCGCCCTGCGGCACGCCCGGCTGGGGCAACGAATCGGGCCCCGGTTCGTAGTCGTTCTGCGCTTGAACGGGTCCGGCTGCCACCGCGGCCAGCAGGCCGCAGACCAGGAAGGCAACGATCCAGAACGAACGTGAAGCGCATCGTGTCATGTGGGAACCTCGCAGCACGAGTCGTCCAGTGAAGAGCCGGCCTGTCGGCCGCACGCAAGCGGATTATCGTAGCCGAATCGCGGCGAGCGTCCAAGCTGCCGCCGGCAGGGGTCCGCGGACCTGGCGTTCCGGCCGATCACGGACAATCGTCTTGCCTGGACGCTCACAACTGGCTGTATTCGACCGCGAACGTATCGCCCTTCGACATGTCGCCCGTTTCCAGGCCCCGCGTGAACCAGCGGACTCGCTGCTCGGACGTGCCGTGCGTGAACGATTCCGGCACGATGTAACCGCGGGACTTCATCTGCAGGCGGTCGTCGCCGATGGCCGTGGCCGCTCGCAGCGCCTCTTCCACGTCGCCCGGTTCCAGGATCTGCCAGTTCTGATCGGCATGGTGAGCCCACACGCCGGCGAAGAAATCGGCCTGCAGCTCCAACCGCACCGACAGCTCATTGGCCTCCTCCTGGCCGCTCCGCTGCTGTAACTGGTGGACCTGGTCGCTGATGCCGAGCAGGTTCTGCACGTGGTGGCCCACTTCGTGCGCGATGACGTACGCCTGAGCGAAATCGCCGGGCGCTCCCAGCTTCTCCCGCAGGTCCTGGTAGAAGCTCAAGTCGATGTACACCTTCTGGTCCAGCGGGCAGTAGAAAGGCCCCACGGCCGCGCTCTGAAAGCCGCAGGCCGATTCCGCCGAGCGGTCGAACAACACCAGGGTTGGCTCGCGGTACTGCTTGCCAACCTGGCGAAGCTGTGCCTGCCAGACTTCCTCCGTGTCGGCCAGCACGACCGCCACGAACTCCTTCATCTCGTCCTGCTGCCCGCTTGCCGGACCCGCGGCCCCTTCGTCCGGCACCAGCGGACCGGCCACCGGTGGCTGAGCGTTGTCGAGCACCTGCAAGACGGCGGCCGGGTCCGCCCCCATGCACAGGGCCACCAGCACAAAGCCGACGACCACCAGTCCGCCCCCCACACCGACGGTCCGGCCGCTCATGCCGCTCATGGACCGCCGATCCTCGATGTTCGAACTCTGACGACGGCCTTTCCAGCGCATGAGACGTTCCTGGCGACTTCGGATGTGGTGGATTCGCCGGTGGGATCAAGCGGTCGTTCCCGTTGGCCGCACTTGCAGTATGTAGAGTCGGCAAGCGGACGCGAATTGTCAATCGGCCGGGCTGGCCGAATAGCGGGCCGTGACGCGGCGAACAGCACACCGACACGCCCTGCGTTTTTCGGCGGTGACGGGCCGCCGTGAAGTCGTCGCGGAGATTGACCTAAACACTTCCCTGCCGCTAAGATAACGCTGGAAGTCTGGTCCCCCCGCGGACGGTTGAGCTCGTACAGAACGCGGGCCAGCGTCACCATCAACAAGACGGTCAACAGCATGACGATCTCGCTCGCCCAGGTGCTCGCGCTCGTTGTACGCCTGGTTCCTCTCGCGCTGCCCGGTCTGGCAGCGGTCGCCTGGTGTGGTGTTGCCAGTGGCGAAACGCCGGCGGAGCCGACGGCCGAGCAGGTGCGGTTCTTCGAGAGCGAAGTGCGGCCGCTGCTGGTCGAACGGTGTTACAAATGCCACGGCCAGGAGAAGCAGAAGGGCGATTTGCGGCTCGACTCGCTGGCTTCGATCCTGCAAGGCGGCGAGTCGGGTCCGGCGATTGCGCCGGGCGACGCCGACGGCAGTCTGCTGGTCGAAGCGGTGCGGTACGAATCGTTCGAGATGCCGCCGGACGGCAAGCTGGCGGACGAGCAGATTGCGGTGCTGGCCCGCTGGGTCGAGATGGGCGCGCCGTGGCCGGGAGGCGCCGCCGCCGCGCCGCCCACGCGGCAGGAAGCCAGGATCACCGACGCGGACCGCGCGTTCTGGTCGTTTCAGCCCCTGGTGCGGCACGAACCGCCGCAGGTCGACCGGGCGGAGTGGTCCGCCAATCCGATCGACCGCTTCCTGTACCAGCGGCTGCTGGCCGAGGGGCTGGAGCCGGCAGCGCGGGCCGACCGGCGGACGCTAGTTCGTCGAGCGACATTCGACTTGCTGGGTCTGCCTCCCACGGCCGATGAGGTTCGGCAGTTCGTGGACGATCCATCACCGGACGCGTATGCCGAGCTGATCGAGCGGTTGCTCAGCCGCCCGGAGTACGGCGAGCGGTGGGCTCGGCACTGGCTGGACCTGGTCCGCTATGCCGAGTCGGACGGCTTTCGGCAGGACGCTTACCGGCCGGACGCCTGGCGGTACCGCGACTACGTGATCCGTTCGTTGAACCAGGACAAGCCGTACGACCGCTTCGTCCAGGAACAGTTGGCCGGCGACGAATTGTGGCCGGGCGAGCCCGAAGCGATGGTCGCCACCGCGCTGCTGCGGCACGGCATCTACGAATACAACCAGCGCGACGTGCGGACGCAGTGGAGCGACATGCTGAACGACATCACGGATGTCACGGCCGACGTGTTTCTGGGGCTGGGGATGGGTTGTGCCCGCTGCCACGACCACAAGTTCGATCCGATCCTGCAGGAGGACTACTATCGCTTGCAGGCATTCTTTACGCCCCTGCTGCCGAGAGACGACTTGCCGCTGGCCGCGCCCGACGAGGTGGCCCGCTATCACGCGGCGCTTGTCGAGTGGGAGCGGCAGACGGCGGAGCTCCGCCAGCAGATCGCCGAATTGGAAGCCGACGTGCGGGCCGCCGCGGCGGATTCGGCAATCAACAAGTTCCCGCAGGACATCCGGCCGATGTTGCGCAAGGCACCGCCGGAGCGCGAGCCGTTCGAACAGCAATTAGCCGCACTGGCCAACCGGCAAGTGGTCTTGGAATACCAGAACCTGAAGGTCGACTCGAAATTGAAGGGCGAGCAGAAAGCCCGCTGGGAGGAGCTGCAAAAGCAACTGGCCGAATTCGACCATTTGAAGCCCCAGCCGCTGCCGGCGGCGTTTACGGTGACGGACGTCGGCCCGGCGGCGCCGCCCACGCGGATCCCCGGCAAGCGGAATTCGCCGGACGTGCCACCGGGCTTTCTGAGCGTGCTGGATCCCAGTCCCGCCGAGATCCCCGACTCGCTGCCGAATTCGCAAACCACGGGTCGCCGCGCGGCGCTGGTCATGTGGCTCACGCGGCCCGACCATCCGCTGACCACACGGGTCATCGTCAACCGCGTCTGGCAGCAGCATTTCGGGCAAGGCCTGGTGGCGACGCCCAGCGACTTTGGCAGGCTGGGCGAACCGCCGAGCCACCCGGAACTGCTCGACTGGCTGGCCACGGAGTTTGTCGCCCGCGGCTGGAGCTTCAAGCAACTGCACCGACTGATTATGACGTCGGCGGCCTATCAGCAGAGTTCCCTGGGAGAGATGTCCGAGGCCGCGCGGCTGAAGGACCCAGAGAACCGTCTGCTCTGGCGGATGTCGCCTCGCCGTTTGGAAGCCGAACAGATTCGCGATGCGTTGCTGGCGGCCAGCGGCGAGCTGGACCGCCGCGAGGGCGGGCCGTCGGCGGAATCGGACGTGCCGCGGCGAACGGTCTATACGAAAATCTTCCGCAACACCCGCGACCCGTTGCTGGCCGCCTTCGACGCGCCGGACGCCTTTGCCAGCCTGCCGAAGCGCAACGTCACCACGACTCCGACGCAGTCGCTGCTGATGATCAACGGCGCCTGGGGGCTGCAACGGGCGGCCGCCATGGCTCGCGCCGTCCAGCAGGACTCCACAACCGCCGCCCAGCAGGTCCAGTCGGCCTTCTGGCGAGCGTACAGCCGGCCGGCAACCGATGAGGAACTGGCCCGGGCGCTCGACTTTCTCGCGCAGCAGCAGCAAGTGGCGGCGGAGGTCGGTCCCAGGGCGAACCTGGTGCCGGGTACCGCAATTCCCGCGCTGGACCTGACGCCAGGCCATCCCCGGCACCTGGCTCGGATCCAGCAGGGCTTGAAGTCGGCCGACAGCCCGCTGACGATCGAGGCCGTCGTGTTGCTGCGTTCGATGTATCCCGACGCGGCCGTCCGCACGATCGTGGCCCAGTGGAACGGCAACCAGCAGTCAGCCGGCTGGTCGCTGGGCGTGACCAGCACGAAGAGCGCGTATCGGCCCCGCAATCTGATCCTGCAACTGGTGGGACCGGACGCGATGGGCAAGACGACCTACGAAGTGGTGCCGTCGAACCTGCACCTGGAGCTGAATACGCCTTACTACGTGGCGGCCGTGATCCGGCCGGCCGACGCGTCGGCCGGTGGCATCACCTTCCACGTCCGGCAGTTGAACTCGGATGGTGTGCTGCAGACCGCGCAGGCCGCTCACAAGGTGCTGTCCCCGAACAATCCCGACGTGGCGCTGACGGTGGGAGGCCGCTACGGTCTGAGCCAGCATCAATGGGACGGTTTGATTGGCGCGCTCCGCGTGTCGGCGGCCCTGCTGGCCCCAGACCAGTTGCTGAACGGCGGCCAGTTGTTGGACGGCGGCCCGTTGTTGGAGGGCGGTCAGTTGCTGGACGGCGGCCGATCGGCGAAGGGCGATCAATTGGTGCATGGCGGCGGCGAACAGACTGTGGGCCACTGGACTTTCGCCGACGGCACGGATCTGCTGCGCGATTCGGGGCCGCGGGGCAACCACCTGGTGCGGCCCGCGGGCACGGCGCCCGACCAGGCGCTGGTGGACCTGTGCCACGCGTTATTGAATTCCAGCGAGTTTCTGTACGTGGATTGATCAACGGGGGTTTGCGATGGGTCTTGGTCACGAACGGTTCGCCCGTCGCGGCTTGCTTGATCAGCCATGCGCGCTGAGTCGCCGCGAGATGCTCATCCAAGGCGGGGCCGGTTTCGGCGCCGTGGCGCTAAGCTGGCTGCTGGGCCAGTCGGCCCGCGCCGCCGAAGCCAGCGCGGCGCTCGACCCGCATCACGCATCGCGGGCCAAGAGCGTGATTTTCCTGTTCATGGAAGGCGGTCCAAGCCACATCGATCTGTTTGATCCCAAGCCGGAGCTGGAGAAGTTGGCCGGCAAGCCGCTGCCGGAAAGCTTTGGCCCCGTGATCACGCCGATGGGCGAATACGACGCGCCGTTGCTGGCGTCCAAACGCAAGTGGCGGCAGCACGGCCAGTGCGGAACCTGGGTCAGCGACTGGCTGCCGCACACGGCCCGATGCGTGGACGATATCGCGGTGATCCGATCCTGTTGGGCCAACGGGCTGAATCATTCCAACGGCGTCAGCCAGATGAACACCGGTTCGACGCTGGCCGGCCGGCCGTCGCTGGGGGCCTGGGTCACCTACGGGCTGGGCACCGAGAACGCCAACCTGCCGGCGTTCGTGGTGATCGAGGACAATCCGGGCAAGGTAACCAATGGCCCGCGGAACTGGGGCGCCGGATTCATGCCGGCCGCCTACCAGGGGACCCCGTTCGAAGGTGGTCCTGAGCCGATTCGCGACCTGGCCACTCCGGCCGAAGTGGGCGGAGCCCGGCAGCAACGCAAGCTGGCGTTCCTGCAGGAGCTGAACCGCAGCCACGCGCAGCCCCGCGGCGACCTGTCGGAGCTGGACGCCCGCATCGCCAGCTATGAACTGGCGTTCCGCATGCAGCGCGAGGCGCCCGAAGCGGTGGAGCTGTCGGCCGAAACGGCCGAGACGGAGGCGCTGTACGGAATGGACCAGAAAGAAACCGCCGACTTTGGCCGCAACTGCCTGCTCGCCCGCCGCCTGGTGGAACGCGGCGTACGGTTCGTGCAGTTGTACCACGGTTCCGGCAGCAAATGGGACGCGCATTCGGGGATCGAAAAGAACCACGCCACGCTTTGCCAGGCGTCGGACAAGCCGATTGCCGGACTGCTGCAGGATCTCAAGCGGCGCGGCTTGCTGGATCAGACGCTGGTGGTCTGGGGCGGCGAATTCGGGCGGACGCCGATGAGCGAGAAGGGGGACGGGCGGGACCACAATCCCTACGGCTTCACGATGTGGATGGCTGGCGGCGGCGTCCGCGGGGGACTGACCGTGGGAACCACCGACGAGATCGGCCTGCATGCCGTGCAGGATCGGCTGCACGTGCACGATCTGCACGCCACGATCCTGTACCTGATGGGCCTGAACCACATGCGGCTCGAATACCGCCACAAGGGACGCCCCGAGCGGCCGACTTTGAACGAAGGCGAGCCGTGCCTCAAGCTGCTGGTTTGATCGCCGTCCTCGGGTGCCAATTCAAAGCGATCTGCAGACTAAGCGCTCGAAAGGCATTCGATTCCCGAGACACCCGGTCCGCGTGGACTGGGTGCCTCGGGAATCTACTATCCTCCCCGCCTAAGGCAGCAGGTCCACGCGATCGCTCGCGTCGGTCGTCAGCAGGTCCGCGGCTCCGGCCAGCAGCCAGTCCGCTCCCAGGTCGCCCCGCAACTGGTTCGCCAGGTTGTCGCTGAGCACCGTGGTCGAGTTCAGGGCCACGCCGCCGGTCGTGCTGCCGGTCATGATGTTCATCACGCGAACGGCGAACAGTCCGCCCGACTTCCACTCGGTCATGATCGCCATCAACGCCGCGTCGTTGGCATCGTGGCTGGTGGTTCCCCCGATCAGGATGTCTTCCTCCGCCCCGCCAAGCAGCCGGTCAACGTCCAGGCCGCCGATCAGCAGATCGCGGTCGAAGTCGCCCGACAACTGGTCGTTGCCCGCTTCGCCGAGCAGAATGTCGTGGCCGTAATAGCCCGCCAGGACATCATCGCCCGCTCCGCCTCGCAGCAGGTCATCGCCCAGGCCGCCGTGCAGGTAATCGTTGCCGCTGCCGCCATACAGCGTGTCGTGGCCCGCGTCTCCCGCCAGTTGATCGCTGCCGCCGCCGCCGAACATCACGTCGTTGCCGGTGCGGCCGTACAGGCGGTCGTCACCGTCGGTGGGCAGTTCGCCGGCGATCTGGTCGCCATACAGCGTGTTGTTGCCCTCGCCGCCCAGCAGCCGGTCGTTGCCCGGCCCTCCGACCAGCAGGTCATCCAGCGGACCGCCGGCCAGGTAGTCGTCGCCACCGTCGCCGTAAAACTCCACCGGCACGGTGACGCTGGACGCTACGGTCATCACGTCGTTGCCGTCTCCGCCGTGAGCGATGATCTTGCCAGTCACGGTGAACGGGCCGTACACGCTGGCGTCCAGACGCGCGACCACGTCGCCGTTGTTGTTCAACGAGAACACCAGGCGGTTGTTGCCCGTATCCGCCTGAGCGACCAGGTCGTTACCGACCATGTGCACCGGCGATGGGTTGAAGGCGCCGTTGAGTCGCATCAACAGCACGTCGTTCTGTCCGACCGCATTGCCACCCTGGGCGTAGCTCCGGGACTCGCCCACGACGTAAAGATACGTTCCATCGGTTGCAATCCCGTTGCCCATATCGTCGAACGGGCCACCGTAGTTTGCCGTGGCGAGGACACTGCCCGTCGCCGGGTCGACTTCCAGCACCGCAAGATCATAACCACCTGCGCCGGTGCTGTTGGTGTAGCCGACCGCGTAGATCTTCCCGGCAAGTCCAACCACGCCTTTCAGAATATCGGTGCCCGCCCCTGGCACGACGGTGCTCCACAGCCGATTACCCGCCGCGTCGAACTTCTGCAGCAGGAAGTCTTCGCTGCCGACTGGAGACAGGTGATTGTACGTGCTTCCAACGGCGTATAACTCGTTGCCGAAAGCAGCGACGGCGTAGAAGGACCCCTCGATGCCGTTGTCCACCATGTGTCGCACGAAGGTCAGGTTGGCGTCGTGTTCCCACAATGTCGGCCGCCCAACGTTACTGGGACCGCCCCATGTGCTGAACCCCGCAGTGTATACATGATCGTTGCTGTCCAGCACGGCCACTCCACGAGCCTCGGACGCGCCCGGCAGGGAGACAAACGGATCGGTGGCGGTCGCAGTCAGGGCTCCAGAGGTGGTAAACTTACCGATCACGGCGGCGAAGTAGCTGGCCGGCTGACCGCCGCCGGCCGCGTACAGGTACGTCGTGCCGCTGATGTCGGCCATGGTCGCCGCACTGAAGGACTCGACGCCCCGATAGCCGTAGAAGTTCGGCGAGTTGTACCAGACAGATCCTCCGAGTCCTCCGCCGTTTGATCCGTCGGTCGTGAACTTAACCGCGATGCCTTTGACCTCCTTGCCTCCCACACCATCACTGGACAGCGAGTAGTTGTGGCCGACCGGATAGACACCTTCGTTGGTGGCGGCGATCCCGAAGAACGAGGTGCCATAGTCGAAGACGCGCGACCACACCGGCACGGCTCCGTTGCTGGTGGGCGTGGCAAAGCTCATCACCAGGGCATTCGCGGCCGCCGTCTGGTTCTCGGGCTGGACGTTGCCTGACAGGTAGATCGTACCGCTCTCGATCGCCAGCGCTGTACCGCGTTGATCTCCGCCGCCGCCAAACAGCGATTGATCGAGCAGAGTGAGGCTGCTCAGCACGCAACGAACTTCCAGCGGTTCGTGCTGCAATCCGCGCGTGCCCCGATGACGCCGCAGGTGCTTCGCCGCGAAGCTTGTGCTGCGGTGTATCCATCCTCCGTTGTGTTTCAAGTGCCGTTCCATGATCAGAGCTCCTAAATTTGGGGCTCGCGCGCCTGCCTGAGACCTCGCATGCTGGAGCGCTGCTGGAGACTCCGGGCAGTCCGAACCCGCCTCTCCGCCGACTGTACAAAGGTGCAAATCCCATGCCTGCCGGGGGGCCGTGGAACGGCCCGCTGGTGCGCGCCTGGCTCCGCCGGGCGCGCGGCGGCGGACAGGGTCGCGCGAAGCGCGCAAGTCGCGCCCGGCGTGTTTGATTTGTTGCATGTCTGCGGTCGCTGACGGGAACCAGCCGGCATGGTAAAATCAGGCAGCGGGAATCCTCGGCAAGTGCCCACCGGATGCAGTAAAGGAGCTGGCTTGTGAAGCGTTCGATCGTGGCGGCGATGCTCGTGGCGGCGATGCTCGTGGTGGCAACGTGGAGCGTCCCGGGAACGGCCGCGGAAGGTGTACCAGGCAACCGGGTCGGCTTCCAGAAGCGGCAGTTGGATGCCACCTTCCGCAGTGAAGGCGTGGCTGTGGGGGACTTCAACCGCGACGGCCGGCCCGACATCGCGGCCGGCTATGTCTGGTACGAGGCGCCCGACTGGAAGATGCACACGGTGCTGGAATCGGCCCCCGAATACCAACCCAAGGGCTACAGCAACTCGTTCTGCACGTTCGCCGAGGACGTGAACCGGGACGGCTGGCAGGACATTGTGGTCGTCGATTTTCCGGGAACGCCTACCTGGTGGTTCGAGAATCCGCGGAATCAGCCAGGTCCCTGGAAACGCCACACGGCGACGCCCGTCACGAATAACGAAAGCCCACAGATGCTGGATCTGGACGGCGATGGCCGACGGGAACTGATCGCGGCCTTCTCGCCCGATCCCCAGCAGCCGGACGGTCCGGAGCGGCAAATGGGATTCATGCGCTACGGCGACTCGGCGACCGACCCGTGGCGGATCCAGTCGATTTCGCAACCAGCCGCGCCGGGCACGATGAAGTATTCGCACGGGCTGGGCGTGGGCGACATCAACGGCGACGGCCGCCAGGATTTTGTCTGCGCCGATGGCTGGTGGGAAGCGCCGGAGTCTCCCGGCGCCACGCCCTGGAAGTTCCACGCCGCGCCGCTGGGCGGCAAGGCGGCACAAATGCACGTTTACGATTTCGACGGCGACGGCGACGCCGACGTGCTGAGCAGCAGCCCGCATGAGTTCGGAATCTGGTGGCACGAGCAGGTGGCGCCCAACCAGTGGAAGACGCATGAAATCGACACCAGTTTCTCGCAGACGCACGGCGTGTGCCTGGCCGATATCAACGGCGACGGACTGCCGGATTTCGTGACCGGCAAGCGCTGGTGGGCTCACGGCGGCCGCGATCCGGGCGCCGATCAGCCGGCCGTGATGGTCTGGTTCGAACTGTCGCGCGAAGGCGGCCGACCTGTCTGGACACCCCACCAGTTCGACCACGACAGCGGCGTCGGCACGCAGTTCGAGTTGGCGGATGTCAATGGCGACGGACTGCTGGACGTCGTGACGTCGAACAAGAAGGGCGTGTTCTACTTCCAGCAGGTTCGGAAGTAGTTGTCAGTTGTCAGTTGTCAGTAAGAACCTTCGTTGGGTTTGTATAGGTGATCACCGCCCAACTGACGACTATGAGTGCTCCTTCGCTGATGCGCTTTGAAGTTGCGCAATTCATTTCCAAAGCCGCAATTACATCTTGGGTACTCAAGCAACAACGAGCGATTGGGCATTCACGCGAGCGACGAGGAAACAATTAAAATCCTTCTGGCTCCCTCCCCGGAAGCCGGGGAGGGAGCCAGAGAGATATCAAGGGGGGAGCGCTCGCCGAGGCGGAGGCCGTCCAAGTTTCCTCGGTTGTCACGCCAAATCCGCTCAGAAAGGTAACTTATAAGCTCTACGATCTCGATGAGGGGAGGGGGCCAGAAGGACTTTGAGGGAAGCTCGCCGAAGCGGGTCCCACGAAAATCGCAACTTCAAAACTAACGCGTCGGGCTAACTATGAGTGCTCCCTCGCTGACGCGTTGGCCCGCTCCACAACTCGCGCGAACACTTCGTCCAGCATCACCTCGGTCAAGCGGCCCGTGAAGGTGTTCTGCTGGCTGGGATGGTAGCTGGCCAGCAGCCAGCGGCCGTCGGCCAGCGGCACCTCGGCGGCATGAGCGAACTTGGGGCGGCGGCCGGCGTACCAGCCGCGCGCGATCGCCTGGTCCAGAACGGCTTTCCAGGCCAGTTGTCCCAGAGCCAGCAGCACCCGCGGCTGGACCAGTTCCAGCGTTTGTTCGAACCAGGGCCGGCAGTTGGAGATCTCGTCGGGCTGGGGCCGATTATCGGGCGGAGCGCAGTGGCAGACGGCGGTGATCGCGCAGTGGCGAAGTTGCAGGCCGTCGCTGCTGGACGTGGCCGTCGGCTGGCTGGCCAGTCCCGCGCGGTGCAGAGCCCGGTAGAGCCAATCGCCGCTGCGGTCGCCCGTGAACATCCGCCCGGTGCGGTTCGCTCCGTGCGCGGCCGGAGCCAGCCCGACGATCAGTATGGCGGCCGGCGCGCTGCCGAAGTTCGGCACGGGAAGTCCCCAGTAATCCCAGTCGGCAAACGCTCGGCGTTTCTCGCGGGCCACCTCCGCGCAGTGCCGCCGCAGCCGCGGGCAGGCCCGGCAATCGATGATCTGCCGATTAAGCTGGTCCCAGCCGCTCACAAACACACTCCCGCGCATGGGCCAGTCGCCGCTGAACGCTACCTGCTGGCCGACTCCCGCAGAATCAGCTCGTAGTCCGCTCGCCGCGGCGGGACCCTCTGCCGAGTCAGCCAGCTTACCAGCACGAACGTCGGCACGTTCAGCAGCAAGCCCCAGACGGCCCCGTGCACCGGAACGAACTTCAGGCGGTTGACCAGTTGCAGCAGGTTCGCCAGCGGCGGCGGCGAACCAAACCCTTCGACCAGCAACGGAAACAGCTGCCCGAACAGGAACGCTCCCAGCAAGCCGGCGGCCAGCCCCGCCGCCGCTCCCCGGCCAGTTCCCCGCCGCAGAAACAACATGTCGACGGTCAGCGGCAGGAGCTGCGCGGTGAAGGCGATCGCCATCAGGCCCATCATGGCGATCATGCCCACAAAGTCGTATTTCGCTCGCACCGCCGGATTCGAGCCGGCGATGACCAGGGCCAGCGAAAACACGGTGGCCAGCAGAATGATGGTCCGGCCGACCCAGACCCGTTCCGTCTCGCTGGCCTGCGGCCGCACGAACTGATCGTAGACGTCCCGCGACAAGACTGCCGACAGCGCGTGCAGGTTGCTGTCGGCGGTACTCATCGAGGCGGCCATCACGGCGATCAGCAGCAGCGAGACGAACAATGCTCCAAACTGTCCCAGCACGCGGGGCAGTTGATCGCTGAGCAACACGACCAGGATCGAATCGAAATCGCCGCCCAGGCGCGGCGCCGTGAGCACGCTGGGCGGCGAGGAACGAACCTGACGCGACAACTCCGCCAGAGCCTGCTGGAAACCCGGGTCGTCGTCCAGCTCCGCGAGACGGGCCAGCGTGGCGTCGTCCAACCCGATCGACGGCCGTCCGGACCAGGACCAGCGGATCGCTCCGGCCGCGGACGTCTCACTCGCCGGCTCGTACTGAAAAAACATCGCCAGGTCATCGGGAACCGGACGCTGCAGGCTGGCCGGCCCCTGCTGCACCGACTGCCGGTAATCGAACCGCAGCGGGTACAGCACCTGTCCGGCCAGGCCAATCAGCATCACGCCCAGGATGAAGCACGAGGTAAGCACGACGGCGAAGATCACCGCCGCCCGTTGCAAGGTGGCCACGCTGCGAGCGGAATAGTATCGCATCCACTGCGCCGGCTGCACCATCGACCCAGTCGACGCCAGCAGGCAGACGCTGAGCACCATGGACCACGGCCAACCGCCCTTGGTGCCGGGACTCGTCAGCGACGCCTCGGGCAGCTCGGTCATCACTCGCCGCGAGAAATCCTCGGCGCTGCCAAACACCAGAATCATTGCCAGACCGCTCACCAGCATGCCGCCGATCAGCAACGAACCCTGGACCACGTCCGTCCAGGCCACGCTCCGCATCCCGCCGATCATGATGTACAGCATCGTGATCGCCGCCAGGAGCGAGCATCCGAGGGTGAAGCTGCTGATGTGCCACGCGCCCAGGTGGAACCCCGGTCCCGGAAACAGCTTCTCGGAAACGATCCCGCCCGATTGGATCTGCATCACCACGTAGGGAATCGCGTACAGAAAGCCGGTCAGGGCGACCAGCAGCCGCAGCGAGTAGCGACTGCCGTAGTAGTCGGCAATCATGTCGCCCGGCGTCATGTAGCCGAAGCGGCGACCCAGCTTCCAGATCCGGCTGCCCAGCAGGTAGACGCAGATGCCCGATACGGGCACGTTCAAACTGAACAGGGCGAAGACCACCCCCTCGCGATACACCATGCCGGGAGCGCCCAGCAGCGCGAACGAGCTGAAGAATGTCGCCATGATCGTCAACGACGACACGATCCAGCCTTGCCGGCGGCCCGCCAGGTAGTAGTCCTCTTCCCCCGCGCGGCTCCGCAACCAGCCGTAGCCACCCAGGATCAGCAAGATCAGCAGGTAGATCGCCAGCACCACGTACGGGGTCGCGCCGAGCTGATCCAGGTGCGAGGCGATCGCGCCGTCTGCCTGACCCCAGAGTATCAAGTTCCGGATCTCCCGCATCCTGACAGGTTGAAAGTGCCTTCACCCGGTGCCAACGTTGGGGTTCCCTCATCGACGAGCCAGAGTGCCCGTCCTACACTTATTCCTGGCGAGCGCCTGGATTGTGATGGTTTGTCATGGTCCGTGAAACGTCCGACTCGCGCGGCCAGACCCAGACGTAGGCGGCAACCACGATCAAGACCTCGACCGCATACCAGAGCAGCCCCCAGGCGTACAGTTGAGGAATGCCCAGGAACGCTCGCGGCTGGTTGATCAGCAGCATTCCGGGGCCGGGGCCCAGCAGCATGGCCAGCCCGAACGCGGCCGCCAGAATCCAACCCAATCGTCGACGGGAAGCCGTGCTCACAACCACCCCGCGGTTCGCTTACCACCGCTCACTGCCGAGCCCAGCACAAGCCAGGCATATCAATCGAGCCACATCGTAATGCACAAGTCCGCCCCCAGCAACACTTCAAGAGTCATTCGGAGAGGCCCCACATGATCCGGGATCTGTCGACCTGCCACCAGCCCGTCGGCCGCCTGTTTCCCCAACTCGGTCCGCAGCTTGCCGCGGATGAGTTCCGTTTGACCGCGGAACAAGTCCAGTTCTACCACGAGCACGGGTACGTGGCCGGCATCCGTGTCCTGAGCGACCAGCAGATCGCGGCCCTGCGGGAGGAATTGGACCAGTTCTTCGATCCCAATCATCCCGGTCGGGAACTTTGGTACGAGTACCACACGAACGAATCGCCCGACCCGCAGCGCGTGCTGTTTCACGCCCTGGGCGCCTGGCGCATCGGCGTGGCGTTCCACGACCTGCTGTGGCATCCGGCCGTCACGGTCCCGGCCAGCCAGTTGCTCGGTGGCGCCGTCCGCTTCTGGCACGATCAGTTGTTCTGCAAGCCGGCGCATCACGGCGGCGTCGTGGCCTGGCATCAGGACTATTCGTACTGGACCCGGACCCAGCCGATGGCTCACCTGACCTGCTGGATCGGTCTGGACGACAGCCGTCGGGACAACGGCTGCCTGCAATACATTCCAGGCAGCCATCGCTGGCCGCTGCTGCCCATTACGGGGTTGGCCGGAGACATGCTGGCCATCCGCCAGGTGTTGGACGAACAGCAGTGGCACGCGATGCAACATCCCGTGGCCATCGAGTTGCGTCGGGGCGAGGCTTCGTTCCATCACCCGCTGCTGGTCCATGGGTCTCAGGAGAACAGTACGGATCGCCCGCGCCGGGCGACCGTGGTCAACGTGTTCCGGGATGGAGTCCGATCCGCCTCGAACGATCCCCTGCTGGAAGGCGTTCCCCCAGTGCCCGCGGGTCAGCCGATGGGCGGGCCGTTCTTTCCCCTGCTCTACGATTCGTCGTCCGGCTGAACAGCGGGCGGCAGGACGTGCGGCCAACTAATTGTCTGCCGAGTCGCGGTGGATTTTCGGGGCCGACTTCCGACGGCCAGCGGCCCGCGTGATGGACGCTGAGAGCATCTCGACGGTGTGACAATAAGTCCCTTCCGCGCATACGGTTGCGTCGTTCGGGTCGCGTCCGGAACGAGCTTCCCTGGAGGGGCTCGACACCTGGATGCGCCAAGCTGGAATCGGCAAATCACGGCCTGAGGCCTTCCCGGCTGGCGATAATTACGGCATCTGCTTCGTGGGATTCGCTAGGAGGGATTGACGCGTATGCTCGTGCTGTCCAGGAAACTTGGTGAACAGATCATGTTGGGTGACGAGGTTGTGATCACGATCGTCGAGATTCGCGGGGACAAGGTACGGCTGGGGATTGATGCGCCAGCGAACGTGCCCGTGCATCGGCGGGAGGTCTACGAGGCGATTGTGCGGAGCCGCGAGTCGTCGCCCGCCCCGGTCGTGGAATTCCCCGCCGGCGATCGGTCGAGACCGGAATAGCCGGGAAGTTGTCAGTTGTCAGCCAGATCCTGTTGGTGGAGCGATTGTCCCCAATCGCTCTTAGTTGGTGGAGCGATTGTCCCCAATCGCTCTTAGTTGGTGGAGCGATTGTCCCCAATCGCTCTTAGTTGGTGGAGCGATTGTCCCCAATCGCT
>JAGFJK010000200.1 GCA_024102795.1 Pirellulaceae bacterium
TTCCCGTACGCCGAAGGCGTTCCCGTACGCCGAAGGCGTTCCACAGTCACAGCCCAGGGTCGCCCGCTTCGGGCGCACCCTGGG
The DNA here is from genome assembly GCA_024102795.1 of Pirellulaceae bacterium. Taxonomy (GTDB): domain Bacteria; phylum Planctomycetota; class Planctomycetia; order Pirellulales; family Pirellulaceae; genus JAGFJK01. The sequence continues at coordinate 85 of JAGFJK010000200.1, forward strand.
TGAGGTCGTGATTTCGAGTTCCCTTGTACGCCGAAGGCGTTCCACAGTGCGCCTTGTGCAACGCCTTCGGCGTAGTGGGGCCTCATGGCTGTCGTCCACCCAGGGTGCGCCCGAAGCGGGCGACCCTGGGCTGGGTTGTTCAACGCCTGCGGCGTAAAGACAGCGCGGGAGTCGAACCGAAAGGCCACCCATCTGTCTTGGAGTCGCGAGCTTTGGAGGTTCCAAACACCGAGGTTCCAACAACTCAAAACCTGCACCATCTCGAATCCGGGGACGGAGCCAGATGGATGAGACTATGCCGGGCACGAAATGCTGATCACCCGAAGATCGTACGCATCCCGCAGTCAGGGAAACGAAGAAACGGCCCTTGACCGCAAGCTGGGACCACTCGCAGATCGACATTCACCGATGAACCTCATTGCCGAGCAAGAATCCACGGCCTGTCCGCGAAAGCATGGCCCGACGGGCGCATCGCCAGCGGTGGATTCACGGACCAATAGCTCGGCAACGCCGCTCCCCCGCTGAGGCGCCATCCTACTGACAACTGACAACTGACAACTTCCCACTGACTAACTCCCGCATCCGGCTCGTGACGTTGTCGAGTAGTTCCGCAAGGCTGTCGGCCGTGTTGACCTGGCACAGCGGCGCGGCGGGTGGAGCGGGCTGCTGGGCGGCGAGTTGCCGGGCGGCGAGCGCGGGGAAGGCGTCGGACAGCGCGGCGCCGGTTTGCCGGCGAGCGGCAATGCGTTGCTGAGCCACCTCCAGCGGGCAGGTGCAGTGTACCAGCAAGACCGTGGCCGCGTGGCGCAAGGCCAATTCAAGTGCCTGCTGGCGACTGGCGGTCGTCAGGAAGGTGCCGTCCAGCACCGCGCCGCAACCCTGCGCCAAGAGCCGCTCGGCCCGTGTGAACATTTCGTCGTAGACCCGCTGCCGGTTTTCGGGCCGATAGCGCGGATCGGACTGGGCCGGCGGCGATCGGTCCGGCGTGGCGAACAGTTCGCGGCGGATCGCGTCGGTCTGCAGGTGGTGCAGTCGAAAGCGGTCGGCCAGGGCGGCGGCCAAGGTGGACTTGCCGCTGCCCGACAACCCGTGCACGACCAGCAGCAGCGGCTGGCCCGGCAGGCGGCTGTGGCGTTCGGCCAGCCGCAGGTACTGCTCGGCCCGCTCCAGCGCCTCGGCGCGAGCGGCCGGCGGCAGTTGGTCGGACCGGATCGCGGCCACCTTGGCCCGCACGCAGGCGCGGTAGCCGGCATAGAAGTTCACCAGCGCCGGCGAGGGACTATCGCCGCTGGCCCGGCAATAGTGCTCCAGGATGCTCCGCCCCAGGTTCTCCGCGCCCAGCAGCTCGCACTCCATCGCCAGGAAACTCAGTTCGTCCACCACATCCAGTTGGCGATACTCCAGATTGAACTCAATGCAGTCGATCACCGTCGGACCGCCGTGCAGATAGATGTGCTCCGGCCGCAAGTCGCCATGGCCTTCGACAATCCGCCCGTCGCAGACGCGGTCGTCGAACTGCTGCGTGAACAGCCAGAGAAAGGCCCGCTGCGCGGCATGGACCCGTTGCACACGGGCGGCCGGCAAACCGTGGCGCGGGTCGGACAGCTCGCGATCATTATCCTCCACGTGATGCTGCAGGCGCGCCCGGTACAGGTCCGTCTTGACGGTGACTGGCGGCAGACCCAGATAGAAATCGGTCAAGCAGGCCGCCAGTTGTTGCAGCTCGTATGACGCCAGCCGCTGTTCGCGAAGCAGCCGATCCAACGCCCGATCCGCCGGGAGGCGGCGCATCTTGACGACCCAGTCGACGGGCGACCCGCGGCCGCCCAGCCGGAGCTGTCCCTGAGCGTCGCGTGCCACCGGCTCCGCCGCCAGGTAGACTCGCGGAGCCAGTCGCTGGTTCAGGCGGACTTCCTCCTGGCAGGCGTGCCGCCGCAACTCGCACGTGCTGAAGTCCAGAAAGTCGAAGCGGACCGGCTTCTTCAACTTGTAGACGTGCCGCGGCGTCAGGAACAGCCAGGAAATGTGCGTCTCCAGCCGCTCGACTTCACCGCAGTCAGCGCCATGGGTGGCCGGATCGGCCAGGAACTCGACAATGTCAGGCGAGAGATCGTGGGGAGCGCCGTTCGGAGTGCCGCCAGCCGGGGTCTCGCCGAGCCGCGTGGCACTGGTTCCCGCCATTGGTCCGCTCCTGATCCCGGCGGCAAGCCCCGCCGGCTCTCGATCGTTCCCTGCTCTCCTGGCCAGAGTCTGGTGGTGGTGCGAAGACGAGCGTTGCCAAGCGGTCAGCTCGCCGCCGAGACGGCGCTGGCCCGCAGCTCGTCCATCGCGTTCAGCAGGGCGGAAATCACGTCCATCATGCTGATAACGCCGCGCGGCCGGCCTTGTCCGTCCAGCACCAGAAGCCGGTGCAGGTGCTCGTCACACATCAGCCGCGCGGCCGCCAGCAACGGAGTGTGCTCGCCGACCGCGCGTACCGGACGCGACATCCGCGCCGCGGCCGACTCCCCGGGGCCAGCCGACTCCCCGGGGCCAGCCGCCGATGCCGCCGCGACTCTTTCCGCCGCGGCGGCCCGGCAGCTCTCGCGCGCCACGAAGTCGAACGCGCTGAGCACGCCTTGCGCCCGTCCCTGCTCGTCCACGACGGGCACCAGCGAAACGTGATGCTTGTGCATCACCCGCGCCACGTCGGCCAGCGACTGCGGCAGGGACACTTGCACCACCGTGGGACTCATCACGTCCCGTACGCTCAGAGTCTGCAGCCGTTCAATCAGGTCCATCGCCCCGCCCTTCAGCTCACTTCACTCTTTCAGCTTACTTCACTTGACCGTCGCCGCCCGCCGGCGGTTCGTCACCCGCGGTCAGCTTGCCGATCAGCGGCTGCTCCAACTGGAGAAAGTCCGCGAACGACATCCGAATCGCGTCATGGTGCGTCGTGCCTTCGAAGACAATCTCGCCGCCACCCGCCAACTGGCTGTCCACCACCGTCTGCACTCCCAACAGCGAACCGAACGGAGGCAGCACGCCCCGCTCGGCGCCCGGACAGACATCCACCACCTCGTCCTCGGTCGCCAGTTCCAGGCGGCTTCCTCCCAGCAACTGGCCGACCCGCCGTAAGTCCACCTGCCGTGGTGCGGGAATCACCGCCAGGACATACGCGAAGCCGCTGTCGGCTCGCAACAGCACCGTCTTGGCAATCTGGCGGCCCGGCACATGCAACGCCTCGGCCAGTCGCTGGGCATCGAACGTCTCGCGGTGAGTGATCACGTGGAAGGCCACGTGCCGTTCGTCCAGAAACTCTCGTACGTTCATCACAATACCTCCCCCTGCGTCGCGGCCAGTCAACCGAACTGGTCCACGACCTGCAACCGATTGTCCACCTCCGCCACGCCCGGCAACCTGCCGATCAGCGACTGAGCAACCTGCTTCAGATGAAAACTCGGCACCACACCCCGCAGCGTGACCCGGCCTGCCTCACAGGTCCAGGCCACCTGCCGGAGCGGTCGATAGTGACTCTCGCGCAACATCCGGTCGACCCGCTCGGACAGGGCCGCGTCCTCGGTCGATCGCCGGCCGGTCGTCTCATTCACGACTGAATTCGTCAGTTCGGTAGGGGTCATCTTCCTCACTCCTGAATGGCTCACCGCCTCCCCACTGGCCGCCGTCCTCGCGGCACGGAAAGCCGTGAATGGTTACGCCGACCGTCGCTCCTTTTCGAGCTGCCGGAACTGCTGGCAAGCGATCGCCAGCGCGGATGCCAGGTCGGATTGCTTGAACGGCTTGACCAGATACGCCAGCACGTACTCCGCCGAAGCCCGCGCCAACAAGGCCGGATCGTGGTAAGCCGAAACCAGGATCACCGGCACCGGTTGCCGCCCGTTCAACTGCTCCGCCGCCTGAATCCCATCCAGCTCCGGCATCCGGATATCCGTCAGCACCAAGTCGGGCGAGGTCTCACGACACAGCTCCAGCAACTCCCGGCCGTTCGCCGCAACACCCACGACCTGGTGACCCAAACGAGGCAAGATGCGAGCGAAATACTCGCGCATGTCGCGCTCGTCATCCGCCACCGCAATCCGAAGTGCTTCCGCCATCGCGCACAACCCTCCCGCTGGCCCTGACCACTGCTGGAAACCACTGGGCACAAACGTCCAAAATAGGTAGCAATTCGTGTGCCGCGCTCCGAGGCAAGACGCAAACGGCTCGCAAGGGGGGTTAATTGGAGGAGTTGGACGCCGGCGGAGCCGCAAATCTGGACGTACCCCCGTTGACAGGCCGGGGATCGGTGAGCCTTTCTGCCCACGCCGCGGGCGTAACCGCGCATGCGTGCGCGCCGACGACGTAGAATACCCTCAGGGACCAACAGGGACTTTGTGGTCCGCAGTCCGGGCTGAAAGGTGCCAACACAATGAAAGTGCTCGTGGGAGTCGATGGCTCGACCGGCAGTTGGGCGGCGGCTGCTTTGGCCAGCCGCCTGCTCACCCCCGCCAGCGACCAATTGCTTCTATACAACAGTCCACCCACCCTGTACGCGCGCGGCTCCCAGCGGCCCTCGTCCGAAGAACTGGACCAGGCCCGCACGGCACTGGCCGAGGCGGTGTTTGCCAAGGCGGCGGATCAACTGGATTCGTCCTGGGAGGCCCACTTCCAAACGATCTGCGGCAAACAAAAGCCGGCGCATGGACTGCTGGTCGCCGCGGAAGAGGTACGGGCCGAGATGCTGGTCGTGGGAGCCCGCGGGATCGGGCCCCTGGAAAGTCTGCACGTGGGCAGCGTCAGCCGGGCGGTCGCCCAGCACGCCAACATCCCCGTGCTCGTCGTCCGCCCCCGCCCCGACTCGCACTCGCATCCCTTGCGCGTGCTCATGACCTGCGACGGCACCGAAGCCAGTGCGGCCGCCGCCGACGTGCTGCACCGGTTGCACTGGCCGGCCGGCAGCGTCGGCTTGACCCTGAACGTCGTCGAATCGCGCATCGTCGGCCAGGTTCCCACCTGGCTCGAACAACAAGCTCGCGACAGCCAGACAGACCTGCTGGCCAAGGCCTGGGTCGAGGAACACGACCGGCAACTCCAGACCCACCGCGATCAGCTCCAGCAATTCTGTCAGGAGCGGCTGCCGGCCATTTTCCGGCAGTCGTCGCCCTTGGTCCGCGACGGCCATCCCGCCCAACAGATCCTGCAAGTGATTCACGACCAGCGGATTGACCTGGTGGTCTGCGGGGCCCGCAACCAGTCCGCCTGGCGGCAACTGCTGATGGGCAGCACCTCGCAACACGTACTCAGCCACGCGCCCTGCTCGGTGCTGATCGTCCGCCAGCATGAACAACCGTAGTCCAGGTGGCGGGCCTCCGGCCTGACGGGTAAGCTGGGTCCGATACCCGCCCTCGATGGCCCCGGAGTGTGGATCATGTCTTCCGCGGAACAAGACCAGACGGGCCGGCAACCTGCCCCGGCGAACTCGGCCAGCGGGGAGCAGAGTTACCCGCTGGTGTCACTGTTCGTGCTGGTCGCCCTGTGCGCGATCCTGATGGGGATGATCACGCCGCTGGCCGTGCAACTGAATGATGGTCTGGTACCGGCTTCCGACCTCGTGATGTCGTCGGTGCTGGGAGCGATCATCCTGTGCGTGGTTGGGACGATGGTGGGGATTTTCGTCCATCGGCGACTGGGCGGCGTGTTTCTGGGCGGGACTGTCGGATTCTTGATCGGCGTGCTGGCCGGCCCGATGTATTTTATTCCGCAAGCCGATTTCTCGCGGCTGCTGGTCGTGTCGCTGGGAGGCGCCGCGCTGCTGCTGGTGGTGGGAGCCGTCGTGCGTCTGAATTCTGGCCGCCGCCATGTTGCTGCCCGGCCAGACCGGGCGGACCATCCGCTGGCCTGAGGACCTGTAGGCGATCGCCCGCCTGGATCCACTTGGAACCCGAGGCGCCAGCAAGACACTTGCCGCGACCTGGTAGATTGGTCGTAACTGTCTGCCTCGCTTACGCTTCGGGCTACATCCAGATCGCCGGCGACGCCCCCTTTACGGCTCATACGTCGCGACCGTTTCCAGGAACGGCTCCAGCAGACTTGCCGCCTGCCCGGCATCCAGAGCCAGGCCGGTGATTCTCACGCTGACCACGTGTTGGTCTTTCCGCGCGATCAGCAGCAGGCCCGCCGGTTGGCCGGCCTGAGTGACAAAGCCGAACGACGAGTGGTCGCCCCAGCGGTAGACGTCGTGGGCCGGTGCGAAGCTGGTCGAGGGACTCAGCCGGGCCAGTGACCGGACACTGACGGCCTCGAGCTGAAAGAACTCGGACTCGGCCAGTTCGACCGTTGGCAGGACGATTGTCTGGCAGAGGATTGTCAGCGGCAGATCCGGATCGGGATGTTCGTAACGATAGGCCAGTTCGATTCGGCCATCGCGGCCGCGGGATTTGGAGACGGTTTCCGCGTCGGTGCGGACCAGCAGCCGCGGCTCCAGGGCTACCAGGTCGCTGGCCCGCAGCGGGACGCGGCGGTCCGCGGGCCGTACCTCCAGCGGCTGGACGCCCCGCCCCAGTTCCCACATCCAACCTCCCAGCAACACGGCCCCGCCGATCAGGCCGACGGCCAGCACGATCAGGGCGATCAGTCGGGCCGGCGAGCCTTGGCCGGCCGGTGGTTCGGCAAGCCGGGAAGGCGGAAAATCGCTCATCGCGCGCCGCCCGCTACTTCCAGGCAGCCGGGTCGAGCACCACGTGCTTGACCTTCTGGCGCTTCCAGGTGTAGGTCACGTGAACCAGCCCGTCGGCCGTCTGAATAATCGCCGGATAGGAATACTCGCCCGGCGTATCTTCCAGCACGGCGGCCATGTTCCACTGCCGCCCGTCGGCCGACACCGCCACGTTCAGCGGACTGCGGCCGCGCGGCGTGTGGTTGTAGACCAGGGCGTGGCGTCCGTCGCCGAGCGTCACGCCGTCGATGCCCGAATTGGGGTTCGGCAAGTCCAGATCCGCCAGCTCGCTCCAGCTCTTGCCCCCGTCCTCGGACCAGGCTTGCAGCACCTTGCCCGTGCCTCGGCTGCGGCAGAGGATCTGCAACTTGCCCCGCGGGTGCTGGAGGATCGTCGGTTGGATCGCATGGACGGTCTGCCCGTCGTTCAGCACAGCCGTGCGCTGCCACGTCTTGCCCAGGTCGCTGGTCCATTCCATGTGCACTCGCCAGCCTTGATCTTCCGTGCTGGACCCGGCCAGCAGCCGGCCATCGGCCAGCAGGATCGGTTTGTTCTTGATCGGTCCGGCAATGTCGTCGGGCAATTTTTCAGGCGCCGACCAGGTCTGGCCGCCGTCGCTGGAGCGGATCAGCATTCCCCACCAGGTGCTGGGGCTGGGGCCAACCTTGTAGAACAGCAGCAGCGGGCCGTCGGGCACTTGAAACAGGACCGGATTCCAGCACGGGTGGCGAAGCGTTCCGTCCTGCACGCCGTTGGCCACTTCGACCGGCGCCGTCCACTGGCCTTGCAAGTGGCGCGCGAACCAGATGCCCACGTCGGGATGCTTTTCGCGCGTGCCGCCGAACCAGGCGGCGACCAGCCCCGTGGGCGTTTCGGCCAGGGTCGAGGCGTGGCACTGCGGAAACGGGGCCGTCTCGTAGATGAACTCGGACTTCAGCACGCCGCCGGCCGGGGCGGACTGAGCCACCTCGCCGGCCCGCACCAGGCCGGTGACCGCCACTGCCAGGCTGAAAACCAGCAGCGCAAGGCGGCACACCAGCAGCGGGAGGCGGCCGAAGCCCGTGCTCCGCGGCACGGGAAGGGCGAAACGGAGCGTGGTCGAAGTGCGATCTGCGGAGCGCGGCGTCATGGGCGTGCACCGGGGAAGTTAGGGGAGGAGCGGGCTGAAAAGCTGCTGGGCCGGCACCAGTATATCAGGTTCCGGCGGCGTTCCGCAGCAAGAGAGTGCCGACGGCTCCCATTTCCCCGGCTCCCATTTCCCCGGCTCGCGGCGACCGATAAAATCAGCGTCACGGAACGACTCCGCCTGCGAGCGCAGCGGGGCGTGTGGGCGAGCGCAGCGGGGTAACCGACGACATGGCGATGATGGATTGGTTCAGCGGGCGGATGTTCAATTTCGTGCACCGGAACAACCTGGTGTACAACACCTGCTGGGAGGATCCCCGCCTGGACCGCGTGGCATTGCAGTTGGGTCCGGACGACACGGTGGTGGTGATCACGTCGGCCGGCTGCAACGCGCTGGACTACGTGCTGACCGGTCCTCGGCACGTGCATGCCGTGGACATGAACCCGCGGCAGAACTCGTTGCTGGAGCTGAAGCTGGCCGGCATCCGCAAGTTGGAGTACGACGACTTCTTCCGCATGTTCGGCCGGGGGCGGTTGCCGGGGGTGCGGGGCATCTACGAGCAGAAGCTGCGACCCGGCTTGAGCGCCTGGGCTCAGAGCTATTGGGACCGCTACATCAAGTTCTTCGACGACCCCAAGCGGCCGTTCTTCTACCGGGGAACGTCCGGGGCGTTCGCCCGGATGATGATGTTGTATGCCGAGCGGGTGATCAAGGTCCGCCCGCAGGTGGACGCGCTGCTGGCGGCCGAGACGCTGGAGGAGCAGCGGCGGATTTACCTGGAGCACCTGCGGGACCGGTTCTGGTCCAAGACGGTGCGGTTCGCCATGAACCGCGACTCCACGTTGTCGATGGTCGGCGTGCCGAAGGCCCAGCGGCGGCAGGTCGAGCTGCACTATGAGGGCGGGATCGTCAAGTTCATCCAGGACAGTCTCGATTTTGTGTTCACCGAACTGCCCTTGTCGGATAACTATTTCTGGCGGGTTTACATGCAGGGTCATTACCTGCCGAGCTGTTGCCCGGAGTATCTCAAGCCGGACAATTTCACGCAGTTGAAGCAGGGCCTGGTCGACCGCGTGTCGGTGCATACCAGTTCGGTGCAGCAGTTCCTGGAACAGCACGACGGGCAGATTTCCAGGTTCGTGTTGCTGGACCACATGGATTGGCTTTCGGACCGCTTCTTTCCGTTGCTCGAGGCGGAGTGGCAGGCGATCTTCGACCGGGCCGCCCCGGGCGCTCGCGCGATCTGGCGCAGCGGCGGCCTGCAGACCGATTTTGTCAACGAAGCGCAGGTGGTGGTTGGCGGCAAGCTGCGGCAGGTTGGCGAGCTGCTGACGTACCATCGCCAGTTGGCCAGCGAGTTGCATGTGCAGGACCGGGTGCACACCTACGGCAGTTTTTATATCAGCGACCTGGCCGCCTGAGGTGATCGTGAGTTTGCTGGCGGATCTGAAAATCCTGTATCACTTCACGATGAAGCCGATTCGCGGCCGGGACCATGCCGCGCGGCTGGAGAGTTTCTACAGCGGCCAGGCCGAGGCGTACGACGACTTCCGCCGCCGGCTGCTGCAAGGGCGGCAGGAGTTGTGGGACGCGCTGGAGGTGCCCGCCGGCGGCGTGTGGGTCGACATGGGAGGCGGGACCGGGGCGAACCTGGAATACTTCGGCGACCGCATCGGCCAGTTGCGCAAGGTCTACGTGGTCGATCTGGCCCGATCGTTGTTGAACGTGGCCCAGCGGCGGATAGAACAGCGGGGCTGGACGAACGCCGAGACGGTCGAAGCGGATGCGACTCGTTATCAGCCGCTGGAGGCGCCGGTCGACGTGGTCACGTTTTCCTACTCGCTGACGATGATCCCCGACTGGTTCGCGGCCCTGGAGAATGCCTGCGCCATGCTGCGGCCGGGCGGGCAGATCGGCGTCGTGGACTTCTACGTCTCGCGCAAGTATCCGGCCGAAGGGCTGCGGCGGCACTCCTGGTTCAACCGCTCGTTCTGGCCGGTGTGGTTTTCCGGCGACAACGTCTATCCCTGCAAGGACCACCTGCCCTACCTGCAGCAGCATTTCGAGACGTTGCGGCTGGAGGAACGGCGGGCGAAGGTACCCTACATGCCGCTGGTCCGCACGCCGTACTATCTGTTCGTGGGCCGCAAGAAAAATCGGCCTTGACGGGTTTGGCGGATTCCCGCTACATTCCTCCCCGGCCTGGATAACTCGCGGCATTGCGTACTGACCGCCGCCCACCGGGTCGGACTGGCGCCTCTGCCCGTCCGATCCACCCAGCGCGAGTCAACGACTCGACGGGGCGGCAGAAGGACAGGTCCACGACCTGTCTGGCCCGCCTGAAAACATCCCACCTCTGCCGCGACCTGGGCCTGCGACGTTGATGGAAAACTTCTGGGTGTCGACCCTCATGCCACCGGCGCGACGCGAGCAAAAAATCCTCGCGGAAACCCCGTGGGTTGCGAGCCGAGACAAGCAGTTTAGTCCACAGCGGACGTTCATGTCGCGGACTGAAGCGGAACGAAACACGCTCAAGTCGCGGCGCTGAACAACCCTGGCCGGCCATGCGTATCATCGAGCGTGTCACTGACAAGGAGGTGTGAAATGTTGGTACTGTCGAGACGGGAAAACGAGTCGATCGTGGTGGGACGTACAATCACGATCAAGGTAGTTGGGATCCGCGGCAACAAGGTCCGCCTGGCGATCGACGCTCCGCAGGAAGTCCCGGTGGATCGGGCCGAGGTGCGGGAACGGATGGAACGGGAGGGATGGCTGGCCGAGAGGGCGGTCGAAGCACTCGTGGAGTCCAACGGCCCGATGAATCCGGTGATCTCGTTCGTGATTTGAAGCGAGAGCGGGGGTTTGAGCGCCTCCCTCGCTTACGCTTCGGGTTACAAGCTTCGGGCTACCATTAGTAATCCCGGAACGGACCGCGCGGTTCGGCGGCTTCCATTTGCCGGCTCCAAGCGGCGAACTGTTGCTGGACCATTTGCAGGATGTCGGGGCGAGCGGCCGAGAGGTCGCGCTGCTCGCCCACGTCTTCCGACAAGTCGAACAGGCCGCCGCCGCGCTGGCTGTCGACCCACTTCCACTGGCCGACGCGGGCGGCCCGGTCCTCGCGGCGCTGCCAGAACATGGCGGGCCGCGGCGATGGCTGGCCACGCAGCACCGGCAGCATGTCGAAGCCGTCGAGCGCCAGGTCGGCGGGCGGCTGGCAGCCGGTGGCGGCGGCGATGGTCGGAAATAGTTCCAGGCTGGTCAGGAACGCGTCGCTGACCTGGCCGGCGGGCAGCCGAGCGGGCCAGCGGACCAGGCAGGGAACCCGCAGACCGCCTTCGAACATCGTCGACTTGCCGCCGCGCAACGGCCGATTGTCGCTGCCGCCGCCGCCTCCGTTGTCCGACAGGAAGACCACCAGCGTGTTCTCCGCAAGCTGGTAGTGGTCGAGCAGCTCCAGCAGCCGGCCGATCGCTTCGTCCATGCAGGTAATGGCCGCCAGGTAGCCTTGTCGCCGCCGCTCGGCCGGCGTCGCGCCCGGCGGATACAGGGCCAGGTATTCGGGCGGCGCCTGGATCGTGCCCCGCACGCCCTCCTCCAGGCTCGACGAGCCGTGCGGCGCGTTGAACGGCAGGTACAGGAAGAACGGCCGCTGGTGGTTCGCGTGCAGAAACCGCTCGGCCTCCCGCCGAAACAACGTCGTGCAGTAAGTGCCCTGGTCCTCGGTGGTCGGCTGGTTGCCGCGCCGCATCGACGGCACCCCGTACCGCTCGTGCGTGAAATAATCGATGCCCGTGTTGGTGAAGCCGTAGAAGTCGGCGAAGCCTTGTTGCAGCGGGAGGAATCGCTTGAGCTGCCCGCCGTCCCACTTGCCGTAGCAGCCGTTGGTATAGCCGTGCTGCTGCAACAGTTCGCTCACGAACAGCTCGCGGACATCGGTTCCCAGAATCCGTTCGGGCGACACGGCGTATTCGGCCGGCGTGTAGCGGTGGTCGTAGTTGACCATGTCATTGCGGATCATGTCGTAGGTGCCGTTGCGCTGCGGGTAGCGTCCCGTCAGCAGAGCAGCCCGCGACGGCGTGCAGGCCGGCCAGGCGACATAGAAACTGGTCAGCCGCACCCCCTCGGCCGCCAGCCGATCGAGCGCCGGAGTGCGCACACCTTCGCCGCCATAACAGCCCAGATCGCGGTAACCCTGGTCGTCGGACATGATCAACACCACGTTCGGCCGCCCCTCCGGACGCTCGCCGGCCGATTGCGAATGGGCAGTCCGCGCGGCAAGTGCGCTCGGCAACAGCACGGCCGCGGCCAGCAGTGCGCACCACACGCGCCGCGGGACGAAACGGGGACGGTCCGCGCTCGGCGGGCAAAACGGTTGATCCATCTGGAATCCTCGTACCTGGTTCCCACGCTCGGCGCGACGGACGCTGCTCCAGGGGTCGCCAGGGCACCGGCGACCACCGATTCTTGCCGCCGTCCAACCTCGTGCCAACCGGGCGCGGCCAACTGTGCGGCGGCCAACCGCGCGGCCAGGCGCTTGCGGATCTCTAGAAGACCGCGTTGCTGAGCAGGCTGAGGATTTCGTTGAGCGGCATGACCAGCAGGATCAGCGGCACGCAGGGCAGGCTCGCCACCACCGCCAACTGGATCATCACGCGCAGGCTGAACGGCACCACCTTCATGTTGCGGATATACTCGAAGCTGTTGCCCAGGTCGGCCAGCGACTGAATGTCGGCGCTTCCCAGCAGCGGCTCGTCGGGCGACGCCTTTCCCTGGATCCATTTCTCGTGGAAGGCCCGGTTGTACTGGCACAGCAACGTGCTGTAGTCGCGCAGCCAGGCCAGCCGCGTCCGGATCAGGATCGGAGCGAACACGAGCAATGGCCCCAGGAACAGCAGTTCGATCGTCAACAGCAGCACGATGTAGGGAACCTTGAACACCTCGATGCTGGCACCCTGAAACAGCAGGAGGAATGCAGCCTCGCCGCTCATCACGCAGCTTAGCGCGAAGGCGAAGACACCCAACGACGTATGGGTGACGCCGAGAAAACCCAGGCCGCCCGCCTGGTCGGCGTGCGTGCCGATAAGACGCAAATCAAGCCGCGATACGGTCCACAGAAACCGCGACCACACAAACAGGCGCCACAGCCAGCGGTACCAGAAGAACTGCAGGACCGGCACGGCCACCAGCCGATACCACAACGCCGTCATCCAGATCCTGGTCCCGCTGGGGGTAACACCGGGAGAACGCCACGTGGCGATCGGCTCTCCCGCAATCGTTTCGGCCGTGAACAGCCACGCTCCGGCCACTGCAATGGCGAAGATGATCAGCTCCGCCCATGCCGATTCGCGCCACTTCGCCGCGCTCAGGATGGCCCGGTCGAACTCCGGGTAATCCTCGTGCCGGAGATAGCCGCCCTGCACGAATTGAAGTCCCGCGGCGCGGAGCCGCGGTCCGACGAGCGGTTCGGCAATGATCAGCAGCGGTATCCCGAGAAAGAAACGCGCGTAGGTGCCGAAGTCCAGTAACAGCGACCCCTCCGGCTCGGAGCCCAAGGCGCGGCCTTCGATCATGGCAAACAGGAGCAGCGGGCACCACGTGATGGCCAGGAACCCGATGATGCGGGCATAGACCGAGTGGCCTATGCCCAGTTGCTGACAGAGCTGATAGGCGAGTCGATGCGCGGGCCCGCCGCGTTCGAAATACAATTCGTCCTTATGTTCCAAGCCAGGGTTCATGACGTCTCTCACACGAACGCCAGGCTTTGGACGACTGCCCCCGACGATCGGCGCCGGCGAACGTGGCGCCGGCGGCAGTGGTTGTGCGAGACCTGGCCTCGCCGCACGCGATCGGGACAAAAAAAACTATACATCACGAAGCGTTGTGACACGTCGTGAAGATGGGATGGTCGCCGCGAGGCCGGGCGGATTTCCCCGACAATCGGCACGTTCGACCGATCCCCCCGCGCGCCGCGGCGATTGTTGATTTGGCGCCCGTGCCGGGCTAAACTTCTAATTCGCCAGTCGCGAGTTTCTTCCGTGCCCGCGGTCTCGCGCAAACGACCAATATCGCGGCGAAGCATCGCCGGGCGCTGGGCTGTGAGCGTATGAAGGCAACCAGCCTCACGTTGCTGCAGAGTGCCAGTTCCGGCTCCGAGCTGGCCTGGGAGCGGCTCAACGCCATCTATCGCCCGTTCGTGTACGGCTGGTTTCGCTATCGCTGTTTGGCGCATGAGGCGGCCGAGGACCTGACGCAGGAAGTCATGCTGGTGGTGGCGCGCGAGTTGCCGCGCTTCGAGCATCTGGGCCGCGCCGGTTCGTTCCGTGGCTGGTTGCGCCAGATCGCGTCCTTCGAGGAGCTGGCCTACCGCCGCAAGATGAGTCGCCGGCGGGATGCCGTGGGCGGGACGGATTTTCACGACTGGCTGCAGGAACTGGCCGACGGCGGGGCGAGTCTGGAGCTGCGCTGGAACCAGCAGCACGACCGGCACGTGCTGACCAGGCTGTTGGCCGAAGTCTCCGCGGATTTCGATGACCGCACGATGCGCGTCTTCCAGCGGCTGGCCGTGGACGGCGCCGAGCCGAGCGAGGTGGCCGGCGAACTGGAGATGTCGATCGGCGCCGTATATGCCGCCAAGTCCCGTGTCGTCCGCCGGTTGCGCGCGGAAGCGGCCGAACTGCTTGGCGATTAGGACCCACGGACTCATGGATCGTTCCGCCTCCGACCATCCGCCGCGCGAACGGCTGCGAGACTTTCTGCACGGCACGCTGGACCAGGCCCTGTCCGAACAGGTCGAAGAGCATATCCTCCACTGCGCCGCCTGCTGCGAGACGCTCGGCGAACTGCACGCCGTGGCGGATCCCTGGTTGCAGCCGCTGGGCCAGCCGGACCGCTCGAACGATGACGATGCCCGGCACGCATCCGCTGATGGGCCGGCAAGCGCCCACGCGGATGCACCTGGCGAGCAGGCCGCGGGCACCTGGATCGGCCCCTATCGCCTGGTCCGTCTGCTGGGCGAAGGCGGCATGGGCCGGGTCTACCTTGCCCAGCAGCAGCAGCCGGTCCGCCGCAGCGTGGCGCTGAAGTTGATCAAGGCGGGCATCGCCAACCGGCAGCTTGTCGCCCGCTTCGAGGCCGAGCGGCAGGCGCTGGCCTTGATGGAGCACCCGAACATCCCGCATGTCCTGGACGTGGGGATGACGCCCGACGGGCGGCACTACTTTGTCACGGAATTGATCGCCGGTCTGCCGATTACCGAGTATTGCGGCGTGCATCGCCTGACGGTGCGCGAGCGGTTGGCGTTGTTCCTGCCCGTCTGCCACGCCGTGCAACACGCCCATCACAAGGCGGTGGTGCACCGCGACCTCAAACCCTCGAACGTGCTGGTCTGCCAACGCGATGGCGAGTCGATCCCCAAGGTGATCGACTTCGGCATCGCCAAGGCGCTGGACGATCCGTCCGAGCAGGGCGCGACGCGCCGCGAATCGTACACCCGCTACGGCCAGATTGTCGGCACGCTGGAATACATGAGCCCCGAACAGGCGGCGCTCAACCGCGACGACGTCGATACTCGCAGCGACGTGTATGCCTTGGGCGTGCTGCTGTACGAACTGCTGACCGGCACGACGCCCTTGCCGTCTGAGCGCGCGCGGAGCCAACCGCTGGATGAAACG
>JAGFJK010000207.1 GCA_024102795.1 Pirellulaceae bacterium
GCCAGCGGCGGGAGCGCCCGCGGCAGGTGCGCCAGCCGCGCCGGTCGCCGCCCAGGCGGAACCGGGAGCGGAGACGAGCGACTTGGATCTGCCGTTGCCTGGCGAGGACGTGAATCAAGGTCTGCTGGTGGTGATCCGCGACCGGCAGACGGGCGAGAGCACGCTGCGGCGACTGGATTTCGCCCCGCAGCGACCCCGCCGTTATGTTCGCGTGGAAGTCGGTTACAACCTGAACGCCGAACAACTGCACGTGACGGTCACGGGCCAGTCGCCCGACCTGCTGCCGGCGGACGGAGTGAAAGTGCGAGCGGAGATCGTTGAACCGCTGCCGCAGACCGTACAGGCTCGGCTGGAGGGTGAACTCAAGGCGCCCGACTACCAGGCCGTGCTTTACGCCAACATCCCGGCCGTGCCTCGCCGGACGGTGACGCTGCGAGTCCACGTGGACGACTATCCGCGGGCGTTTGTTTTCCGAGTGCCTTGCGGCGTGCATTCGCGCAGCTTGCCCGAAGAGGAACACTTGATGCAGGTTCGCATCGTGTCTCCCCAGGCGAACAAGGCGTTTCAGGCTCCCGTGGAGTCGGTGCGGGTGCGGGCCGAAGTCGATGCTCCGGTCGGCACGTTCCAGAACGGCAACGACCTGGTCGAGATCGGTTTGGACGAGGATCTGGACCGCGAGTTCCGCAGCGATGCGCCGCTGCGTTTTCATAACGACCGGCAAGCCGACGTGCGGCTGACGGGCTTGCGGCCCGGCGGCTTGCTGCTGGTCCAGACGCGAGTGCGCGACTTTGTGGTGGACGTGCCCGGCAATGGCCTGCAGAATGTCCGCGTGAATGTGCTGGGCCGGCTGTTCGTCCGGCAGAAGACCGCCTGGAGCCTGCCGGTGCCGATTTCACTGGACGCGGCTGCACCCAACCTGGCTCGCGTCAAGACGGCCGGCGGCAATCAGGCAATCATCGGCCAACCGCTGCTGATCACGGTCTGGGGCGACGGCGAGGACCTGAGCTTGATGGGTGGCGTCGAAGCGGCGTTCGACACCGAGCGGACCGGCGAATTCCCGCTGGCTCCTCCGCCCGTGCCCGGCAAGCCGGTAGGCGATGGACGCTGGGAGATCACCCTGCCGACGGAACAGTTGACGCCTGGCAGGCACAACCTGCTGCTGCGGGCTCGTGACCGCGTGGGGAATCAGGGCAAGATCCTGTCGTACGAAGTGCAGGCCATCCCGGAGGCCGAATTGCAGAAGCAGCGCGAGACGCTGGTGCTGGTCACCGGCCGAGTGCTGTATCGCGAGCAGCCGGTGCCCGGCGCCACGGTCGGTTTGAAGGCGGCCGACGGCAAGGAGTACGGTCCGGTGCAAACCGACGAGCAGGGGCAGTACCGGATCGAGAACGTGCCGGTCGGCTCCTACCAGGTCGACGCGCGGGGCGTGGTCCGCAATACGCCTCGGTTCCCCGCCGAACCGATCACGTTCGAGATCAAGCAGGGCGATCCGCGACTGAAGCGGCTGGACATCCCCATCCGCCCCAACCGGGCCCCCGGCGGCGCGGCCGAGCCGCGGTAACTGCCGCAACGTGCATCGAATCCCGGCGGATCGTTCGGCTTCCCACTACAGCGCGTGCCGAGCTCTTCCCCCTTCAAATCCCGCCGGATCGTTCGGCTTCCAGCTACAGTGCGCCGCGCTCCCCCCGCTTCGAATCCCGCCGGCTTGCCCGGCGGATCATTCGGCTTCCCACTACAGCGCGTGTCGCGCCCTGCCCGCTTCAAATCCCGCCGGCTTGCCCGGCGGTTCGTTCGGCTTCCCACTACAGCGCGTGCCGCACCCCTCCCCGCTTCAAATCCCGCCGGCTTGCCCGGCGGATCGTTCGGCTTCTCACTACAGCGCGTTCCGAGCTCTTCCCGCTTCGAATGAGATCGTGCACCTTTCAGGTCCCTTGCCATCAAGGTTCAAAACATTTTGATCGACCATTCGACCCGGTAATCAACCGGCTTGGGAAACCC
>JAGFJK010000228.1 GCA_024102795.1 Pirellulaceae bacterium
TGGCCGTAGCCAGCCGCGTCGGACAAGTCCTGCGCCAGACTGGCCAGATACGACTCCAGTTGCCCCACCAGGTCGGCCGCGGGAGCGTAGGTGGAAGGCTGCGGCTGAGCGGCCGGTGGCTGCGCCCCGGCCTCCTGCCCGGTGGCGGTCCGAGTCGCTCCGGCCCCCCCCAGCAGGCAGCCCGCCACCAGGCAGCCCGCCACCAGGCGAGACCGCACCCGCAGAGCCAGCTTCCACACGGTGGCCTCGCCCACAATTGCTCGCTCACTTGTCGATTTGGACATGGCGGAATCTCCGTGACAGCGTCTGGACTGGCAGCCGGCGTGATTGGCAGTGGTCGTCTCGGCTGCCCCGTTAAAGTCGCACTGGGCTACCAGGATAACTCAAACCGACCCGCGCAGCTACCGGCGGCTGTCAGGCGATCGGCCATCGTTGACAATCGCTCGGCCGCCAGCCTAGAATCGTCGGTTTCCTGATTCCAGCGGGTAACCCGAATGGGCAACGTGACTTACAAGGATGCGGGCGTCGACCTGGAGTTGTATAGCCAGGCGATGGAACGCTTGCCACGGCTGCTGCAACGGACCTATTCGCCGCGCGTCATCAAGTTGGCCAAGGGGTTCGCCGGCCTGTTCCAGTTGGACTTTGCCAGCCCGCTGTTCGCCCGCAACTACCAGCACCCGGTGCTGGTCTCGGGGACCGACGGCGTGGGCACCAAGTTGAAGGTGGCCCGCCTGACCGAACAGCACAACACGGTCGGCATCGACCTGGTGGCGATGTGCGTCAACGACGTGCTGTGCTGCGGGGCCGAGCCGTTGTTCTTTCTGGACTACGTGGCCCTGCCGCAGGACGACCCGCCACTGCTCGAACAGTTGGTCCAGGGGATCAGCACGGGCTGCATCACGGCCGACTGCGCACTGCTGGGTGGTGAAACGGCGATCCTGCCGGATCTGTACCAGCCGGGTGACTACGACCTGGCCGGGTTTTGCGTGGGCGTGGTCGAACGAAACCAGTTGATCGATGGTTCGTCGATCGTGCCGGGCGACGTCGTGCTGGGTCTGGCGTCCAGCGGCTTTCACAGCAACGGCTACAGCCTGATCCGCCGCGTGGTGTTCGACCTGGCGGGCCTGGGCGTGGAAGATCCCGTGCCGCAGTTGGGAACCACGGTGGGCGAGGCGCTGATGGCGCCCACGCGGATCTACACTCAAGCCGTGCGAAGCGTGCTGAACTCGTACAAGGTGAAGAACGTCGTGCATGGCATCGCGCATATCACGGGCGGGGGTCTGGCCGAGAATCTGGCGCGGATCCTGCCCGCCGGCACGCAGGCTTGCCTGGACCGGCGAGGCTGGAAAGTGCCCGAGCTGTTTCACTGGCTGCAGAACCTGGGCAACGTGGACACTGACGAGATGTACCGGGTGTTCAACATGGGCATCGGCATGACGCTGGTCGTGCGCGGCTACTACACCGAGAGCATTCGCCGCAAACTGAAGGATCTGGGCATCGAAAGCTGGCCGATCGGCCGGATCGAAGCCGGCGACGGTGGAGCCTGGCTGGAATAGCTGACGGACCGCACGTCGCCGCCGGAGAATCGCCTGGCGTGGCGGCGCCGATCCGAGTGGGAACCAGGGCAATATTCCGGCGACATCGAAACGCTGCCCGCAAGCAACTTCGGATGGACGCGCACCATGCGACTGATCGAGATTCGTTGCCCTGGTTGTGGAGCCCCGATCCAGCATGCGCCGGGACGGGCCATCGCGCGTTGCCCGTTCTGCGACAACACGCTGGCCATGGTGCAGGAGGACGAACGGGGGCGGGCCGTCGAGTTCAACACGAACGACTGCTGGATCGCTCCCTTTGCCGTCACCAAGGCGGACTTCGAACGCACGCTGCTGGAGTGGCTCACGGCCGGCGACTACACTCCCGACGACGTGTTGGAAGGCGCGCTGGTCCGCGACCACGTCGGCATCTACGCGCCGTTCTACGCCTTCACCGGTTTCTACACCGCCAACTGGACCGCCGCGGCCGGTTTTGACCGCACCGAATCGTATGTCGACACCAATCGTACGTTTCGCGACGGCAAGTGGGTGGATGAACCGGTTGCCCGCACCCGGACGGTAACCGACTGGCGGCCGATTTCGGGCGAAGTGCACGGCGAGTTTCACATCTTCTGCTGCGCCAGCCGGCAGATGCCCGCCGAAATGCTCGATTTCTGCGAGCAGGCCTCGCGCGACGTGCTGCTGGACATGAGCCTGGAAGACGGCTTGCAAGGCTTCCTGGTGGAGGCCTTGACGATCGACCCCGACGCCTGCTTCCGCGTGCGGGGCCGCCCGCAACTCGATACGATCATCCGCCGCGATATCCAAAGCCGCATTCCGGGCGACCGCTCGCGCGACGAGCGCTGGGACTCGCAGCTCCGCGAACTCAAGCCGACCAAGGTCTATCTGCCGTTCTGGCTGGCCAGTTGCACGTACCGCGAGCGCCTGTTTCACTTCATCGTCGACGGCCGGGACACCGCCCGCTGCCACGGCCAGCGGCCGGTGGATGAGCAGCGCAAGAAGCGGATCGACGACCTGTATAAAACCGCCAAGATCTGGGGCATCGTCTGGCTGGTGATCGGCCTGGTCGGCGTCTTCCTGGTCTTTATCCCGACCCTGCTGGCCCTGATCATCGGGCTGCCCGGCTACCTGTACCTGAACAGCCAGGCCAACAAACAGAAGGAAGAGATCTTGTCCGAAAGCCGGGCTCTGCGGCAACAGGCCCTGCAAGCGATCCAGGCGCGCGGCGGCCTGCATCTGGATTCGGGAAATCAGGACTCGTTCT
This sequence comes from Pirellulaceae bacterium, assembly GCA_024102795.1. GTDB lineage: Bacteria > Planctomycetota > Planctomycetia > Pirellulales > Pirellulaceae > JAGFJK01. Next base: position 2,818 of record JAGFJK010000228.1, read on the forward strand.
CGGATTAGAGATTTGCAAACCAAGCACCCGGGCCAGACACCTTGGCGCGCGGGACAGGCTGAATGGGGTGGTTTTCATTCCTGGAGTTCTAAGGCGCCCATGGGACGGGTTACGAGTCCCGAGCTGGCGCCGTTGTGATTGAAGCGGCGATGACTGCGGACCCGACAAACGTTACTTACTCCCACACACAGAAGGCTCCGCTCTGCTTGCTGATCTACGCGATTGCCGTCGTGTTCCTGGCGCTGGGCTGGTTCGCGCAAGATGCACCACCGATTCACTGGCTGTTTCCGTCGATCGGCATGTTGATGTTTGTCCTCGCAGCTTCCTTCCACCACCTGACCGTCAAGGACCGGGGCGAACTGCTGGAAATTCGCTTCGGTCCGCTCCCGCTGTTTCGACGGACGGTTCGATACGCTGACCTTGGCTCCGTCGAAATTGGGCGGACGCTGGTACTCGACGGCTGGGGAATTCACTGGAGCGTCCGGGGCGGCTGGGTCTGGAACTTGTGGGGCCGGACGTGCGTAGTCGTTCATTTCAAGAACGATGGCACGTTGCGGATCGGAACGGATGACGCCAGGAATCTGGTGGAGTTTTTGCGCAGCAAGGTGCGGATATGAATGACGTCCAGCCCGGGCGCTACCGGCACTACAAGGGCAAAGAATACACCGTCATCGGCACGGCCCGGCACAGCGAAACGCTGGAAGACATGGTCGTCTACCGCCAGGAGTACGGTGAACATGGATTGTGGGTACGTCCGAAGCGGATGTTCTCTGAAACGGTAAATGTGGATGGGCGGGAACTGCCTCGCTTTCGGCGATTGGCGTCGAGCAGCCAGAACGTGGGCGAGGGCGTGAAGAACATTTTCGATGACCTCCCGGCGCAATTGCCCAAGGAGGTCGTGCAGACGCTCATTCAAGCCGCCGATGTCCGCATCGAACGGATCATCTCGCACGGCCACGCCTCGGCCGCGGATTTCTGGTATGACCAGCCACAGAGCGAATGGGTGATCGTCCTGCAAGGGGCGGCCCGGCTGCAGTTCGAGGATGGCATGGTCGAGATGAGGCCCGGCGACTTCATCGATATCCCGGCGTTCCAGAAGCATCGAGTCGATTGGACGACGCCGGACGAACCAACCGTGTGGCTCGGCGTGCGGTATCCAGGAACGATCGAATAAGTTGGAACATGCTGATCGGCCTGGGCCACGCCAGGCACGGTTTCTCCCGTGTACACCGACCTGGCCGCGGCCAGGTCGCCCGCGATAAAATCGTTGGGATAACCAGGAATCGTCAAGTCCTCGCCAACGATCACCCGCCCCGCGCGATCGAGCGGCACGCCAGCGTGGTTCATGGACCACCCTCAACCCCGCTTTGGTAGAGCGTGAAGTTGTCTCGAAACAGGCCCGCCAGCTTCTTGGCTGCCGCGTCGTAGGCCGCCCGATCGGCCCAGGTGTCGCGCGGCCAGAGGATCTCGCCGGGGACGCCGGCGCAGGATGTGACGACTTCAAAACCAAACAGCGGGTCCCGCTGCGTCGGCGCGGTGGCCAGGGTTCCGCCATGGATCACATCCAGGATCGCGCGCGTGTGAGCAAGTCCTATCCGTTGCCCCACACCGTACGGTCCTCCGCTCCAGCCCGTGTTGATCAGCCACACGCGGACGTTGTGCCGTTTCAACTTATCCTCCAGCAACTGGGCATACTTGTTCGGATGCCCGGCCATGCACGGAATGCGAGCGTTCCTGATGAAGTTGATCGGCTAGGCGCCCCGCGTGTTCTCCGTGATGCTGGTGTCGTCGAAGTTCACGACGTGCGCGTCGTCCAGGACCACGCTCTCCAGCACGGCGCCGAAGCGGCTCGCCTGGAATATCTCCGGCTCGGACTCAGGCGAAAGGTGGACCGCCTTGGCGTAGCATCCGCCCTCAATGTTGAAGACGCCGTCGTCACTCCAGAAGTGTTCGTCATCGCCGATGACGTCGCGCTTGGAGTCCGCCGACAGGGTTGTCTTTCCCGTGCCCGACAGACCGAAAGGCAAGGACGACTTGGTTATCGGCCAGTTCCGAGCCACGGTCCGCGAGCGCCAAGACCAGCGCCTGAGGTTCCGCCGCTCCAGAACCGACAAACACCCGCATCCCCGACCGGATGTCCTGGACCGAACCTGCCGCATCGGAGATCTTTCCCTGGTACCGTTCTTTCCAGCCCGTCATGGCTCGATTCCCTCCGCGGGCGGGCGGCGTGCTGCCTGGCTGACACTCGAAGCGTGGCGACGCTTCATTTGCTGGCAATGGCAGGACCCGATCGACTTCCGGCATCGGCGCCTTCGCCGGCGCTACTGTGGATTGACACGATGTGCTCCGCCGGCGCTCAGCTCTTCCGCCAAAACCGGGTCGGCAATCGAGGCCTCCACCTCCCGGATGACTTCCTTGGCAATCTTCTTCGCAAAGTAGTAAAGACGCTGCAGCATCTCCGCGGTCTGCGTTTCGAGCCGGTAGAGCACAGCCCGATTCGGGTCATCCGACTGGAGACGAGTCGTCAAGTACTCAAGAAGACCGGTCGCTTGCCGCTGGATCGCGGGCTTCGTCGCCACGACCTGCCGGGCGAGCTCAGGATTGTCCAAGGCTCGGATCGCCAGTTCGATCGCGCCTCGCACCTGTTCACCCAGTTCGCCGATGCGTTCCACCGTGGTCGCCCCGAAACGCACGTTGCGAGCGAGCCTCTCGCGCCCGATATCGACAAAGTTCACGGCGATCGTCTCCTCGATGTTTTGCACATGGTTCGCCACGGAGGTAAGCGCTGCGAGGCGCCGGCTTTCAGGATGACTGAGGTCGCCGGCCGAGAGCCGGCGGACGTATTCGTTGATCGAATCGTACAGGCGTTGATTGTCACTGGCACGGACGACAATCGCGTCCAGATCGTCCTCGGTTCCCCCGACCACGGCCTGGCGCGCATCGGAGCCAAGTTGGATAATCTGCCCGCCAAGTCGGGCGACTTCGCGCCGGATGCTGTCCAAGGCGATGCCGGGGGTTTGCAGATAGACGTCTTGGATATAACGAGGCCGGGCCGCCTCCGGAAGCATCTCCGGTTGTCTGGGCACCAGGAGGGTCACGAGGCGAGCGAGCGGACCCGTGAACCAGATGAGCAGACACGTGTTCGCCAAGTTGAAGGCGGTATGGGCATTGGCGATCTGTCGGGGCGTCTCCGCAGCGAGGCGCGCTGCGCCTTCGAGCTCCGGGTACGCTGGCGAAATCCACTGTACGAACCCGGCCAGGACGCCGATCAACGGCAGCCAGATCAGGACTCCCAGCACGTTGAACAACAGATGCAAGCCAGCCGCCTGCTTCGCTTCGGTCGATTTGCCGATCGCGGCGAGTACGGCCGTGATGCACGTGCCGATGTTCGCTCCGAACGCCAGGGCGATGCCGGCCTCCAGCGTGATGAACCCGCGCGAGGCGAGCACGATGACAATGCCGGTCGTCGCGGAAGAGCTCTGCACGAGCGAGGTGAATACGGTGGCCACGAGGATGGCCAGCAGCGGGTTGTCCATTCGCGCCATCGCGTTGATGAACGGCTGATAGTTCTGCAAGGGCCTGGTCGCGTCGCTCATGACGCCCATCCCGGCGAAAATCAAGCCGAGACCCATGATCACGGTTCCATACAAGCGCCACTGCTTACGCCTGGTGACGAATGTCATGCCAAAGCCAACCGCCACCAGCGCCAGGGCGTAATGGGTAATCTTGAACGCAATGATTTGCGCCGTGATCGTCGTTCCGATATTGGCGCCCATGATCACGCCCGCCGATTGCTGCAGCGTCATGAGGCCCGCAGAAACGAATCCGACGACAAGCACCGTGGTCACGGACGAAGACTGAATGATGGCGGTCACGAAGGCGCCAGTGAGGGTGGCCACGAAGCGATTCCTGGTGAGCTTTCCCAAGACCTTGCTCAGGCCCGCTCCGGACACCGACTTGAGCGCGTCGGTCATCTGCTCCATCCCAAAGAGAAAAACCGCCAGACCACCGAGGAGGCCCATGAGCAACTCGCCGAGGGCAAGATGTTCCATCGTGCGATTCCTCCGGTTGCAGGGGCCACCCCCGCGGGCGATCTCAAGACGAGTGGACGAACGATCGTCAGGGGACCGGACAAGGCTCCACTTGCCAGATCTCCCTCGCGTATTGCCCGATGGTGCGGTCGCTGGAGAACTTGCCCGAGGCAGCCACGTTCAGGATGGTCTTGCGCGCCCAGCCGCCCGGATCGGCATACAGCTCCAGGAGCCGCCGGTCGGCTTCCAGGTACGACCCCAAGTCGGCCAGGTGCATGTAGTGATCTCCGCCGGTCAGCAGCGCGTGGTGCAGGGGAGCGAAGACACCCGGCTCGTGGCGGCTGAAGTGGTCGGAAAAGATCCGATCCAGCGCCTCGCGCGTCTCCGGCTCGTGGTCGTAGTGCCACTGCGGACTGTACCAGCCGCGACTGTCGGCCACCTGCTGCGCCGTCAAGCCGAACAGGAACAAGTTCTCCTCGCCGGCCTCCTCGGCCATCTCGATCGTTGCTCCATCCCGGGTGCCGATCGTCAGCGCGCCGTTCATCATGAACTTCATGTTGCTCGTGCCACTGGCCTCGTAACCCGCCGTCGAAATCTGGTTGGAGACGTCGCTGGCGGGGATCAGATATTCCGCGAGCGTCACGCAGTAATCAGGCAGGAAAACCACTCGGAGGCGGTCGCGCACCGCCGGGTCTCCCGCGATGGTCAGCGACAGGTTATTGATCAATTTGATGACCAGCTTCGCAAGGTGGTACGCCGGCGCGGCCTTGCCGGCGAAGAAGAACGTCCGCGGCGCCAGCTCCAGGTCCGGGTTTGCTCGCAACCGGTTGTACAGCACGACGACGCGCAGGGCGTTGAGCAGTTGCCGCTTGTACTCGTGGAACCGCTTGATCTGACAGTCGAAGATCATCTCGGTATCCAGCACCTGGCCCGTCGTCGCCTGGAGCCAGTCAGCCAGCCGAACCTTGGCCGCTCGCTTGGCCTGACGAAAGGCATTACCGAGACCGCCGTCCTCGGCCAGCGGTTTGAGCTGGCTGAGCTGACTCAGGTCGGTGATCCAGCCGTCGCCAATCGCGTCAGTGATCGTATCGGCAAGCGGCGAATTGGCCAGCAGCAGCCAGCGCCTGGGAGTGACGCCGTTGGTCTTGTTGTTGAACCGCTCCGGGAACAGCTCCGCGAGATCCTTGACCGTCCGCGTGCGCAGCAACTCGGAGTGAATCGCGGCCACGCCGTTCGTGCTGTGCGAGCCGACGATGGCCAGGTTCGCCATCCGGATCTTGGGCTCCGCCCCGTTCTCGACAAGGCTCACGCGCGCGACGCGCCCCTCGTCGCCGGGAAACCGCGCCCGGACCTCGTCGAGCAGCCGCCGGTTGATTTCCAGGATGATCTCCAGGTGACGGGGAAGCAGCGATTCGAACCACGGAAGGGGCCACTTCTCCAGGGCCTCGGGCAAGAGCGTGTGGTTGGTGTAAGCGAGCGTCCGCCGCGTGAGTTCCCACGCCTCGTCCCACCCCAAGTGCCCATCATCCAGCAACAGGCGCATCAACTCGGCGACCGCCATCGACGGGTGAGTGTCGTTCAGCTGGATGGCGACCTTTTGCGGCAATTCGTTCCAGTCCGGATTGTGGCGTCGGAAGCGCCGCACGAGATCGGCCAGCGAGCAGGCGACCAGAAAGTATTCCTGGATGAAGCGCAATCCCTGGCCCTGGCTGGTGGAGTCATCCGGGTACAGAACCCGCGTGAGTGATTCGGCCGCGAGCGTCTCGGCCAGGGCGCCGACGAAGTCCCCCTTGCTGAACTCCTGGAAATCAAAGTAGTCGGGCGTCGCCGCCGCCCACAGCCGAAGCGTGTTGATCGTCCGTCCGCCATAGCCCACGACAGGGCGGTCGTACGGGATGCCGATCAGACTGGATGGCTTTCCCAGGATCGGCCGTAGGGTCCCGCCCGACACCTCAAACGAGGCGTTCAGCTTGACCTCGACCAGCTCGTTGGGCCGAGCGACTTCCCACGGGTCGGGACGTCGCAGCCAATTGTCCGGCTGCTCGTGCTGCCAGCCCTCGCGGATCGACTGGCGGAAGATGCCATATTCGTAGCGCAGCCCGTAACCCATGCCAGGAAGTTGCATGGTGGCCATGGAGTCCAGAAAGCATGCCGCCAGGCGTCCCAACCCGCCGTTTCCCAGCCCCGCGTCGGGCTCCTGCTCGAGCAAGGAGAGCATGTCGAGCTGCTTCTCCACGACGGCCTCCTTGGCGACGGATGCCAGCAGGAGGTTCGTGATGTTGTTGGCCAGCGAACGGCCAAGGAGGTACTCCATGGACAGGTAGTAGACTCGCTTCGGATTCACCCGCTCGTAGGTATCCTCGGTCAGCACCCAGCGCTGGGCGAGCACGTCGCGCACCGCACGTGCCAGCGCCTCGAACCGCTCGCGGGGGCCAGCGGCAGCCGGGCTGACGACGTCATCGAACAGCAAGTGCCGCTCGTAAAGCGCCTCGTCCGTTCCGGAAAACTGAACGGGACCGCAACCGTATTGCTGGCGGAGCTTCGCCAAGGCATCCGATTCCGCCGATACAGCGGCCTTCGCCTTTCGTGTCGACATCTCCGGCTCCCCTCTTTCGGTGACAGGCAGGTTATCTTGGATGGATGCTGCTGAGTCCCGTCGAACTGATCACATCCAACTGATCGTCGATCTCGGTAACCCCATCCAAGCTGAGTATCAACGACCAGAGCAACTGTTTCAGACGATTGGTAGGCACGCAACCACGGACCAGCACCTTCCCGGCGCAACAACTACAGCTTACCTCCCTGAAATAATGCGCGTAGGCGCCGTTCTCGTTCATTTCCCGCCTGATCGCGTCCTCCAACACATCGTCCCGCTCCGCCATGCTCCCGACACGCATGTTTGCGCCCGGCGTGGTGGATGCGATTTGACTCCTCGCAGCTTTGTCCACGAGTCGGTTCATGTTGGCACCTCCCCTGGCTTTTCTCCAGTCGGCCAGCACGGTTCGCCACGGCGGATGGGTGGGAGCAGGATTATTCGAGACAAGACATCACATCCGGCGGGCAGGCTTACCGGCCCTTGCGCTGGTGGACTTCCTTTGGGTGTACCGGAACGTCCTCCTTCGAAACGCATGTCCCGTCCGTCCACTCAGATCCCCCTCCCTCACAATTCTAAGCGTTCAGGCGTTTCACCACGCGCGGCGGAATGTTCAAGCTGTGTCTTGTACTGCACGTACTCCGGTGAGCCTGGCGAACTATAGTTCCAGTTCTTGTAGAGCCCGATCACCGTCCTGAAGAACTCCCGGGCGTCATCTCGTGAGTCGAAGGCATAGTTTCGCTCCACAAGGCTTTTGAGCAGGCGGAGGCTTTCGAGCTGCCGCTCGCGCGGCATACAGGCATCTACCTCGTCGAAGGCATCTTGCTGCAGGTACGCCATGTCCACCAGCAGCGACTTCTGCCAGGTGCAGAAATCCTCGAACGAGACGCCTTCCTCACCGGTGACCTGCATCATCTGGCTGATTGACTCGCCCTGCTCGATTAGTTCACGCAACCGCTTGACGTCGCGCGTCCAGTTGGGATCCAGGTGTTTACCAAGCCAGGGCGCAAGCTGATCCAGGTAACGCGACCAGGAAATCAGCGGATCGATCGCCGGGTAGAAGCGTTTGTAGGCGCGATCGTAGGAAAGCCCCAGAAACGTCTTGACGGTGCCGAGAGTCGATTGCGTCACGGGCTCCTCGAAGTTCCCGCCCGCGGGCGACACGGTGCCGATCATCGTGAGACTTCCCTGCGATCCATCGGGACAGCGAATGACTCCGGCGCGCTCGTAAACGCCTTTGATGGACGAATCGAGATACGCCGGAAACGCCTCCTCGCCCGGAATCTCTTCCATGCGGCCCGAAGTTTCCCGCATGGCCTGTGCCCAGCGCGAGGTGGAGTCGGCAATCAACAGCACGCCCAACCCCATCTGGCGATAATATTCGGCCAAGGTCACTCCCATATAGATCGATGCTTCGCGCGCCGCCACCGGCATGGACGAAGTGTTGCAGATGATGATCGTACGGTCCATCAGCGTGCCGCCGGTCCGAGTGTCCTTGGTTTCCGGGTACAACGTGATGGTTTCGACGACCTCGCCGGCCCGTTCGCCGCAAGCCACGACAACAACCACATCAACCGTGGAATAGCGGGCGATGGTGCTTTGCAGCACGGTTTTTCCGGCGCCGAAGGGACCGGGAATACAACCGGTTCCGCCAGCCGCAATGGGAAAGAATGTGTCGATGATCCGCGTGCCGGTGGTCAACGGTTCGTGCGGATAGATTCGCTCGGCAAAGTGGTGGCGGAGCAGCGAGCCGGGAAGCGGGCGGCGGACCGGCCAGCGCTGCAGCATGGTCACCTCCCGCTGTCCGCTGCTGGTCTGGATGCGGGCAATGGGTTCGGTGACCGTCCGGGCCCCAGGGCTGATCGAGACGACCGTGACCGGTTCCGGCTCGCCGAAGGGAACGAGTATTTTGTGTGTGAAGGGCCCCTCCGGAACCGTTCCCAGTACGCCGCCAGGCGGCACACGATCTCCCGCGGCGACGGCGGGGGTGAACTCCCATTGGCGACCCAGATCCAGAGGCGGCGCCGATACGCCGCGTGGCAGAAAGAAGCCGCATTTCTCGGCCAAGGCGTGCAGCGGGTTCTGCAGGCCATCGAACACCTGGCCGAGCAGTCCGGGACCCAGCGTCGCAGAAAGCATCTCGCCAGTCATCTCAACGCGGTCGCCGGCCAGCAGGCACTCACTTGCCGAAGGCAGCCAGGGATACACGTACTGCAGCCCGAACACGGGCTCGTTCCAGTGCGTGCGGATGCGATGCGCGTGGCGTGGGACGCCAGCCAGAAGTAAAGTTACCGGCGGCTCCCGCCCGGACCGTTTGTGTCGCAACGCAGCCAGTAGCGTCTGCTGGGTCAGGCGGAAGGCAACATCGTCGCGGAGCGACGGCTCGATCAGCGATTTCATCAATGTGGTGTATGCCGACACCATCACGTCGTCGCCTGGCGTCGCCGAAAGCCGCCGAGATTCGCGTCAGGCCCAGCAACCCCTGCAGCAGTCGGCGCAGCGGCTTCTCACGCCGCGCGGTGTAGCCCACAACCGGCAACAGACCGGCCGCGATCGCGCCCCCGCCGACCTGTGTGAGTCCAG
>JAGFJK010000239.1 GCA_024102795.1 Pirellulaceae bacterium
GGCCCCAAGCGGGCAGCACGGGCCCGGCGCGGCCGATTCCCGTGGCAACCGGCCCGCTCCCGTCGGCGTCGGGCGGCGCACGGCTGCTGTCACTGCCCGTGGGAAACGAACCGGCGGGTTCGCGCCCCACGCCGGCAAGCGACCGAGGCCGGCGTGGCCGAAAGAGCAACACCATCGCCGAGATGGCCAAGGTGTTCATCGGCGGGCTCGCCGGCATCGGCCTGGGTTCGCTGCTGCTGTGGCTTGTGCTGGGACGGGGCGGGATGAACACGACATCTGGCAACCGCGGCACCTCACCCGGCCAGGCACCTAACGCGCCGGAGTTGCCTCAACCCGCACAGGCCGGCCGGCCGGCGGAGCGGGAATCGGCGGGAGCCGATCCGTTCGAGCCGCTGGTGGGAGAACCGGGGTCGGAATGGCACCAGGCGCCGGGCGCGACCAGACCGGACTGGCTGCTGCCCGCGGAGCCGGCGGTGTATGGAGTGCGCGAGGTGCCTCGGTATACGCTGGACGAGTTGCAAGAGGCGGTCCGAGCGGCGGTTCAGGCGGGGCCGATCGCGTCGCAATTGGACGTCGATGGTGCCCGCACAGTCGACGAACAACGGCGTCTGGCCCGGCAACTGCACGAACCGTTGTGCCGCCTGGCGGATGTGGTCACGTTCGCCGACTTTGGACTGGCTCAGGTCCAGACCGATCTGGACAGCGTGGACGAACTGCTGCGGCAAATCGGCGATTCGCCGCGAAAGCAGCAGGCCCTGGGATTCGCCGCCTCGCAGCGCTGGCGCGACGCCACGCTCTCGGACCGGGGTATCCTGCTGGCGGGAAAGGTCGAGCAGATCAGCGCGGAACGGCACTTGTACCGGACGGACCTGCGATTGTTGTCGGGGGACGAGACGCGGGTGGCCGTTTACAGTTGGAAGGATCCGGCGCTGTTCTGTCGCGTGTCGGACACGGCCTTGGTGCTGGGCCACGTGGTGGAACAACCAGTGGAAAACCTGGCCGGGTACGAGGGCTCGGATCCGCGAGTTGTCTGGGGCGGTTACCTGGTGACGGTCCCCTCGTTCAAGCCGTAACCGCGCTGGGTGCTGCTTCCATTCGCGACTTTCCCCAGCTCCGCTTCCCTTTGCCCGACTTCTTCGCCTTGCTTGCGACGCGCCGGCGGCCGTCCTACATTGAGGCCCTGCTTCCGCTTCACGATCGCGCCGCGCAAAGGAACCGACAGATGAGTTCACGAGCCATTCCGCTGACCGGCTGGCGCCACCGAATGCTGCTGATGGGAGGGTGGATGGCGGTGGTCGCCGCGGGATGGGCCGAGTTGGGGCGGGCGGAGGAGGCAGCGGGCATTGAAGCGGATATCGTGCTGCGGCAGGGAACGCTGCACGACGGCACGGGAGGCCCGGCGGTTGTGGGAGACGTGGCGATACGCGACGGCCAGATCGTGGCAGTGGGCGAGTTCACCTTGGCGGCCGCGGGTCGCGAGCTCGATTGCCGCGGCCTGCTGGTGACTCCGGGCTTCATTGACTTGCACAACCACAGCGACCGTCAGATGGTGGACAGGAAAACGCGCGCCTGCGTCAACTATCTGCTGCAGGGCTGCACGACGATCGTCACGGGCAACTGCGGATCGGGGCCGGTCGAGGTGGCGAAGTATTACGATCAAATCGCCGAGGGCGGCGCCGGCGTGAACGTCGCTCACCTGGTCCCGCAAGGTTCGCTCCGCGACCTGGTGCTGGGCAAGGAAAACCGTCCGGCCACGGACGACGAACTGCGGCGGATGCAGCAACTGGTGGAACAGGGCATGCGGGACGGCGCCTGGGGATTGTCCAGCGGGTTGATTTACGTTCCCAGCTCGTACGCCGACACGCCCGAACTGGTGGCCCTGGCCAGCGTGGTGGCGCGCCACGGCGGGATCTACGCCAGTCATATTCGGGGCGAGGGGACGCAGTTGCTGGAGTCGGTGACCGAGGCGCTGGAGATCGGCAAGCAAGCCAGGTTGCCCGTGCACATCTCGCACTTCAAGAGTTCCGGCCAGGATGCCTGGGGACTGGTCCGCGTGGCGATCGAGCTGATCGAGCAGCGCCGGGAAGGCGGCCAGCGGGTAACCGCGGATCAATATCCGTATATTGCTTCGAGTACGTCGTTGACCGCGACGTTGCTGCCCACGTGGGCTCAGGCGGGCGGGGCGAAGGCGATGCTGGAGCGATTGGATGATGCCGAGCAAGGGCCGCGGATCCGGGAGGCGATCGCTCGCAAGCTGCGGATCTGCGACGATGGGCAGCGGCTGCGGATCACCAGCTACAGGCAGCGTCCGCAGTGGGCGGGCAAGAGCCTGCGGGAGCTGGCGGCGGCCGAGGGCGTGACGCCGCTGGAGCTGGCCGAGGGGATCATTCGGCAAGGCGGCGCGGGGATCGTCAATTTTGGGATGAGCGAGAACGACGTGCGGTTGGTCATGAGCCAGTCATGGGTGGCCACCTCATCGGACGGGAGGGCTTACGTTCCGGGACCGGACGTGCCGCACCCGCGAAGCTACGGCACCTTCGCCCGCAAGATCGGCCGCTACGCGCTGCAGGACGAAGTGATTCCGCTGGAGCTGGCGATCCGCAGCGCCACTGGGCTGCCGGCCGACATCCTGCAACTGCCCGACCGCGGATACCTGCGCGTGGGTTGCCAGGCCGATGTGGTGGTGTTCGATCCCGAACAGTATCTGGACCAGGCCACGTTCGAGTCGCCGCACCAGTACAGCCGGGGAGTCCGTCACGTGCTGGTGAACGGCCAGCCGGCGGTAGCCGACGGAGTGCCGACGGGACTGCTGGCCGGCGTACCGCTGCGGCATCCGGCCGCCCAGGCCAGCGACGCTGCCCAGGCCAACGACACTGCCCAGGAAAACCCCTGACACTTTGCCGCCTGCCAACCATGCGAACCGCGGTCAGCGAGTTGAAAGTGCATACGGTCTGCCAGATGATTCTGGCGGCCTTCGCGGTCGGCGCGTCGTTGTACTTTCTCCGTTCGGTCCTGTTGCCGTTCATTCTGGCCCTGTTTTTCGTGACCGGCGTGGCGCCGGTGCTGTATTGGATCGAGAAGCGGTTCCAGGCGCCTCGCATGGTGGCGGTGGCCATCGCCTTTCTGCTGGGCATCCTGCTGTTCACGACGCTCTGGCTGTTGATCTGGCTGTCGGTTGCCTCGCTGCTGAACAACGCCGATGCCTATCGCGCCCGGATCGCGACCCTGGTGGAGATGACCGAAGCCTGGCTGCCGATGGATGGGTTGGGAGTGGAGGCACCACCGCCGCAGCCGCCGGCCAACGGGAGCGAAGCAGGCCCCACGAGCGAAACGGGCCCCACGAGCGAAACAGGCACTGCGAGCGAAACGGGCCCCACGAGCGAGACGGGCACTCCGAGTGAGATGGGCACTGCGGGTGAAACGGGCGCTGCGAGTGAGACGGGTGTGCTGGCCGGGCCGGTCACGGCCGAAGGCAGCCCGCGGGAAGCAGCCAAACCGGGCTACGACTTTTCGGCGTTTTTCTCGCAGAACGTCGGCCTGGTGATGCGCCATCTTTCGGCGTCGTTGATGGACCTGTTGTCGAGCGCGCTGATGGTCTTGATTTTCATGTTTTTTCTGCTGCTGGGTGACAGCACCACGTCGATCCGGCGGCAGGGTGTCTGGGCCGAGATCGAAACGGGGATCCGCAATTACATTGTGACCAAGACGGTGATTTCGATTGCCACGGGAGTGGCCTTCGGCGCGGTGTTGTGGCTGTTCGGCATTCCGCTGGCACTGGTCTTCGGGCTGCTGGCGTTTCTGCTGAATTTCATTCCCAACATCGGTCCGATTATCGCCAGCGTCCTGCCGTTGCCGTTGATCCTGCTGCACCCGGACCTGTCGGTGTTCTCGATGATCCTGGTGATTGTCCTGACGTCGGGGATTCAGTTCGTGAGCGGCAATGTGCTGGAACCGAAAATCATGGGCGAGTCGTTCGACTTGCATCCGGTGGTGATTCTGCTGACACTGATGTTCTGGGGCATGTTGTGGGGGATCGTCGGCATGTTCCTGGCCACGCCGATCACGGCGGCGTTGAAGGTGTTTCTGGACCAGTTCGAGCCGACGCGGCCGATCGCCCGCTGGCTCGAAGGACGATTCGAGTAGCCTGGTGCGTGAGCGAGAAACGAACGCGGTGTGGCCCGGCGCGTGAGCGAGGGACTTGAGGGACGTCATACGGGAGTGAATTGACTGATGAGAAGCCTGCTGCTGGTTGGGGCGTTGGGTTTGGCGTTAAGTGGTTGGACGGTGGGTGAGGCGGGTGCCGACGAGGCGCCGTTGCGAGCCGGTGCGGCGATCGTGGACGTGACGCCGCCTCGTTTGCCGGTGCTGGTCAACGGCGGCATGCTGAGCCGTTCGGCCGATATGGTCAAGACACGGGTCAACGCGCGGGCGATCGTCCTGGATGACGGCCGCGAGCGGCTGGCGATCGTGGTGGTGGACAGTTGCATGATGCCCCGTCCGTTGCTGGACGAGGCGAAGCAACTGGCGTCGCAGCGGACGGCCATTCGCCCGGACCGCATGCTGATTTCCGCCACGCACACGCACTCGGCGCCGGCCAGCATGGGTTGCCTGGGAACCGACGCGGATCCGGCGTATGTGCCGTATCTGCGCGAGAAGCTGGCCGAGGCGATTGCCGCGGCCGAAGCCAATCTGCGGCCGGCCCGCGTGGGCTGGGCCGTGGGCAACGCCGCGGAATACACCGCTCTGCGCCGCTGGATCCGCCGGCCCGACCGGGTCGTCGAAGATCCGTTTGGCAATCTGACGGTGCGGGCCAACATGCACGCGGGCCGCGTCTGGGACGACGTGACGGGCGAATCGGGCCCCGAGGATCCCGATCTGGCGATGTTGGCCATCCAGACGGCCGACGGCCAGCCGCTGGCGGTACTGGCGAATTTCTCGATGCACTACTTCGGCGACGGCGCCCTGAGCGCCGATTACTTCGGCCTGTTCTGCGATCGCTTTCAGGCTCGCGTGGCCCCCGACGCCCGTCTGGGCCAGGCGCCCTTTGTGGCGATCCTGTCGCACGGCTGCAGCGGAGACATCTGGCGCCGCGATTATACGCGGCCGGTTCCGCCGCCGGACCAGGACCACACCATCGATTCCTACACCGACGGCCTGCTGGGGATCGCCCTGGGGCTGTACGAGCAGGTGAAGTACGAGACGGACGCGGACCTGGCAATGGCCGAGCAGCGGATGGAATTGCGTTATCGCGTGCCCGACAAGCAGCGATTGGAATGGGCACAGCGGATCGTCGCGGCGATGGGCGATCGGTTGCCGAAGGATACCACGGAAGTGTACGCCCGCGAGCAATTGATCCTGCACGAGCGGCAGTCGACCGAGGTGGTGGTCCAGGCGCTGCGGATCGGTTCGATGGCGATCGCCACCACTCCCAACGAGACGTACGCCCTGACCGGGCTGAAGATCAAGCTGCAGAGTCCCTTGCCGCGGACGATGGTGATAGAATTGGCCAACGGCGGCGACGGTTACATTCCGCCGCCGGAGCAGCACGTGCTGGGCGGCTACAACACCTGGGCCGCGCGCAGCGCCGGCCTGGAGACGCAAGCCGAGCCGCGGATTGCGGAAGCGGCCGTGCGGTTGCTGGAACACGTGTCAGGTCAGCCGCGGCGCGTGGTGCGGTCCAGCCTGGGGCCGGTGGCCGAGGCGGTGCGCGCGGCGCGGCCGGTGGCCTGGTGGCGGCTGGATGAAATGGCTGGCCCGCGAGCGGTGGATGCGTCGGGCAACCAGCGGGACGGCATCTACGAGTCGGGCGTGGTCTACTTTCTGGAAGGGCCGCGGTCGGGCGATTTCTGCCGGGACGGTGAAACAAACCGCGCCGCCCACTTCGCCGGCGGGCGCCTGCAGACCCGCGTGGCCGACCTGGGAGACGCCTATTCGGTCTCGCTCTGGTTCTGGAACGGCATGCCGCAGGAAGCCCGCCCGATCAGCGGCTGGATGTTCTCGCGCGATCGCGACCACGGCCTGGGACCCTGGGGAGACCACTTGGGACTGGGCGGCGGACAGGAGCACGCCGGCAAACTGGTGTTGCTGCACGGCGCTGACGAAGAAAACCTCAGCGTGGGCCGAACGGCCGTGGAGCGCTGGACGTGGAATCATCTGGTACTGGTCCGCGCGGACGGGCGCGCTCGAGTCTACCTGAACGGCGCGACGCAACCGGAACTGGACGTGGCTGCGGAAACCAGCTTTCCACCCGGCTTCGAACAGCTCTTCTTCGGCGGTCGCTCGGACAACCAATCGAACTGGGAAGGCCGCTTGGACGAGATCGCCGTATTCGGCCGGGCCCTGACCGCGGACGAGATTCGGGCGCTGGCTGCCGAACGGACAGGCGGCTCGCCGGGTCGCTAGTTGGAGAAGGCCGTTTCAGATCGAAATGAAGTTCGAAGGGTGAGCGCGGGACCGGGTTTGCAAATTGCAAATTGCAAATTGCAAATTGCGGATTGCGGATTGCGGGATTGCAGGATTGCGGATTGCGGGATTGCAGGATTGCAGGATTTGGAGCGACTGGTTCTGCGAGTGAGCGAGACGAGCCAACTCAGAAGGCGACATCCGCGATGCCCTGGCACCTCGCCAGGGCGGTACGGCCCGAGTTGGACCGTTTTACAATCCTCTGATCTCACAGTTCATTCGCAAGACCTGGAGTCCAGAAAAGGCCATGACGCGCGCCAGGAGTCTGCGTCGCGCCGTGGCACGGCTCACCGAACTTGCTGGGCGATAGCCTCTATCAAGTGCACGTTCGGAGCTGATCCCACCCGTAAGTACAGGCACGGAACCGACCGGACAGGTCCTGCTTCACGCCATGCAAAGTTGCCCTGATCCCTCGCTCACCGATTCCTCGCTCACCGATCGCTCGGTGGCCCGCGTGGTGCTGGCCAGCTTCATCGGCACGACGATCGAGTGGTACGACTTCTTTTTGTACGGCACGGCGGCGGCCCTGGTCTTCAACCGCTTGTTTTTTCCCACCTACGATCCGGTGGCCGGCCAGATGGCGGCTTTCGCCACCTACGCCGTGGGCTTCTTCGCCCGACCCGTGGGCGGCGTGGTATTCGGGCACTATGGCGACAAGCTCGGCCGCAAGTCGATGCTGGTCACCACGCTGATGTTGATGGGCCTGGCCACCTTTCTGATCGGTCTGTTGCCGACGTACGATCAGATCGGCATGGCGGCGCCCGCCTTACTCGTGCTCCTGCGGTTCGTGCAGGGGTTCGGCGTGGGCGGCGAATGGGGCGGCGCCGTGCTGATGGCGGTGGAACACGGGCATCGGGGACGCCGCGGTTTGTACGCCAGCCTGGTGCAGGCCGGAGTGCCGGCGGGCCTGCTGCTGGCCACCGCCGTGTTCAACCTGTTTTCGCTGCTGCCGGAAGAAGCCTTTTTTCGTTGGGGCTGGCGGCTGCCGTTTCTGCTGGGCATCGGGCTGCTGGCGGTCGGTCTGTTCATTCGGCTGAAGGTGCTGGAAAGTCCGCTGTTCACTCGGCTTCAAGACCAGCGCAGCGCGGTTCGCGTGCCGATCTGGGAAGTGCTTCGCAGGTATCCCGGCAACGTGCTGCTGGCCATGGGAGCCCGATTCGCCGAAAACGGCTGCTTTTACATCTTCACCGTGTTCGTGCTGACCTACGCCACCAGTCATTTGGAAATGTCCAAAGCCAGCGTGCTGAACGGAGTGCTGGTGGCCTCCGCCGTGCAACTGTTCGTGATCCCGGCCTTTGGTCTCTGGAGCGATACCGTGGGGCGCCGGCCAGTCTACCTGGGCGGAGCGCTGGCGCTGGCCCTGTTCGCCTTTCCGTTTTTCTGGCTGGTCGACACGGGCAGTTCGCTGCTGGCGGGAGTGGCGATCCTGATCGGCCTGGTGATCCACTCGGCCATGTACGCTCCCCAGGCGGCATTCTTCTCGGAACTGTTCGGCACCGAAGTGCGGTATTCGGGAGCCTCGATCGGATATCAGTTGGCGTCGCCCCTGGCGGGCGGGCTGGCCCCGTTGATTGCCACGGCGCTGCTGCAAACCAGCGGCGGCCGGCCTTGGCCCGTGTCGGTTTACTTGCTGGTGTTGACGGCGATCACGCTGCTGGCCGTGTGGCTGGCGGCTGAAACGCACCGGCTGCATCTCGGCGATTCGGTGGCCGAGGCGGATCAGACGGAAGTCCGGAGGAAGTGAGTTGTCAAAGCGAATTGCCAGTCCAGGGGCCCGGCACCGCCGCGGGGCCCGGCGATTGTCGTTGGAACCGCTGGAACATCGCTTGCCGCTGCATGGCGGCGTGCTGGCCGTCGTGCCCTGGAACGGCCAGGCGGAAGTGGAACCGACCGCGACGATCCGAGCCGCGTTTGATTTCGATCTGGATCCGGCGACCGTCACGGGCGACACCGTGCAGCTCTGGCACCCGGCCGGTCAGCGCTGGCCGGCCGAGGTGACGTACGACGCGGCAAGTCGCCAGGTCACCTTGCGGCCCACCCAGCCGCTGGCGGACGTGGGTGATTTCTATCGGGCAATCATCCTGGGCGGTGACCAGGGCGTGCGGGAATTGGACACGGGGCACACGCTGGAGGCCGACTTCTCCTGGCACTTCATGACGCAGGCGCCCGAATTTCAAGAGGATGTCCTGCTGAGCGGCCTCGTGCAGCCGATGGCGATCGACTTCGCCGCGGACGGCCGGGTGTTCGTGGCCGAAAAGGGCGGCGTGATCAAGATGTTCTCGGATCTTGGCGATCCGGAACCGGCGGTGCTGGCCGACTTGCGGGCGAACGTCTTCAACTTCTGGGATCGCGGCCTGCTGGGACTGGCCTTGCATCCGCGGTTTCCGCTGGAGCCGTACCTGTACGTGCTGTACGCCTACGATTACGACCCGGCGCATCCCCAGGACTTTCCGCGCTGGGGCGACGCGACGTCGATTGACGATTCGTGCCCCGACCCGCCGGGCGCCAACACGGCCGGCTGCGTGGTGACCGGACGCCTGTCGCGGCTGGCGATCGGAGCCGATGGGACGTGGGACGGCGTGGAGCATGTCCTGGTGCAGGACTGGGGCCAGCAGTTTCCCAGCCATTCGCTCGGCAGCCTGGCGTTTGGAGCGGACGGTGCGTTGTACGCCAGCGCGGGCGACGGCGCCAGTTTCTCGTTCGCCGACTACGGTCAGGTGGGCAATCCGCTGGGCGATCCGCCGCTGCTCGCGGGAAGCACGCTTTCGGCGCCGACGGCCGAAGGCGGCGCGTTGAGAGCGCAGGATGTCCTTTCGCGCGAGGATCCGTTAACGCTGAGCGGAACCGTGATTCGGATCGATCCCGCAACGGGGCAGGGCCTGCCGGGCAACCCGTTGTTCGACGATCCGGATGCCAACGCCCGGCGCCTGGTGGCTCACGGCTTTCGCAACCCGTTCCGGTTTGCCGTGCGTCCAGGAACCAGCGAGCTCTGGGTGGGCGACGTGGGGTGGAGCGAGTGGGAGGAGATCAACGTCATCCGCTCGCCGGCCGACTCGCGTTTGCTGCCGCACAACTTCGGCTGGCCCGCGTTTGAAGGGACCGACCGGCAAGGAGCGTACGACGCGGCCGACTTGAACCTGCTGGAACGCCTGTACAACGATCCTCATCCGGACGCGCACCAGGAGCCCTACTTCGCCTATCGTCACCTGCAGCCGCTGGTTCCAGGCGATACGGACGCCGCTGGCGGTTCGTCGCTTTCGGGCCTGGCATTCTCGGAGGGAGGCAATCTGCCTCCGGCCTTCGACGGCGCGTTGTTCTTTGCCGACTTTTCGCGGCAGAGCGTCTATGTCATGTTTCCTGGGGAGGACGGCCAGCCCGATCCGCGATCGACGGCTGTGGTGTTGCCAGAGGCGGCGGGCCCCGTGCAACTGCGGGTCGCTCCCAACGGAGACCTGGTCTACGTGGATCTGCTGGGCGGTTCGATCCGCCGGGTGCGGTTCACGGGCATCGACAAACCGCCGGTGGCCGTGGCCGCCGCCGATCGCACCTACGGCGGAACACCGTTGCAGGTACGCTTTGACGCCTCCGCGTCGCGGGATTCCAATCCGGACGATCGCTTGACCTACGCCTGGGATCTGGACGGCGACGGGCAACTGGACGATTCGACCGCGGTGAATCCCAAGGTAGTTTATCCGCGATCCGGCGTCGTCACGGTGACCCTGCGGGTGACGGACAGCGCGGGACTTTCATCGACCGACACGTTGCAGATTCAAGCGGGCAACTCGCCGCCGCAAGTGCTGATCGACTCGCCGCCGCAGTCGCTCAACTGGCAAGTGGGTCAAACCGTTTCGCTGTCGGGCCGCGGCCTGGATGAGCGGGATGGCATGCTGCCGCTTACCGCCCTGCAATGGGAAGTCATTCTGCACCATTGCCCGGATCGGTGCCACACGCACCCGGTGACTTCGTTTTCCGCGGCATCGGCCAGCAGTTTCCCCGCACCCGACCACGAGTGGCCCGCGCTACTGGAAGTCAGGCTCACGGCCACCGACTCCTGGGGACTGCGGAGTTCCGCGAGCCAGATGCTGGTGCCGGCGACGGTGGATTTTCAACTCCGGGCGGAACCCGCCGGATTGCAACTGTCGCTCGGAAACTCCGTGGCAGCCGCTCCCTACACCTTGCCAGTGATTGTCGGTTCGAACAATTCGCTGGCCGCTCCCTCGCCGCAGTTGTTGGACGAGCGCGGGTATCGTTTCATCCGTTGGTCGGACGGCGGAGCGAGAAGCCACAATGTGCTGGCCGGCGAGTCTTCGGCCAGCTTCGCGGCCGAATATCTGGAGATTGCGCCGGCTTACTTGAGCGACTTGCCCGTGGCGGGCACTCCCGTCAACGGCTGGGGGCCTTTGGAGCGGGACGGGAGCAACGGCGAACAGGCGGCCGGCGACGGGGGACCGATCACGCTGGACGGCGTGGCCTACGCCAAGGGGCTGGGAGTGCATGCGCCCTCGGAACTGGTCTACCGGCTCGATCAAAAATTCGCCCGCTTCGTGGCCGACGTGGGAGTGGACGACGAGGTGGGCGAGCGGGGGACGGTGACGTTCGAGGTCTGGGCCGAC
This sequence comes from Pirellulaceae bacterium, assembly GCA_024102795.1. Classification (GTDB taxonomy): domain Bacteria; phylum Planctomycetota; class Planctomycetia; order Pirellulales; family Pirellulaceae; genus JAGFJK01. The sequence continues at coordinate 11,076 of JAGFJK010000239.1, forward strand.
GGCGCGCGAATCCACGACAGCGGCCTGCTGCGAGGTAATTCGCCTGCCAGCCGTATCGATCTGAACGTGGCGGGAGTTGATGAACTGAAGCTGGTCGTCACCGGCGGCACGGACGGTGCGGACTCCGATCACGGTAACTGGGCGGGAGCCCGGCTGTTGGCCCGCGACGAGAACGACCCGCCGGCAAGCGTGCGGAACCTCGGAGCGCAAGTGGCAGCGGGCGGCCAGCTCGTGCTGAGCGACGGCGAATTGCTGTATGCGGACAACGTCCAGCCACCGGCCAACGTCGTCTACCGGATTAAGGCCGCTCCCACGCGGGGGCACCTGGAGCGGACAGACGCTCCAGGGCTGCCAATCGGCGACTTCTCGCAGAACGACGTGCAGCGGGGCCGGATCGCCTACGTCCACACCGGACAGGACGTCGGCCCTGACCGCTTTGAATTCGAAATTGGCGATGGGCAGGGCAACTGGCTCGATCAACAATCGTTCACGATCGAAGTGGTCGAGGCGGTCTATATCAGCGACTTGCCGTTTGCGGAGCCGCCCGCCAACGGCTGGGGGCCCGTGGAACGCGACCGCAGCAACGGCGACCTGGCGGGTGGCGACGGACGGCCGCTGACGCTTGGCGGCGTGACGTACGCCAAGGGACTGGGGGTGCATGCGGCCAGCGAGATCCAACTGGCGCTGGGAGGAAACTACCAGCGATTTCTGGCGGACGTGGGCGTGGACGACGAAGTGGGAGCGGCCGGCAGCGTCCGTTTCCAGGTCTGGGCCGACGGCCAGTTACGGTTGGAAAGCCGTCTGCTGAGGGGCAGCGATGCGGCCGAGCGTCTGGCGGTGGACGTGCTGGATGTCGAGCGGCTGACGCTGCGCGTCACCGACGGCGGCGACGATCCGGGATTCGACCACGCGGACTGGGCCGATGCGCGCCTGATCCCGATCGCGGACCATCTGCCACCCGTGGAGATTCACCGCCGCGGCACACTGGTGGCGCCGGCTGGCCAGGTGCTGCTGACGGCCGACGACCTGGCTTATGCCGACAACGCGCAGCCGGCTTCGCGCGTGGTGTATCGAGTGAGCGAGCCGCCAGCCCACGGACAACTGGTGCGAGTCGACGCCCAGGACGTGCCGGTTGACTTGTTCACTCAGCAGGATCTGAACGAAGGCCGGATTCTGTACGTCCACGGCGGAACCAGTCAGCCGGTGGATCGGTTTCGGTTTGATGTGGACGATTCCCGCGGCAACGTGCTGGCCGGCCAGGTCTACGAGGTGCAGGTGGCTGGCGTGCAGTGGCTGAGTGATCTGCCGCTGGCGGAACCGGCCGTCAACGGCTGGGGGCCGGTCGAGCGGGACAGGAGCAACGGCGAGCAGGCGGCGGGAGACGGGAATACGTTGACATTGAGCGGGCTGACATACGGCAAGGGGCTTGGCGTGCACGCCTGGTCCGAGTTGACGTTTGAGCTGGCCGGCGGATACCGGCGGCTGGTGGCCGACCTGGGAGTGGACCAGGAAGCCAGTGGCGCTGCGTCCGTGACGTTCGAAGTCTGGCTGGACGGCGTGCGGCGATTCGAAAGCGGCGTGCTCACGCCCGCCAGCGTCACGCGTCGCCTGGACCTGGATCTGACGGATGTCGCATTGTTGCGGCTGGTGGTGACCGACGCCGGCGACGGCCCCGGTTGGGATCATGCGGACTGGGCCGACGCGCGCTTGCTGCCGAACAACACTAGCCAGTCAACCGGGCCAGGTAGTTCGTGACGCCGCGGAAGTATTCGCAGTCCTCGTAGTACTGGCGAATCGGCAGCAAGCGTCCGGAAGGTACGATCCGCAGCAGCTCGTACCCCAGCGGTGTCAGCAGGTCCCAGAAGTCGCGGAAGTAGGTTCGCGAGTTGATGTTGCTGGAACCGAATTCGAACGCCAGGGCCTTGATCTTTCGCTCGGCCAGGCTGCGGGCCGCTCCCCGCAGGGCGTGCAGTTCGTGCCCTTCGATGTCCATCTTCAGAAAGTCAACCGCGGCCAGACGCTGCTCGCGCACGATGTCGTCGATCGTCGTGGTTTCGACTTCGATCGTGGAGAATTGGAGCTGCTGAAAGCAACTGTCCTGGCGGGGATGGAGCGAGGCGATGCCCGACTCGTCGCCGTTGGTGTGCAGGGGCAGCCGCGTACCGGCCTGGTCGCTGACGGCCCTGGGGATGAGCACCGCACCTGGCAGGCCGCGGGCCAGAATCCGCTGCTGGCAGGCGGGTTGGGGTTCCACCAGGTACAGCGTCGCCGCGGGAAACAGCCGCAGCATTTCGGCGGACCATTGGCCCGTATTGGCGCCCACGTCCAGCAGGACCGGTCGTGGCGTGCGGATGCAGTTGGCGGCGGCCCGAATCTCGGCATCCAGGGCCCAGCCGGTCCCGGCTCCCTTGCCCAGCAGGATGCACCAGTAGGCTTCGGCCGCTCGAGCCCCGTCGGCTATAACGCGGCCGGCCACGAGCCGGCTCAGCGGGCGGGCAAGCCCCTTGGCCAGCCGATTCAGGAGAGTTGGACGGTGGAGTTGCATCGCGCCGGACCTCGACTCATTCCGCGGCCATAGTCGCCTTTCGCTCCGCGAAAGTAGCGATAGTCGCCTTTCGCTCCGCGAAAGTAGCGGGGTTCACCCTAACCCTACGCCACGAACGGCCGCGGAGCGAGTGGGTCCGGTCGTTTGCGAACCGCCCCCAGCGGGAGGATTTCGGATCGCAGGGCGAGTGTGCGGCCGGTGATATCGCCTATGCGAGTCGAGCGGAGGCGCGTAGAATGCGGGGCGGAGTCGTTGGATACCGATCCCGGACGTAGCGGCTGAGCAACCTTGGAAAAGGCACAACTGGAACTCGAGATCCTGCCGCAGCCGGACATGACGACATGCGGCCCGACCAGCCTGCACGCGGTGTATCGGTACTACGGAGACTCGATTCCGCTGCACCAGGTGATTGCCGAAATCCCCCAGTTGGAGGAGGGTGGCACCTTGGCGGTTGTGCTGGGCTGCCACGCCTTGCGACGCGGTTACTCGGCGCTGATTTACACGTTTAACCTGCAAGTCTTTGATCCCACCTGGTTTGACGGTCGGCCCGTGGACCTGGCCGAGCGGTTGCGGGCACAACTGGCGGCCAAGAGTTCGCCCAAGCTGGCGATCGCCACGCACAGTTACCTGGAGTTCATCGAGCGTGGCGGAACGGTTCGCATGCACGATTTGACCAGTGAACTGATCCGGCGTTATCTTCGCCGGGGCGTGCCGATTCTGACGGGTCTGAGCGCCACTTACTTGTACCAGGAAGCGCGGGAGATCGGTTCCAATTGTCAGCCGGACGACATTCGCGGAGTGCCGACGGGCCATTTCGTGGTGCTGTGCGGCTACGATCAGCCGCAGCGCGAGGTGCTGCTGGCCGACCCGCTGCAACCGAATCCGATCGCGCCGGCCCAGGTCTACCATGTGGGCATGGACCGCCTGCGATGCGCGATCCTGCTGGGCATCATGACCTTCGACGCGAACCTGCTGATCGTCACTTCAGGCAGCCAGGAAAACAAAGGACGCGGTGGTGTCTACCCTGATCGTCGTGGATGATCCCCAGCAGTGGCCGTTCGAGATCCCGTCGGTGGAAGTTGTGCCGGCGCGGGCGTATTTGACCAGCGAGCGGTTCGCGAGCAGTCGCGGCATGAAGGTGTTCAACCTCTGCCGTTCGTACCGTTACCAAACGGCCGGGTACTACGTTTCGCTGCTGGCCGAGGCGCGGGGACATCGCCCGCTGCCCAGCGTGACGACCATCCAGGACCTGCGATCCCGAGGGATGGCGCGTTTGATCTCCGCGGACCTGGAGGACCTGATTCAGAAGACGCTGTCGCCACTGCAGTCGGAGAAGTTCGCGCTGAGCATCTATTTCGGCCGGAACATGGCCAAACGTTACGACCGGTTGAGTTTGCAGTTGTTCAACCTGATTCCGGCCCCCTTGCTGCGGGCTCACTTTGTTCGCGATGGCCAGACCTGGCGGCTGAGGTCGGTCGCGGCGATTGCCGCCAACGAGATCCCGCAAGGCCATCGAGCGTTCCTGGTGGACGTGGCCAAGTCGTACTTCGAGGGTCGCCGCGCCAGCGTGCGGCGCACCAACGCCCGATTCGACCTGGCAATCCTGCACAATCCGCAGGAAGTCCACCCGCCTTCCAACGAGAAGGCGCTGGCCAAGTTCATCAAGGCCGGCCAGAAGGTCGGTTTCGAGACGGAATTGATCCTGGCCAGCGACTTCGGGCGGCTGGCCGAGTTTGACGCCTTGTTCATCCGGGAGACGACCAACGTCAACCACCACACATACCGCTTCGCTCAGCGCGCCGCGCGCGAAGGCCTGGTGGTGATCGACGACCCGCAGTCGATCGTCCGCTGTTCCAACAAGGTGTACCTGGCCGAACTGCTGTCGCGGCACAAGGTGCCGATGCCCAAGACCTGCGTGGTCCACCGCGGCAACATCGAGATCGTGGCCGCGGAGATCGGCTTTCCCTGCGTGTTGAAGAAGCCGGACAGCGCGTTCTCGCTGGGCGTGGTCAAGGTGGAGGGGCCGGAGGAACTGGCCGAGCAACTGGACCGCTTCCTGGCGGATTCGGACCTGGTCGTGGCCCAGGCCTTCGTGCCCACGACATTCGACTGGCGGATTGGCGTGCTGGATTCCGTGCCGCTGTATGCCTGCCGTTACTACATGGCTCGCAAGCACTGGCAGATCGTCGATCGGGACGGTCAAGGGGGCACGCGGTATGGCAAGGTGGAGACGTTGCCGGTCGAGTCGGCCCCGCGCAAGGCGGTGCGAGTGGCCCTGCAGGCGACCGAACCGATCGGCGATGGACTGTACGGCGTGGACGTCAAGCAGTCGGGCAACGAATTTTACGTGATCGAAGTCAACGACAATCCGAACATCGACGCCGGTTACGAGGACGTGGTGCTGCGCGACGAACTGTACGACCGCATCATGCGGGTGTTCATGGCGCGCGTCGAACGGCGGAAGGCGGGAGTGTATCGCAAATGAGCGGGCCGCTGCATCTGTTTGAGGGGTTTGGCGTCGAGCTGGAATACATGATCGTGGATCGCGACACGTTGGACGTGCTGCCGATCGCCGACCAGGTTCTGCGGGAAGTTGCCGGCGAGTATGTCTCGGATGTCGAGCAGGGCGAGATTACCTGGTCCAACGAGTTGGCCTTGCACGTGATCGAGCTGAAGACGACCGGCCCGGCGGCGACCCTGGCGGGACTGGTGGAGCCGTTCCAGCGAAACGTGCGGCAGATCAACCAGATCCTGGCGCGTCTCGGCGGCCGCTTGATGCCCTCCGGAATGCACCCCTGGATGGACCCGCACAGCCAGTTGCGGCTCTGGCCGCACGACTACAGCCCGGTGTACGAGGCCTTCAACCGGATTTTCGATTGCCGGGGCCATGGCTGGGCCAATCTGCAAAGCGTGCACCTGAACCTGCCGTTTGCCAACGACGACGAGTTTGGCCGGCTGCACGCCGCCATCCGCGTGCTGCTGCCGCTGTTGCCGGCGCTGGCCGCCAGCTCGCCGATCGTCGATGGCCGCCCCCGCGGTACGCTGGACAGCCGCCTGGACTTCTACCGCGACAACGCCCGGCGGATCCCCTCGGTCACGGGCGGCGTCATCCCGGAGCCCGTGTTTACGATCGCCGAGTACCGGCAGCAGATTCTGGAGCGGATGTACGCCGACATCCGGCCGCTGGATCCCGGCGGCGACTTGCAGGACGAGTTTCTCAATGCTCGCGGCACGATCGCCCGCTTTGTCCGCAACACGCTGGAGATTCGCGTCCTGGATGTGGCGGAGTGTCCGGCGGCGGACCTGGCGATCTGCGCGCTGGTCGTCGCCGTGCTGCGGGAGCTGGTCGAACAGCGGTGGTCGGACGCCGCGCGGCAGCGGAGCTGGCAGGTGGAACCGCTGCGGCAAATCCTGCTGGCCACGATCCGCGACGCCGATCGGGCCCCGATCAGCGATCGGGAGTACCTGGCCCTGTTCGGGTACACCGGCCCGGTGCCGGTGACCGCGGGACAGCTTTGGAATCACCTGGCCGCCTCGGTCGCGCCGGCCTGGCTGGAAGCCGATCCGGACTGGACCACCCCGCGCCGCACGCTGCTGGAACAAGGCCCGCTGGCCCGCCGCATCCTGGCAGAGGTCGGCGATGGCGCGTCGCTCGAACGCATCGCGGTTGCCTATCGCCAACTCTGCGAGTGTCTGCAAGACGGCCGCATGTTCGGCTGTGGTGAACGGTAGCCCGACGCCAGGGCCGTCATCCGCACGGTTGGCAGGCGATCCCGCCGAGACAGTCGGATGATGCCCTTCCACGTGGCGCTGTGCTTCCTGGCACATGCCAGCTCAGTGGTTGTGTCCCGCGTGCGGATCGACACCGCCGGAGGCACGATTCTTCAGAGCCAGGTGCATCTGGTAGGCGCCGCGAGCCGCGACGATGTCGCCCGGTTTCAACGTCCCGTCGGCCGCCACCACGACCGCTTCCGAGTCGCGATACTCGACATGGACCGGCAGGCGGTCGAAATGGTCGCCGTTGCGCTGGTAGACGTACGACTCCGCCCCGTCCTCGACTACCGCCTGCCGAGGCAGCACGATGCGCTGCTCCCACCGCTCGACGGGAACTCGCACTTCCATCCGTTGTCCAGGATTGAACCGCCAGGCGATGAAACGCCGACCTCCTTCGACCTCCTGATCCCACACGACCTCGTTCGGCAGGCGGACGTAAAATCGCAACGCCCGCGTTTCGGGATCCACGCGATCGGACAAATACAACACTTGCAAGCCATCGATCGCCGCCTCCTGGCCGCGGCCCGTGACCAGCCGGGCGGTGATACTACCACCGCCGCGCGCCGCTTCGAGCAACTGCGGCGCATCGTCCTCGAACGCCCGGCCCTCCAGGAACAGCTCGCAGTGGTCCGCCAGCACACACAGCAGCTCGCCCGCCGTGACGTGCTGCCCCAGCTTCACGGGCAACTGCTGGACGTGGAACAGATGATCGTCGCTGCAATCGTCGTCGTCGTGTTCGTGGCCGGGAGCACGGACCTCGAGCGACTGCAGCAACTGCCGGCCGCTCATGATCCCGTCGATTTGCCGTTCGCTCAGACCATGTAGCAGCAGGGCCTGTTGTTCGGCCCGCAGCGAGGCTTGCAGTTTCTGCTGTTCGTACTCCTGCTCCAGTACCCGCCGCCCGGCGATGACGCCGTCGCTGACGGTCCGCAGCCGCTCAATCTCGCGCTGGATGACGTCCAGGTTCTCCGCCGTGCGGAGGAAGTCGCGCTGCGCCGACACCAGCTCCTCGTGCGTCAGCCGCACCTCGAACAGCAGACTGTCCGGCTCCACCGCCGCCCCTTCCAGCGCGTGGATCCGCGTGATGATGCCCGTCAGCGGAGCGGTGATGTGAATCTGCGACCGTCCGGGCCGTTCGACCACCATCGCCGGCAAGGTTATCGTGCGTTCGAAACTGCCAAGCTGCACGGTCAGCGGCTGGTAGCCGATGTTCTTGAGTCCCGACGAACTGAGCTCGATCGACGTGGCTTCGTCGTGCCCCGGATGCTGGCTGGCACCGCCAGCTCGCGTTCCGGTCCCGTCGGCGTGGTCGGTCCCGTCGGCGTGGTCGTGCTCGTCGGCGTGGTCGTGCCCGTCGGCGTGGTCGTGCCTGTCGGCCGACGCGGCTGTGGCCTCGGGTCCGCCTTGGGCCAGCATTCGTTCCAGGCGAGGCCACCACCACAGCCGGGTCGCGCCAGCCGTGATGGCCGTGACGGCGACCAGGACCACCGCCAGCCACGGCAAAGCCCGCCGGCGGGTCGGGCAAGTGGATCGTTTCATGGCGATTTCACACGTTTATGGGCCGTTGAACCAAAGGAACGCTCCAGGGAAGTATACCGCCGCGGAGCGCCGAGGCACGCGGCGCCAGCCGACGGAATCGTCGGATTCCCGCCAAACGGTGCCTTATCGCTCGCCGTCCTGGGCGGCTGGGGGCACAATCGACGGTTTCAACCGCTGGACCAGAAACCAACCCCCTGAGCGGGGACGAAGAGGTGCATTGGAGCCCATTCTCAGGGGCCCGCCACTTGACAATTCTACAAAGTGTTGTTGAATCACGCGATTGTTGACTGCAGACAGATTGCGACCAACTGGAGTGGTCGGCGGTCAACAATTCCTGCATCAACCAAAAGGAGTGCCTGCATGTTGGGTGGCGGTGATGCGAACGCGCAACGGATTGAGGAGTGCCAGCGTGACGACGAGGAGCCTCCCGGTTCACCAGCACTGATCGGCATCGAACGAAGCACCACTTTCAACTACAACGAACTGGCTTTTCGTCACGGAAACAGCGATTCTTCGAGTGTCGCGGGAGAGCGTCCGACGCTGGCGCCGGACACCGTGGCCAGCAACCGACCTGTCCAGCCTGCCGCGCCACCTTCGACCAGCGGCCGCGCATCAAGCCGTCCGCCGGTCCCGTTCCATCCTGGCCGGCGAGCTCCCACGAATCCCCGCACCCGGGCCTTCCGCAAGCGCTTCTTTCCCGAAGCCACCGACCGCCAGTGGAACGACTGGCGATGGCAGTCCCAGCACCGCATTCGCAAGCTGGAACAGTTCCAGCGGATGGTGACGCTGTCCGACGACGAGCACGAGGCGCTGCTCCGTGGCGGCACGATGCTGCCGGTTGGCGTGACGCCCTACTATATGAGCCTGCTGGATCCGGACGATTCGCAGCAGCCGCTGCGCAAGACGGTGATCCCGACCTCCAGCGAGTTTCTCAGGTCGGTTGGCGAAGCCGACGATCCGCTGGGCGAGGACGGCCACAGTCCCGTGCCGGGGCTGGTGCATCGTTATCCGGATCGGGTCCTGCTGTTGCCGTTGGATTTCTGCTCCACCTATTGCCGCTACTGTACCCGGTCGCGAGTCGTGGGGCACGGCGAGATTGTTCCCAATGAACAGCGGTTGGAAGCCGTCTTCCACTACCTGGAACAAGCCACCACGGTCCGGGATGTGTTGATCTCCGGCGGAGATGCCTTGGCGCTGAGCGACGAGCGGTTGGGCTGGATCCTCTCCCGTTTGCGGGCGATCCCGCACCTGGAGTTCGTGCGGATCGGCACCAAGATGCCGGCCGTGTTGCCTCAGCGGATCACGATGGACCTGATTCGGGTGCTGAAGCGCTTTCATCCGTTGTGGATGAGCGTGCATTTTCTGCACCCGGACGAGTGTACCGCCGAGTCGCGGCTGGCTTGCCAGCGCCTGGCGGACGCCGGCATTCCGCTGGGCTCGCAAACCGTGCTGCTGCGCGGAGTGAACGACGATCTGGAAACGATGAAGCAACTGGTGCACCGCTTGCTGCTGATGCGAGTCCGACCGTACTACCTTTACCAGTGCGATCCGATCAGCGGTTCGGCGCACTTCCGGACGCCTGTCAGCAAGGGACTGGAAATCATCGAAGGCCTCAGGGGCCATACCACCGGTTATGCGGTTCCGACTTTCGTCATCGACGCGCCGGGCGGTGGAGGCAAAATCCCGCTCCAGCCAAACTACGTCGTGGGACGCGACGGGGACTGGCTGGTCCTGCGTAATTTCGAGGGCCAGGAATACCGTTATCCTGACCCGGTGGAGTCTTAGGCCATGGCGGACGACGAACTGCTTTGCGTGCGGTGCGCCCGGCATACGCGGACCTGTTGCCAGCGATGCGAGATTTACACCACGCTCGGCGACGTGGAACGGATTGCCTGTTTCACGGGTGTCGATGATTTCACGGAGTTCCGCGTGCCGGAAGATCCGGAGTACCTGGACCAGGACGACGATCCGGTCTGGAGCGCCCACGTGTTTCGCTCGGACCACAGCCGCCGTGTCCTCCGCCGCCAGCCCAACGGCGATTGCACGTTTCTCGGCGAGCGAGGTTGCCGACTGCCCCTGGAGGTCCGCCCGCTGGTCTGCCGCTTGTATCCGTATGATTACACGGCCGGCGGCCTGCGGGAGGAATTGTCGCCAGGCTGCCCCTTGGAACTGCTTCGCCCGGAACAGGATCTGATTGCGGCCCTGCGGATGAACCTCGATGACGCTCGCCGCTGGCACGAGCAGTTGTATCGCGAGATTCGCGCCGAGCGGGACGGTGCCTTGCCGGGAGGCGCCGAGCGGAGCGGCATGCCGAGTCAAGCGGGTGGTTCCCCATGCGAATTGGCTTGACCTACGACCTGCGCGACGAGTATCTCGCGGCTGGATACAGCGACGAGGAGACGGCCGAGTTCGATCGGCTGGAAACCATCGATGCGCTGGACCATGCCGTGCAGATGCTGGGGTACGAGACCCGGCGGATCGGCTCCGCGAGACAACTGGTCCGGAGCCTGGCGGAGGGCCATCGCTGGGATCTGGTCTTGAACATCTGTGAAGGCCTGCGGGGACCCGGCCGCGAGGCGCAGGTTCCCGCGATCCTCGACGTATTCGAGATCCCCTACACGTTCTCGGATCCCTGCGTGATGAGCGTCTGCCTGGACAAGAGCGTGGCCAAGAGCGTGGTGCGGCGCGCCGGCGTGCCAACTCCCCGCTTCGCCGTCGTCGAGAGCCTCGACACGCTGGACGGCGGACTGGACCTGCCGTTTCCCTTGTTCGCCAAACCGCTGGCCGAAGGCACCGGCAAGGGCGTCACGCCCGCGTCACTGGCGGACGACCGCCGGCAACTGCGGGATGTCTGCGAGCAGTTGCTGCAACGCTACCAGCAGCCGGTGCTGGTGGAGCAGTACCTGCCGGGCCGCGAGTTCACCGTGGGCATCTTGGGGACGGGGCCGGCGGCCCGCTGCCTGGGAACGCTGGAGATCGTGCTGCTGCCGGCCGCTGAGCCGCACGTTTACTCGTACTTGAACAAGGAACATTGCGAAGAGCGGGTGGAATGCCGGCTGGTCCGGGCCGAACACGACCCGCAGGTGGCGCAGGCCGAACGGATCGCCCTGGCGGCCTGGAGAACGCTGCGATGCCGCGACGGAGGACGGATCGACTTGCGTTGCGATGCGACCGGCCAGCCGCAGTTCATAGAGGCGAATCCGCTGGCCGGACTGCACCCTTCGCATTCCGACTTGCCGATGCTGGCCACGGCCGTCGGCATGCCCTATGTGGAACTGATCGGGAGAATCCTCGAGTCGGCCGCACGGCGCTGCGAGGCGGCCGGTGGCCGGCGAGTGGGAGTGGTTTCCGCGTCGCCCGGCGGCAACGCGATCCGGCGCGGCGAGGGCCAGCGGTGAACGTTGTCGTGCTGTACAACGAGCCTGGCGACGACGCGGCCGTGGACGAACAGGATGTCTGGAACCAGCGCGACGCCGTGCTGGACGCCTTGCGAAACTTGGGGCACGATGCGTTGGCCCTGGGCTGCACGCTGGACCTGGCGCAGTTGAGGCGGACGCTCCTCGAACAGCGGCCGGATCTGGTGTTCAACCTGGTCGAGTCCCTGGGAGGGACCGACCGGCTGATGCCGCTGGCCACGCTGCTGCTGGAGGCCCTGCGGATTCCCTACACGGGCGCTCGGACGAATGCGATCCTGGCCACGGCCGATAAGCGGGCCGCCAAACAGCAACTGCGGTCCGCCGGCCTGCCCACACCCGACTGGCTGCCCTCGGCCACCGCGTCGTCGGGCCCCTGGGACCAGTGGGGACGCTGGAGCTGGTCGGCCTGTCGCTGGATCATCAAACCGGTTTGGGAGCACGCGTCGCTGGGCATGGAGGACGACTGCGTGGTCCTGGTACGGGACGTGGCCGAACTGCGGCGCGAACTGGACTGGCGGGAGCGGCGTAGCGGCCGGCCGCTGTTCGCCGAACGGTTCGTGGACGGCCGCGAGTTCAATCTTTCGCTGCTGGCGGGCCAGGTCTTGCCTCCCGCGGAAATCGACTTTACTGGTTTTCCTCCGGGCAAGCCGCGGATCGTCGGCCGGCGCGCCAAATGGCAGCCAGACTCGTTTGAATACCAGCAGACGCCGCGGCGGTTTGACTTCCCGGAATCCGATGCGAGCCTGCTGCAGCAGCTTCAGCGGTGCGCCGCCGACTGTTGGCGGCTGTTCGATCTGACCGGCTTTGCCCGAGTGGACATCCGAGTGGATGGCGACGGTCAGCCCCAGACGCTCGAAGTCAACGTCAACCCGTGCCTCGCGCCCGACGCGGGGTTCGCCGCGGCCCTGGCCAGGGCCGGCATTAGTTTTGAACAGGCTGTGGGAAGGATCGTCAGTGAGGCCTTATGAACCAGTCGCCCGAATCGAGCCAGCACCTCTGCCCTACGCTGCGAGAATCCGTGGCCGCCGCGGACCGGGAACTGGTTCGGCAACTAGTTGCCGCCACCGGCTTCTTTCGCGACGACGAACTACTCGTGGCGGTCGAACTGGTCGACGAACGACTGCACAAGGGATTGGCCTCCGGCTATCACTTCCTGTTTGCCGAAGTCGACCGGCGGCAGGCCGGGTACGCCTGTTATGGCCCGATCGCCTGCACGGTGGGCAGTTGGGACCTGTACTGGATCGTAGTGGATCCCCGCTGGCAAGGCCGAGGACTGGGCCAGGCCCTGGTCGGTGCCTGCGAGCAACGGATCCAGGCTGCCGGAGGACGGCGGCTGTACATTGAAACCTCCGGCCGCCCGCAATACGCTCCGACGCGAGCGTTCTACCGGCGCTGCGGGTACGAGGTGGCCGCCGAGTTGACGGACTTCTATGATCTGGGCGACGACAAAGTCGTCTGGCACAAACGGATTGCTTAGCGGAAGAGCGCCGATTCAAAGTCCCACTCAGCCCCGCAGCGGCAAGTAGATCATGGTCCGTAAATCGACAGGCGGCGTGTCGTGCGGATCGTTCTGGTAGACTTCGAACGCACCGACCCGGCTTTGCTTGAGCTTCTTGTATCGCGCCACCTGGTTGGCGATGCTCCAGGCGTTGCCCAGGTGGTTGTAACTGCCGATATGCTCGACCCGCAGCGCCCGCACCTGGGGAATCGACCAGGCGGACAATCCGGCCGGAGCACTCGTGCCGGCCGGCAAGCTCAAGCCGCTGGTGTAGTCGAAAGCGCCGGTCTTGAAGTCCAGCTTATGATACACCGACATCGGCTGGCCGTCGGTCGGCAGTCCTTGTTCGGCCAGCCGGCGCCGAGCCTCGCTGAACGCGACGTCCATCGACGGGCCGATCTCGCTGAGCGCGCACGTCGTCCGCACGCCGGCCATCGTCAGCGGTCCGACCGGCTGCACGCCCTGGACATCGGTGCGGGACAGGATCTGCCCCGTCTCGAGCCATTCCTTCAACATCTTCAGGCCGCGATCGTAATCCATGCCGATCAGCGTCTCCATCTGGCGGGACATCCAGAACAGGAACCAGGGAAGCGAACCACGCATCTGCCAGGTCAGACGGGTGCCGCCTCCTTCCGTCGCCAGTTCGAACGTGACCTGCGATTGCGATTTGAACGGTTTGATGAACCGCAACTGGTCCTCGATCCGGCGTCCCGGCTCGAGCCGCTGATGTTCGATCTCGCCCTGCCCCACCAGGTCGCCCTGCCAGGAATAGACGGCACCGACCGACGAGCCGTCGCCGCGAACCTCAACGCGGGCCTGCGGGTCGGCTCCCAGCCAGGGCGACCAGGTGGTCCAGGTGCCGAAGTCGGCCACCGCGTCGAACACCTTGTCGCACGAGGCCTGGATCTGGATCGATCGCTGGACGAGCAGTTGGGGCATTGCAGTGCCTTCCGCGAAGGGGATGCTGGATTCTTGCCGATTGCTTGCCGCCTGTCCTGGAGGCGGCAGGGCCTGGTGGCTGCAACTTGGTACGGCAGGCGTCCGCCGGAATGAACTCGCCTTGAAGTGTAGCAGCCACGCGCCGGTATTTCACGTCCCTGCGGCCCGTGTTGTTCAGCCAACGTCAGTTGGCCGAAGCGATTCTCGACCTGCGAGAGACACGGACGCCGAAGAGTGCTATCTTGACGCCGAGTGTTGTTTTGCAGCGGCCGGAACGTCACCGGATGTCAGTCGCCTGCTAGGCGCAGTGGCGGCAGTAAGATATGCTGTACAGACGTGCACACTTCGCGGTAGCCCCCAGTGGTGAGATTCAAGATGAATTCGGGCTTGACCTTTGGCTACGCCTTTCAAAAGTTCGGTCGGTCGTTTGCGATTCACGCGGACTGTTTCGAATGGCTGGAACGAGTTCCGGGGAACTCCCTTCATGCGGTCGTCACCGACCCACCATATGGCGTGAAGGAGTATGACTTGGATCAGCTACAGAAACGCACCAACGGCAAGGGGGGCATCTGGCGCATACCACCCTCATTCGACGGGCACACAAGGCAACCGCTTCCGCGATTCACCGCACTCGACGCGAAGGAGCGGGAAAGACTTCGGCGTTACTTCGAGGAGTGGAGCCGACTCTTGAATCGTGCGTTACGTCCCGGAGCCCATGTGTTTGTGGCCACCAACGCGTTTATCGCACAGACTTTTTATGACTCGGTAGTCTGTGGTGGATTGGAGTTCCGAGGCCAAGTCATTCGGTTGGTTCGCACCTTGCGGGGGGGGGACAGACCCAAGAACGCTGAAGCGGAATTTCCCGACGTGTCGTCAATGCCCAAAGGCTGCTATGAGCCTTGGGGAGTATTTCGCAAACCAATGTTGCCCAAGATGACGGTAAGTGAATGCCTTCGCGAGTTCCAGACCGGCGGCTTGCGTCGCATGCCAGACGGCAGACCGTTCGAAGATGTGGTTCCGAGCGAACGAACTCCGAAGCGAGAACGGGAGATTGCCAACCATCCGAGCCTTAAGCCTCAGTCGTTCTTGAGACAAGTCGTTTACGCGTCGCTTCCGTTAGGCGAAGGTGTGGTCGTCGATCCATTCATGGGTTCCGGGTCAACGCTGGCCGCCGCGGAAGCGGTTGGCTTGTGTGCGATCGGACTTGAACGATTTGACGATTTCTACCACCTGGCAAGCAAGGCGATTCCACGACTGAAGGAAGTGAAAGTCCGATTTGAACTTGCGCCGAACTTGGAATTCGTGGATTCGCAGCCGCGTCTCTTCAAATGAAAGTTGATGCGTTTGGGTCGAGATCTAAGTCGCGATAGATCCAGTTGGCTTCCATCTTGGCGCTCCCAGACGGTAATACAGTTGCCGTGATGGTTCGGCGACTGGTTGGCGACCGCCCGGAGAACTTCCAGTCCCCTGTTTCTAGTTCCGCACCAACCACTTTTACAAAGGAGAAAGGCTTGGGCGGCACATTCTTAACGTCGTCTGAAGGTCGGTTACTGTCAAACACGAAGACCATTAGAAAACACTCTTCCGGATTGTGGCCCTGCCAACCCTTGAGGTATCGCGACCCTTTGACCTCGATGCCATCAATCGCATGTAGCTGCGAGTCGTTGGGATACCTCCCTTTCGGCAGGATATCCGGGTGGCCGTTGTGATACGAATTCTTCACTATGCTTGGGCAGTGTCTTGGCATAGTCGCCGTCATAAACTCGCCGACAATGCTGCTGAAGTTCGCGGGCATCAGGATCGCTTCCAATCGAGGCATCGATCGGCCCGCCAGCGACCCGTTTACCAGGCGTAGGAATTCAAGCAACTCACGCATTGCGGCACCCACGTGGTCACAGGTAAGACCGTAGGGAAGGTTTGCACTCGCATTAAATCTGCCGTGACTCAGCGAACGTGGAATGGCTGCGACGCTTTCGGCGCTATTCTTGCTCATCGTACCGATTCAGTTGTTTACCGTTTACGGTTTGCCGGCACATGGTTTTCCAACTCAGAGTCGTCGCCCGCCGTATCTTTTTCCGGCCGCGACAACGACCACCATCTGGCAATCATCGGCCTGACCGTCGCTTTGGTTTAGGCAAAGTGTTACGAAGGTGCGGGTTACACGGGTGCCGCACTTGGACAGGCGAATTGGGGAATTCCGGGGGATCCTCGACGCCTACCAGTCCGACTGGTCCAGCAGCAAGCGGCGGGCTCGGCGTTCGGCCCGCTCCCAATCGCCACGCTCGGCCTGCTCGATGATTTCCAGCAGAAAGCTCGCTTCCCGCGAGGTGATCAGTCCGGCAGCCTGGCGGTTGTCAATCATCTGGCGGGCCGCGGGCAGTTGAGCCTCCCGCCTGCCGTTGCAGACGCCTGCCACCGACTCGGCCAATTCATAGGCCGAACTGCCCACGGGCGGATACCGGCCGCAGCCCGCGAGCAAGGCGATTGCCGATAGCAACAGACAACTACTCAGCGCACAAGTCCTAAAAGTCATCCACCACCTCGCCCTCGCCGATGCTGCTGAGCGCGGCGAATATCTGCAGATTGATGGTCTCGGCCACGAACCGCACCGACCCGTCACCCAGCAAGATCATTGCGCCGCCGGGGTGTTCCGCCATCATTTGCCCGACGTGCAAGGTGGGGAAATTGGGCGGATGAATGATCGGATTGCCCAGTGCGTCGGATTCGCCCAGCGCGGGGCCACTGTGAGCCAGAACCAGCGTGGCGGCCGACTCCACGGCGTTGGCCGGCGATTGGACCTTGGGGTGCACGGCCGCGCCGGGTACCACGGCCACCCAGGTCTTATCGCTCAGCCGCGACGTGTGCTCGCCCACGAAGACGGTGTTGGAGAGTCCGTCGGTAACATCCGCGAACTTGACGCGCGAGTTGCGATAGAACGGCCCGTCGGCCAGCAACGAGACTTGTCCGCCATAACCTCCGGCCGGTCCCGAACAGTCTCCCCAGCACTCTTCCTGCCCGTGGCTGGCCACGTAATGGCTGCGTCCAAACAGCAGCGATCGGCCGGCCTTCCGCAGCGGGGCGCCCGCCGCGTCGACCAGCACGAACGCGTCGCTGCCGCCGGTCGCCGACGGGCAGAGAAACACGGGCAGCCGTGTCGCCACCGCCTGAGCCAGCGCGGGGTCCCAGGCCGGCAGCCGCGGATCAAACCGCTCGGCCAGCGGCGTCTGCTCCAGATAGGGCAGCAACTGAGCGCTCCAGGCCCAGCCCGGCGCCGCGTCCCAGGTGACCGCATCGTAGTCCTCGGCCGGCAGACTGGCGATGCGAGCGTAATCGGCAAACGCCACATAGCCGGCCGGCAACACGCCGTACACGCCTTCGTAGTTGTGGATCGCCAGCCCGATCTGCTTCAGGTGGTTGCCGCAACTCATCCGCCGCCCGGCCTCGCGAGCGGCCTGGACCGCCGGCAGCAACAGACTCACCAGCACGCCGATCACGGCGATTACCACCAGCAATTCGACGAGCGTAAAGCCCGACTGGGCCTTCGCCGTCCGAGGGCGCCTGACAATAGTCTCCGGCCGGAAAGCCGCTTGTCGGATGTTGTCCATCTGGGAATCTCCCGCTGCCCGCCGTGCCGAGTACGTCCCGCCGCCGCGATCCCAGGGCGCCATCCCTCCGCGGCGCCGACCCAGGATGTAGCGCTGGCTACAACTGGAGGCAGAGTTTAGCTATTGCTACAATCGTGTCAAGCGGCCCGTCCGGCAGATTTTGCGTCCGGCATTTTTTCCGAACGAAACGTCTATTCGCCCAAGATTCCCAGGTTTGCCAGGAGTTCTCCCATTTCTCCGGCGGCGTGCCGATCGCCCTGTTTGCGGGCCTCCTCGATGCCAGCCCGCAGCACGCTCCGAGCGTCGGCCACTCGGTTGAGCGCGACAAGTTGCTGAGCGGACATCAGGAAGGCCGGCACGTAGGGGGGATTCTCTTTCTGCAGTTCCCCCAGTTGCTCCAGACTGGCGTCATGCTGCCCCTCCTTACGCAATTCCATGGCCAGGCTATACCTCAGAAAGGTGTCTTCGGGAGATTCCCGCAGCATGGCTTCGATCTTCTCGCGTCGCGACGGCAAGTTCATGGTGAGGCCCGCAGAGACTTCGTAATCGGAAAAATCGCGCGAATCGTTTCATCTTGTTGGTTGGGTCGGACGATAACAAGTCCCGCGCAAGAGTTGTCAGACCGTCTCGCCACAGGACCGAGCCATCAGGACCGTGCCATGCTTCGAAAAACTCTCATCGCTGTGTCGCTGCTCTTGGCCGGCGGCTGCGTGGTTGCCTTCGTCAACGCCCAGGATCCCTTGCAGCAGGTGACCGAGCCCGGTGCAGCGATGTCGGCGGCGGAGCCTGGATCATTTCCCTTGGCGGGCGAGGGAGACCAGGTCCGGCCGCTGTCGCCGTACGGTTCGGCCGTGGTCCCCAGCGGCACATTCGAGGGTGCGGAGGCAGTGGAGGAGCCGCGGGGCGGTTTGCAGTCGGTTTTGAAACGTCCCTCGCGTGAGTTGGCTTCGCCCGCTGGCGGCGTGGAAGCAGTCGGCGGCGACGGATTTACGTCGCGGCGGCCGGCGCCCGCAGCGCAACCGGGCGACGTGCATGCGAGCCCGTATGATTTGTCCCCGCCGCGTCTGGTGCCGCCGGCGCCTCCGACCCTGGACGACGAGCCGTCGCCGAGCGATGGTTCCTCTGCCGCGACGGCTCCCACGGCATTGGCCCCCTTGCCGAATCGCCTGGCGTCGCGGGCAACTGCGCTGCGGACGGAAGCTGGCTCGACCGCCTTGCTCAGCGGCGAGTCCCCGGCGATCCGAGTGGACACCCGCGGACCGGCTTCGATCACCGTCGGCAAGCAAGCGGACTATATCGTGGAAGTGACCAACCTGGGGCAGAATCCGGTCGAGGGTTTGGACGTGGCTTTGGCCATACCCAGGACCGTGGTTGTGGCGGGAAGCGAGGCGGCGACGGGCAAGGTCGATACCCAACCCGGACGCGAAGGCGGCCAGATCATCTGGCAAGTGGATCGCCTCGGCCCGCAAGCGTCGGCCCAACTGCGGATTCGCCTGGTGCCACAGCATCCGCGGGCCTTTGCCCTGGCGGTGGAGTGGTCGGTGCGGCCGGTGGTCACCCAGGCCGAGGTGCAGGTCCTGGAACCCAAGCTGGACCTGGTCATCGGCGGTCCCAAGGACATCCTCTATGGCGAGACCAAGATCTACACATTGACCCTGTCGAACCCCGGTACGGGCAACGCCGAAAACGTGGCCATCACGCTGGGTGAATCGCCTGCCAGCGGAGCAACCCGGCAACTGGGCACGCTGGCCGCGGGCGAACGGCGGGAACTGGACATCGAGCTGACGGCGCGGGAGACAGGCACGATGCAGATCCAGGCCTTGGCGCTGGCCGACGGCGGACTGCGGGCCCAAGCCGAGATCAACGTGCAGGTGCGGCGAGCGATCCTGGAAGTGGCCGTTAGCGGACCACCGCGGCGGTTTGCCGGTTCGGCTGCCACGTATGCCGTCCGGGTGGCCAACACGGGCGACGCCGCCGCCGAGAACGTCGTCGCCTCGTTGCTGCTGCCCGAGGGCGCTCGCCTGATTGGCGGCCTGGCTGGCGCGCAGGCCGAGGCCGGGCAGATCCGCTGGCCCGTCGGGGTTTTGAATCCCGGCTCCGAGAAGCAGTTCCAACTGCAGGTGGAGCTCACGTTGCCCGGCGAAAACCGCCTGGAAGTCCGCACGGTGGCCGGGGAACTCACGGCCGCCAGCCAGATGTTGACGCGGGTCGAGGCGCTGGCCGATCTGAAACTGCTGGTCAACGATCCGCGTGGTCCCAAATCGGTCGGTGAGGAAGTGGTTTACGAGATGGTGATCACCAACCGTGGAACCAAGAGTGCCCGCAA
Source organism: Pirellulaceae bacterium (assembly GCA_024102795.1). Classification (GTDB taxonomy): domain Bacteria; phylum Planctomycetota; class Planctomycetia; order Pirellulales; family Pirellulaceae; genus JAGFJK01. The sequence continues at coordinate 30,718 of JAGFJK010000239.1, forward strand.
CGTGCAGGTGGTGGCCCAATTCACCGAGGGGATCGAGCCGACACGTGCGGATGGCGGGCCGGCCGAGCTGGTGCCCGGACAGGTGCTGTTCCAGCCGCTGGCCGAAATCGCTCCGGGCCAGAAGGTGGTGCTGAGTGTCGTGGCCAAGGCGTCCAAGGAAGGCAACCACGTCTTTCGGGCGAGCGTGAATTGTGCCGACCCGGAAACCCGGCTGGCGACCGAGGAAACCACGCGGTTCTATCCGGCCAGTGTCTTGGGGCCGTAGGACGAAGGTTACGACTCGGGCGAGCGGTCCGGCGGCTCGGCGTTCGCCCCGCGCTGGGCCGGCAGCAGGAACTCCAGGGGCTGTTCGGACAGCGGCCGGGCGATACGCAGGGCCAACTTGCCGTCCAGCAGTTCCTCGATCTTGCTGCCGACCACTTCCGCCCGCCAGCCGCGGGCCAGCAACGGCGGCTGGCCGTCGTCGCCCGTCGTCATGCCGAGGTGATAGGCGATCAGTTCCCGCACGTCATCGGCCGTGCCGACGATGGCGGGAGACAGATCCATCGCTCGGCAGATACTGCTCAGGGCGACCGAGAGAAACTGTCCCAGCAGAATCATGGGCGGCCGGCTGTGGCGTTGCGGTTTGGCGGGCCAGTCACGTTCGGGCAGCTTGAGTGCCTGTTCGATCCGTTCCGAGATCTGCGGCAGGCTGCGCTGCAGGTGGCGATGTTCCAGACCGCGGACGGCTCGAATCCGTTTCGGGTCGGCCGTCTGCCGTTTGGCCAGTTCGACCAGCAGGTCGTCCCGCAAGACGCGCCGCGGCGGGCAGTTGCGGGCTTGCGCTTCGCTTTCGCGCCATCGCCACAGCTCGCGGACAATCGCCAGCCCCTGCCGCGAGATGCCGGACAGACCGGACACGCGCCGCCATCGTTCGGAGTTCTCGGCGTGCTCCACCCGCTCCTGCCAGGACTGCATTTCGTCGCTGAGCCACGAGCGCCGGTTCATCCGCGCGAGTCGGGTTTCCAATTCGTCCCGCAGGTCGCGCAGATGGATCACATCCTGCAAGGCATAGTCGAGCTGCCGCGAGGAGAGCGGCCGAGCCCGCCAGTTCGTCCGGGTTTCGCCCTTCTGCACCGACTTGCCCAGCAGGCGGTTGACCAGCGTGGCATACGACGCCGGGTATTCCAGTCCGATCAGCCCGGCCGCAAGCTGCACGTCGAACAGGGCGTGCGGGCGCTGGCCGATCGCATCCAGCGAGAATCGCAGTTCCTCGCGCCCCGCATGCACCACCGTTTCGTGGCCCGGCCGCGCCAGGACTTCCCAGAACGGGGTCAAGTCGGAGACGGCCAGCGAGTCGATCACGGCCAGGCCACCGGCGGCGGCCACTTGAATCAGGCAGAGCTGCGGACGGAACGTGTCCTCCGACACGAATTCCGTATCGAAGGCGATCAGATCGGCCCCGGCCAGGTGCCGGCAGTACTCATGCAGTTCTGCGTCCGTGGTGATACTCTGGTACTGCACTCGCCGTCGGCTTTCTTCATGGCGGAACCCTGGAATGATTTCGGCGCATCTTAGCCGAAGGATCGCCCCGTTTCCAGCGGCCCGCCCTGGCACGGGCCTTTGTGGAACGCGCCGGCTTTCTGTTACATTGCCAGCCAGCGTTCGCCCCTGGTGGCTCGCACGAGTGAACTTGATGAGCGAAACCTGGTTGAAACCGAATCGTCGAGCGTTGCTGGTAGCGCTGGTCCCGCCGGCGGCGCTGGTCGTCGCCGGTGGCGGGCTGGCGGCCGCGGTGCGAGGTCATTCCACCGCGGCGTTCTGGCTGGGCCTGCTGCTGGCCGCGGTGGGGCTGCTGGGAACGTTGGGGCTGATCCTGCTGCTCCGCCTGCCGCGGCTGGCCTTCGCGGACGGCTGCCTGCTGGTTTACCTGCGGGGCTGGCAGCCGGAGCGGGTGCCGATTGAGCTGGTGGAGGTGTTTTTCGCGGGGCAGGGGCCGAGCATGATGCCACGAGTGCGGGGACAAGATCCGGAGTCGACGTCCGAGGTGGCGACGATCGTCGTGCGACTGGCCGAGTCGGCTCCCGAGTGGGCGCAGCGTCGCGTGAATCGCTCGCTGGGTCACTGGTGCGAGGGCTACATCACCATTCGCGGCACGTGGTGCGAGCCGCTCAGTCCGGCATTGATCCTGGAACTGAATCGGCGCCTGGTCCAGGCTCACCGCCAGCAACGCGCCGCCAAGGACAGTGCCCGGCAGATGGCGGACCTGCGTTCTGAGGACGGTCGATGACGGGACTGCTGGTCAGTGTGCGCAGCGCGGCCGAGGCAATCGCGGCGCTCGATGGCGGCGCCGACGTGATTGACGTCAAGGAACCTCGCGCCGGATCGCTGGGCGCGGCGCCGGCGGACGTGATGGCCGAAGTGGTGAAGGCAGTGGGCGGCCGAGTTCCGGTCAGCGCGGCGCTGGGAGAACTGGCGGACCGGCCGGCTGCTGAGGTTCCGCCTGGACTGGCCTGGGCAAAAGTCGGACTGGCTCGGACGGTCGAACTGGCGGACTGGCCGACCCGCTGGCGCGATTTGTTCGCCGGCCTGCCGCCGGATACGCGACCGGTGGCGGTCTGCTACGCGGACTGGCGCTCCTCCGCCGCTCCTCCGCCCAGCGAAATCGTGCACCACGGAGGGCCTGCGGGCTGCCGCACGTTGCTGATTGACACCTGGGACAAGAGCCGCGGCGATCTGTTCCAGTGGATGACGTTCGGCGAGCTGCAGTCGTTGATCGAGTTGGCCCGCGGGCAGCGTTGGCTGGTCGTGTTGGCGGGTTCGTTGCGGCTGGAGTCGTTGCCGTCAGCTTTGCGACTCGAACCCGACCTGCTGGCAGTTCGCGGCGCCGCCGCGGAGCCTGACCGCAATGGCATGATCCGAGCCGAGCGCGTGGCCGAACTGGTGCGAACCATCCGGCGTTGCCAGGCCGCGCTGCGCGAAGCGTAGCGCGGCTGACACCAGTCTGGACCGCGTGAATTCTTGCCCATTTGCTTGACTTTTGCCATTGGCACTCGGATACTGCCCTCTTCCCGTGTGCGGAACAGGAGTGCTCGGCGAGAAAGGATGCACAGTGCTGCTAACGGACTCGTTTCAGTCAAGGAGACGTAGCTGTGCCCAACACCGTGCTCGAAGCGATCAAGATGGGCATCTGGGATTTCGAACCAAGAGAGCGCGAAACCAATCGTTTCGAGGCCACTCAGGCCTTGCCGGGAACGGCCGAGAAGCTGGCCGTGCTGTCCGCGCGAGTGCAGCGCGGTTTGCCCTTGTGGCATCCTTCGGACCGGCGCACGTTCGACGATTCCGAAGTGGCCGCCACGCGTTGAACCGCCATGTCGCGCGACCCGCGGGTGCTGGAAACTCCGGGACGTGCGAGGGGGGCAGGTTGACCTTCCGCTAGTCCCGCGGATTGCGGCGGGGCAGCAGGACCTGCAATTGCCTCCAGAGCAGCCGCTGTTGCCAGTGCGCGACCATGTCCTGCAACGCGGGGCGCTGCAGCGGATCCGCTCGTGCCAGCCATTGTTCCACCCACCGCGCCAGTTCCAGCCACTTGGCTGCCGGTGGCGCGGGCCGCCCAGTCTTGGTACCGTCCGGTCCGATGACTTGCACCAGGTCCCAGGTCGCCAGCCGATCCAATTGCCGATCCACGTAGGACTGGCGATCCCGGGCCGCCAGCAACTCGTATTCGGCCAGCCGGTTGTGCAGCCAGGCTTCCATCAGCAGGCCGCAGTTGTCCCGCAGCCGCTCGCGGCGCGGCGCCTCCAGGGCGCTTAACAAACCCTGGCCCGAAGCGCCGGAGTCCAGCGAGCGCGCGATTCTTTCCGCCAGATCCTGGCGAAAGGCCCGCGGATACTGGCTCAAGTCATCTTGCGACAGCCAGCAGATGAAGCCATCCGAGATCGCCCGGTTCAGCTCGTCGCGCGACTGCGGATCGGCCTGCCGCACCCATTCGGACAACTGCTCCAGCACCTGGCTCGACGATCCGGCGGACGCCGACCCGTCCGCTGCGGCGGAACCGGCGGTCGGCGGCTCACTGGCCGCAAGCTGTTGCTGCGCGCTGGTCCAGACGATCAGCGCTCGGACCTGACGATCCAGGAACTGCAGGCGTTCGGTTGCCAGCAGCGACGCGTACTGCCGCGCTCGCAGCAGGAACCAGTGCCGCTGGAGGATCTGGCAGTTATGAGCCAACCGGTGCCGGAGCGCGGGCGGCAGCGGCCGCGTGGTGGCGGGCAACTCCAAGCCGGCCTCCAGTTCCTGCTGCCAGCGGTCCACCAGCGCCGTCCGCACCTGGTCGCTTTGCCGTTGCAGGTCCCGCTGCACCAGCCACCGCAGCAATTGCGGCCGGCTGGCATGCTCAGGCGGCGGCAAACAAAGCGACCAGGCAGCCGCCAGCAGCAGCCCCAGCGCGCCTGCCACAGCCAGCGATGCGCCCCAGAGAATCAGGCGGCGGCGGTGAAGGTTCATACAGTCGGCTGTCCCCGTTCCAACGCCCGTTCCAAGGGTCGAATTCCACGCGGGCCACCCGCCCCGTCTACCTGGCGACTCGGCTACTCGGTTGTTTGGCGACGCGGCTACCTGGCTTCCGGCTCTGGGAAGTCGGCTGTGGCAGCTCATCGCGATGTGCCAGATCATACGTCCTGGCCGAGATTGCTCCAACGCCGATTCCGGCCCTGGGCTGCTGGAATAGCGCCTCTACAGCCGGCCACTTTCTGTTACACTGTCGGGGCAGCCAGATTCGATTTTTCCGCCGGCGACGAGACGCTCCCCGCTCGTCCCTCGGCCTTGCCAGAAGGGTGCACCGAATGCCAAGCTTCAGCACGGAAGTGAATCATACGTTGGGGCGGGAACGAGCCACCGAGATGCTGAAGGATTTCGTTCTCCGCGTGCGCGACCGCTACAAGGACCAGGTCAGCCAGTTAGACGGCGGCTGGAACGACAACGTGCTCGACTTCAGCTTGACCACGTACGGATTCAAAATCACCGGGTCGCTGATCGTGGAGGACACCAGGGTGCGGCTGGAAGGAAATCTGCCCTTTGCCGCCCTGGCCTTTCGCGGCAAGATCGAACAGTCGATCGCCGACGAGATCCGCAAGGAGTTGAGCTCGTCCTAGCGAGGTGAACGCCGCCATGTCCATCCAGGGAGGCGGACTCCGGGCGTGGCGCCAGTGGGAGTTGGTATTCCGCCGGGATTCGCGCAGCTTGCGCCGCGGCGCGACCTATACTTGTCGGACTGGCGATCTCTGTTCACGACCAGCGTTCCGCGACAGGTATGCCGACCATGTCCATCAGTCCGCGCACTGAAATTCTGGCCCGGCGGGCCGGGCGCTTGCTGCGTTTTCGAGTCCCGTTGATTGTGGCGGTGGCGTTCAACGCAGTGCTGCTGGTCCGGATCCCGCTGGCCGAGGTCTTGCCGGGCTCACGGCAGGCACCCGCCCAACCGTCCGCCATTGCTGGCCGGGCGGATCGTCCCGTGGAACACTCGGCCGGCGAATTGCCGGTGGAAAAACCGCTGGCGGTTCCCGATCCGCGGGCAACAACGCGCCACGAAGCCGGGCAACAGTTCCTCGCGCAAGTCGAGAGCACCGCGGGCGCGGTGGGAGCCTGGTCCGCCGGCGCCTGGCAACAACTGTCGCGGTCCGTACCGGGACTGGTAAACGGCAAACGGGCCAGCCGCTCCGACCAAGGGCGATTGCGGTTGGTCAACCCTGCCGCCAACGGCGGCGAGGTCCGCTTGCTGATCAATGGCCAGTTACACAGCCTGCCGCCGGGCGGTGAACTGGTCGAGCCAGCCGGCGAACCTTGGGCCGTCCAGTTTCATCGGGGCGACGAACTGGGCAACGCCATGTACTCGCTCGGACCGGGTACGTACACGTTTCGCGTCAGCGAGCGCGGCTGGAACCTGGCTCCCGCGCCCTGGCACTCACTCGGTCCGACGCGCTGACGGCGGAATCACGTTGCGGGGGAGTTCCGCGTCCGGCTTGACCTCAATCGGGCCGATCTCAGCGCCGGTCGAAACAGGGCCCGCCCCATCCGTGCTCGCCGCGTTCGTGCCCGTCTCCTGCGTGCCCGTCTCCTGCGTGCCCGTCTCCTGCGTGCTTGTCGAATCCGTCGTTAACCTGCCGCTCGGGACGTCCGCGAAGGCGGGACGAGCACAAGTGGTCGCGTGAGCGCAGGCCGGTTCCGACCGGCGGAAGCTCTGGAACAGGTCGGAAATAGCGCACAGGGGGCAATCCACCATCGGCTCGCAACCACACGGTCGTTGGCGCAGGTGACTCCGCGGTGCTCCCCCGCCGCAGTCGCAGGCCGGGGTCGCCGAACAGTCCCGGCAGTCGGCGCCGGGCGCTTCGGCGCAGGATGTGCCGCAAGCCGGCTTGCGCAGCCGCTGGTGGCAGGAACCGTGATTGTGGTGCAGGTGCTCTTCGCAGTAGTTGGTCCAGAGATGGCCGGCCGGGTACTTCCACCAGATGCCGGCCGCGCCAGGCGGCAGGATCACGGGAGCCGCGTCGTAGGGCGAGGCGAGTGGTTCGGCGATCCCCACGGACACCGCGCCGGGAGCTGCGCCGCCGGACTCCTCTTGAGCTCGACCCTCCCGCGGATTCCAACAGGCACAACCGACCGCCAGTGATAACAAGATCCATTTTTTCATCGGTTCCACTCCTGCGAACAAGTCAGGTGGCGGCGCCGCACCGTCGGCACCGGAGGCCTCATCCTCCTACATGACTCGGCGCGCGGCTGTAAATCGAATCAGCTTGCGCGGCGGGCGTTGTCTGGCTGGCAATTCAGACAGACCTGCTACGCTCCACATTCGAAGCGCTTGCGGCGCTGATCCTACGACCGATAGAAGCGGCGGTACGCCGCGCCGGGCCAGGAAGCGGTTGACGAGATTGTGCGTCGTGTAGCGCCGCGGGGCGCGACGTTGGCGCGCATGACAACACCTGCAACGGTCCCGCGCCGAACGCCAGCGCGTTCGGCGAAACTGTCGCATTCCTTGCGATCGCGGACAAGCGAACCGCGACGGGCCGTCGCGCGCCGAAAGATTCTTCACCGCGCGCCAACCGTTCGATCCGCTGAATCGTCACATCTCGACCGCTTCCAACGCCCGTTCGAACTGGCGCGCCTGGAACAAGAAACGCGTGGTCCAGAACATGCCCAGCACCGCGGCCGTCGCGCCCGCCAGGTAGGTCGTCGAATGCGAGCTGCCGGACAGGACCAGCAAGACGGTCGAAACGCTGACGGCAAGCAGGGCCACGGTCAGCGAACTGGACATGCGGTGCAATGTCTTGCCGAGGAAGCCCGGCAGTTCGTTGGTCGCCGCTCGTGTTGATGCCGCGTCGGGCGCGGAGTCGGTGGCGACCAGACCGGACAAGGCGTCGAGCCGTCGCAGCATGGCATCCAGGTCGCCGCCGCTCATGGGCGAGGCCGGCGCCTGGACCTCGTCTTCGGAATCGTCGCCGCCCAGGATCAATTCGTCCAACTCCTGGTCCCAGTCGTCTTCCCGCGGCCGGTCGAAATGTTCGGCGGGAGTCGGCAGCCCGGGGCCCTCGTCACTCGGTGGCGAACCCGACCATTGATCGTCCACGTCGCTCATCGTCTTATCACCTCAGGTGCTGCTTCCCGACGGTTACGCAAGAATTGTCTGCCTATACTGTTCCTAGCACATCCCCGGGCAAGTGACGGAACGTGGACGAAAGAAGCAACGTGTGGGGATTGCGAGGACTGGTCCGGTTCAGCGGCAAGGTGGCGTCAAAAATGTGTCGGACTTTGGCCGCGGCACCTGGAAAACGTCAAGACGTCCTTGGTAGACTGGAGTCGTGAGTTGCTTCAGGGGAAGGCTGACCGCGCCCGGAAGCCCGTTTTGAACCATCCATTGCAACTGGGGAAGCGGGAGGCAAGTACCATGCATCAGCAAATGCTGCGGATCGTGTTGGGGAGTGTCGTGGCCTTGTCGGCGGGCCTGTTTTGGACGGACCGGCCGGCAGCGGCACAAGTCTGGGTTGGCGCTCAGCCCGTGGCGCAGCCCGTGGTGGGCTTCGTGCCGGAAAACCGGGGTCTTTTTGGCCGGCGAACCGTCTGGCGGCCCGTCGTCGCCGCGCCCGTCATGGCGGCCCCGGTCGTGGCGGCCCCGGTCGTGGCGGCCCCGGTAGTCACCACCTTTCAAGCTCCGACAACCATCGTCACGCAACGAGTTGTCGTTCCCTCAACCGTGGTTTCGCAATCGGCCTTATTCGCCGCCCCGGTCGTGACGCAGCGGGTCGTGGTGCCGGCTCCGATCGTGATGCCGGCTCCGGTCGTGACGCAGCGGGTCGTGGTGCCGGCTCCGGTCGTGACACAGCGGGTCGTGGTGCCGGCTCCGGTCAGCAGCTTTTCCGTGCCCGTCACCGAGTTCTCTGCCGCCCCTGTGACCACCTTCCACGCCCCGGCCACGACCGTGGTGGGGGCTCCCACGACCACCTTCTTCGCTCCCACTAACGTCCTGGCGCCCGCACCAGTGACCACGTACTTCCCGGCCATCCCCGGCTATTAGTGGTTGTCAGTTGTCAGAAAGCAGGGCTTGTCCTGCGACTACGGTTGTGGCGGGACTAGGCGCGCGGGGTCCGAAAGCTCTACCCGCGTTCTCTGCGCCTGCATCGGCGGTAGGCCCTCACCCGTCGAGGTCGTGCAGTCGACCCAGGGTGCGCCCGAAGCGGGCGACCCTGGGCTGGGTTGTTCAACGCCTACGGCGTAAAGACAGCGCCGGAAATCGACAAGCGAGGATTCCTGGACGATTCATCCCTGGCTGGGAAGTTGGCGAAGGGGCTGTTTCTGGATACGATGAGGGTACTTCGGCGCAGGCACCCGCCGGATCGCGATCCGCATGCACCCCCCCTTTTGAATGACCGGGAGCTTCCACCATGAGTGAAGGAAAACAAAACGGCTTGACTCGTCGGCAGATGTTGTCGACTTCCGGCAAGGTCGTGGCGGCCAGCACGTTGGCCAGCGTGGTGCTGCCCCATGTTCATGCGGCTCAGGAGAACACGATTCAAGTGGCCCTGGTGGGCTGCGGTGGGCGAGGAACGGGCGCCGCGTCCAATGCCTTGTCCACGAAGCAGGACCCCACGCGGCTGGTGGCGATGGCCGACGTGTTCGAGAACCGGCTGGATGTCAGCTACAACAGCCTGAAGAATCTGCATCCGGACCAGATTACCGTGGATGCGGACAGCAAGTTCATCGGTTTTGACGGTTACCGTAAGGCGATGGACTGCCTGCGTCCCGGCGACGTCGTGATCCTGACCACGCCGCCCGCCTTCCGCTGGGTACAGTTCCAGTACGCCATCGAGAAGGGTTTGAACGTCTTCATGGAGAAGCCAATCTCGGTGGACGGCCCCAGCAGCCGAAAGATGTTCGAGCTGGGCGAGGAATCGGTGCGGCGGAACCTGAAGGTGGGCGTCGGGCTGATGTGCCGTCACTGTGAGGCCCGCGGCGAGCTGTACAACCGGATCCAGGATGGGCAGATTGGCGACCTGATCCTGCTCCGAGCGTACCGCGTCGTGGGCCCCACCGGCTCGGCGTTCGCCGAGGCGAAGCCGGAGGGGATCAGCGAGCTGATGTACCAGATCAGGAATTTTCACGCCTTCCTCTGGGCCAGCGGCGGGGCGTACAGCGACTTTCTGATCCACAATATCGACGAGTGCTGCTGGATGAAGAATGCCTGGCCCGTGGAGGCGAAGGCATACGGCGGCCGGCATTATCGCGAGAACTACGTGGACCAGAACTTCGATGTCTACACGGTCGAGTACACGTTTGCCGACGGCGCCAAGCTGATGCTGGAAGGGCGCTGCATGCCGGGCTGCGCGAACGAGTTTGCCAGCTACGCGCACGGGGCGCGGGGCTCGGCCGTCATCTCCACCTCCTCGCACTCGCCCGCCAGGTGCCGGATCTACGATGGCCAGGGGATGGTTCCCGACAAGCTGGCCTGGCAGTTCGGAAAGAAGGAACCCAATCCCTACCAGTTGGAATGGGACAAGCTGATCGCGGCGATCCGCGAGGACAAGCCGTTCAACGAAGTCCAGCGAGGCGCCGAGGCCAGTCTGGTCACCGCGATGGGGCGCATGGCGGCGCACACCGGCCAGATCGTCACGTATGACGACATGCGCAACTGCGCTCACGAGTTCGCCCCGGACGTGGACAAGCTGACTTTGGATTCGGCCGCTCCGTTGCAGGCCGGACCCGACGGGAAGTATCCCATTCCCGAACCAGGCCGGAAGCAGCTCGAGTTCTAGCCGTCCGCCGGACAATTCTGCAAAAAGTTCTTCGCGGGGTGCGAATAACCGCAATAATCGGGCAACTCCGCGGAATTGTAGAATTCGTCCACCCTGCCGGTGCGCGCAAACTGCCCAAGAGTGGCTGTCTGCGGGACTAATTGTTAAGAAATGCAAGGTGTCCGGCACTCACTTAAGACCCCCGAGTGCCACCATCGGAGCGCCTGGTTCGCTCAAATTGTGGAGCCCGCTTACGGGGCCGGTTGGCTGCTCTTGATCGAGCGCGGGGCAACGCTTATATTCGCCGGCTCGACGCTCGTTGAGCTGAAACATCCAGCTCAACGCGTTGCGTGACTTGCAGGTCAATGGGTGGGGCAGCCCAGGGCACCTTTCTGGTACCGCGTTCGCGCCATTTCTCCTGACCTGAGTTCCCGTCAACCTTCGGAGCAAGTTCCGAGAGTGACGGAAATTCCCTTCCGGTCATTCGATTTCAACGTCTCATGCAAAACGATCCGTGGCCCGGCGGACCGCTGCCGGTCTTCGTTTACCTGCCTTTCCTCGCGCTTGTGCAATCACCGCACGAGCGGTCAATCCCGGCGCGCAGCCGCGGGCGGCCCGGCCAGGCTTTGACGGATTGCCAGCCCGACTGACGATTCGGAATCGAGAAGAAGCGCGCCGGTTCGTCAGGTCTTGTGGACGCCGATATGGCTGCGAGGCACGAAAAGTCTCGTCGCCACCGGGGTCGGCCTGGCATTCATTCTCCGCAGCCAGCACAGGGGCAGCAGCATGTTTTGGAACGCGCTTCGTGTCGCATTGTTTCTCGATAACAACAGTTTTCCTGCCGCGAGGGACCGCCGGGGCAGTAGGCGGCTGCGGTTTCTCTCGCCGTTAATGGAGCCCCTGGAGAGCCGCCGATTGCTGGCGAGCGAACTGGGGCTGATCACGCTGAATCCAAGTTCGGGGCAAGTGACGATTTACGGCACGCCGGACCACGACTCGGCTTTTGTCCGATACGAGGGTGCCGCGGAGGTGGCGGTCACGATTGAAACCAGTCTCGGCACCGAGACCGAACTTTATTCGCGAGTCCAGGTTCGCGGTATCGTGTTCTTTGGCGGCGACGGTGACGACCGGTTCACGAACGATACGTTCATCGCGTCGGAGGCCCACGGCGGCTACGGTGCCGATCAGTTGCTGGGCGGCGACGGGGACGATCGCCTGTATGGCGGCCCGGGCAATGACCTGATCGAGGGCCGGGCAGGGGCCGACCTGTTGGGCGGAGGCGACGGCGACGACACGTTGCGGGGCGGTGACGGCCCGGATCAGTTGTTCGGCGAGTGGGGGCACGACCTGCTGCATGGCGACGCCGGCGACGACCGGTTGTTCGGCTATGACGGCAACGATCAACTGTGGGGCGGTTCGGGCAATGACTTCCTGTTCGGGGACAACGACCAGGATACCATCGATGGCGGAGCGGGCGACGATTACGTGTTTGGCGGTGCCGGCGACGACATCCTCCAGGGCGGCGATGATTCCGATCGCATCTTTGCCGGCGTGGGCGACGACGTGGCCGATGGAGGACCGGGGACGGACTATCTGTTCGGCGACGCGGGCGATGACCTGTTGCGGGGAGGACTTGGCGACGACCAACTGTTTGGCGAGGCGGGCAACGACACGCTGGAGGGCGGTGACGGCGACGATCGCCTGTTCGCCGGCGCGGACGACGACCTGTTGTACGGCGGCAACGGCCACGACTATCTGTTCGGCGAGGAAGGCCACGACACGCTGCATGGCGAGGCGGGCCACGACCAACTGTTCGGTCAAGGCGGCGACGACCACATCCTGGGCGGCACGGGCGAGGACCGGATTTTCGGCGGCTTTGGCAACGATCGGGCCGAGGGCGGGCCGGATACCGACTTTGTGTTCGGCGAGGCCGGGGACGATTGGCTGGACGGCGGAGACGGCCACGACTTCGTGTATGGCGGAGTCGGCCAGGACACGCTGCTGGGCGGAGTCGGCTCCGACAACCTCTACGGCGGAGACGGTGCGGACTTCCTGGACGCGGGCGCCGGCGACGACGCCCTGCTAGGCGGTCCCGGCGACGATGTGATGCACGGCGGCGATGGCCACGACGTGCTGTACGGCGAGCAGGGAAACGATATCCTCCGTGGCGGAGCCGGCAACGATTCGCTGATCGGTCATGAAGGCGACGACGTGCTGATTGGCGGCGATGGCGACGACGGGCTGCTGGGCAGCGAGGGCCGGGACCTGTTGATCGGCGGCCGGGACCGGGACGATCTGCTGGGACTGGCCGGCGAGGACATCCTGAACGGCGGCTCCACCAGCTTCGACGACGATGACGACGCGCTGCGGGCGATCATGGCCATCTGGAGCGGCGGCCAGGACTTCACGGCCCGCGTCCAAATGCTGGAAGATCCGACCCAGCCCCTCGCCCTCCGCTCGGCCGTGACCGTGCACGACGACGGCGTCGTCGATCGGTTGGCCGGGTACGAGGATCGGGACTGGTTTTTCGAGACCGGTTGGCTGGCGGGCCAACGCTACGGTGCGAACGATCCGCCGCCAGCGACCGTCTACACCACGCTGCTGACGTTGGACAACCTGGCGGACATCGGGCACCACGATTATCGGCAGACCTTGATTCCGCACGCGCACGACCCCGCCGCGCGCCGCGAGCACTCGGCGATGCTGTCCGTGTTCGACTACCGCGACATGACGCACGAGGCGCGGCAAAGCGGCAACTGGAGCGACTCGGCTACCTGGGCCGGCGGCGCGGTGCCGCCGTCGGGCGCCTACGTGCTGATTCCGGCCGGAGTGGAACTGACCGTGGACGGCCAGCTCCCCAGCGTCCTGCACACACTGCGCGTGGATGGCGTCCTGCGGTTCTCCACCTCGGTCGACTCGCGGCTGCGCGTCAACTCGATGCTGGTGGCTCCTGGCGGGCGGTTGGAAATGGGAACCGCCGAGCAACCGATCCCGGGTCACATCACGGCCCGCATCGCGATCGCCGACACGGGTCCGATCGACCGGGTGCGCGATCCGTTCGCCTTCGGCCGCGGGCTGGTGGTCCACGGCGCGGCCCAGTTCCACGGCGAGCAGCGGACCTCCCACCTGCCGCTGGCCGTCGCGCCCTCGGCCGGGACGAAGGAATTGCAGTTGGAGCAGTTGCCGACCAACTGGCGGGTGGGCGACCAGATTGTGGTCAGCGGCACGCGGCACGACCGGCTGGACCACGAGGTCCGCGAAATCCTGGCGATCAACGGCAATCGGCTGACCGTGGCCCCGCTGGAGTTCGACCATCTCGTGCCCAAGCCCGAACTGCGCGTCCACGTGGCGCATCTGACCCGGAACGTGGTGGTCGAATCCGAAAGCCGGGCGGCCGACCGCCGAGGTCACGTCATGTTCATGCACACGCCTCTCGTGGAGGTGCACAACACGGCCTTCGAGGGGCTGGGACGCAGCGACAAGCTGCGGCCGATCAACGACAGCGTGGTCGACTCGCTGGGCAATCTCCAACCGGGCAGCGGTACCAATCAGCGCGGGCGCTACGCGGTGCACTTCCACCGCATCGGCACCGATCAAGGTGCCGCCCCGATTGCCGTCCAAGGCAACGTGGTTCGCGACAGCTTGGGCTGGGGCTTTGTCAATCACAGCAGCAATATCGACATGACGGACAACGTGGCCTTCGACGTGGACGGTTCGGCGTTCGTCACTGAAGCGGGCGACGAAATCGGCAGCTTCCGCCGCAATATCGCCATCTACTCCCAGGGTTCAAGCGAAAGCGACATCATCGGCCGCTTCGGATTGCAGGACTTCGGGCACCAGGGAGACGGCTTCTGGCTGCAGGGGCCGGGCGTGGTGGTCGAGGAGAATATCGCCTCCGGCCAGGCGGGGAACGGCATCGTGTTCTTCACCTTCGGCTTTATCGACGCGGCCAAGGGAACCACGATGTTTCCCAGCGCGAACCTGCCCGATCCGTCGATCGCCGGGGGAGCCGCCGCGGTCGGCGTGGGCGACGTGCCCTTGTTCTCGTTCCGGAACAACACGGTCTACGATTCGTCTCAAGGCGTGCAGACCCGCTACCACCTGCTGGACAAGACCCACGACCAGCAGACCCTGATTCAAGATCTGCTGCTGTGGAACAACCGCGTGGGGATGAACGTGCCCTACACGAACGACACCGAACTGCGGGACGTGCGGATCATTCACGGCTTCGACCGCCTGGGAGATACCGGCCTGGACCGCAACCACGATACCGAGGGCATCCTGTACAACAACGTCTGGATCGAGGGCTACTACTTCGGTATGCGGGTACCGAATCAGAACGACAGCGTGATCCAGGGCGGTTACTTCAAGAATGTGAAGAATATCGTGGTGGCCTCGGTGTCCAAGGCGCCGCGCAGCGTGCTGATTACGGGCGACATCACGTTTGACGTGATCCCGCCCTCCGTGTTGAACGGCCACATCCAGGTCCGCGTCATGACCGACGCTACGTACGCCCTGACCGACTATCCGGGAGTCGAGGCGTTCCTGGCGGACACGGTGACGCTGAACTTCGGCGAATTCCGCCAGGCGCGACTGTACTTCGCCGAGCAGCGGGCCAGCCACGTGGTGTTCCCGTCGAGCGGTCCGCACATTCCGCCGCAATACGTGGGCCGGACGAACCAGCAGTTGTGGGATAGCCATGGCCTGGCCTTGGGCGGAGCGATCGCACCGGACGACGCACTGCTGGTCAGTGGCGTGGTGGGACTGGTCGACATGACGCCGTAGGCGGGCAGCGAACATTGTCGCCTTTCGCTTCTTACAGGCGCGCGCTACTTTCGCGGAGCGAAAGGCGACTATTTCCGGCGAAAGTAGCGCGGCTACTGGCTGAGCAGCAGGGCGACGGGCAGCACATCCAGGGCGGCGGCGACGGGCAGCCGCCCTGGACCTGGTTTGTTCACAGGTTCGCGCGTCAGCACATTCAGCCAGTTATGGCCTTGCAGGGCAGCGGGCAGTTGCACGGCCGTCTCCCGCCAGACATCCGGCCCCAGAGGGAAGCTGGTCGGCGCCGCGGCCAGCGAGCGGGTAAAGCGCGGCACGACAACCGCCACGGTTTGCGAGCCGGCGGTCCGCGCGAAGCAGAACACGTGGCCCGCGGCGTGGCCGGTGGCCACCAGCGGCTGGTAGTCCCCGCGTACGAACAGATCCGGGCATTCGCGCCGCAGCAGCAGCGCGCTGCGCAGCACATGCAGCTTCAGCCGCCCGTCGAACCGATTCTCCAGCAGTTGGCGCAGGTACGCGCGGCGCTGCAGCGGCTCGGGGTCTTCGACCGCCCGGGCCACGTCGTCCAGCAGTTGTCGCCGGACGTCGAAATCGACGGGGCTGCGGTTGTCCGGGTCCACCAGCGCCAGGTTCCACAGTTCGTCGCCCTGATAGATATCGGGTACTCCGGGCGCCGTCAGTTGGATCAGGCAGCGGGACAAGCTGTTCCAGCAACCGGCGTCCGCGATCCGGCCGACCAGTTGCTGGACGTCGTTCAGAAAGGCCGCCGCGTCCGGGTCGGCGGTCACGAACACGCTGCGGACGAACGCGATCAGCGCCTCCTCGTAGGCCGAATTCACCTTGACCCAACTGGTCCGGGTCTTGGCTTCACGGGCCGCCTTGAGCATGTATTGTTCCAGCCGCGAGCGGAGTTGTTGCAGAGTTGCCGCGTCGGGCAACGGCTGGTCGTCCCGTTCGGGAGCCGGCCAGATTCCGACCAGGTTCTGGTAAAACAGGCACTCGGCCGCGGGTTCGGGTGCCGCCTTGCCGCCCACCTGCGTGCGGTGCGGGCGGTTCAGCCGTTGCCAGCGCTTGACGTATCCGACCCACAGCTTGGGAATCTCGGACAGCACGTCCAATCGAGCTCGCACGTCGGCGTTCCGTTTGGTGTCGTGAGTCGTCACGCACAGCATCCCGCCGGGAGCGTGCCGCGAACGATGCAGGTTCTCGCGGTGCAGATCCTCGGCGGCGGTCTCCAGCGGCGCGACCGGTTCGCCCCCGACCTCGTTGCGCGAGGCGAGCGGCACGAAGGCGTACAGCGCGGTATCCTCGATCCCCTTGGCCGTGGCCGGGCCCGTCAGTTGCTGCAGGCGCTGCACGAAGTTCAGGCATTGCGGGCGGTAGAGCCCGTGCAGCACGTCGTCTTCGTCCAGCAACAGCACGCGTTCCAGAAAGGCCAGGGCGTCCTCACTGGCGCGCAAGGCCTGGCGAGCCTTGCGGAACGCCTCCAGCAGATACGCCCGATCGGCGGCCGACATCGTCCCCTCGGCATCGATGTAGGTGCGGTACACCGGTAGCCCCACGGCGAACTCCACGATCGCGTCCACCAGTTGCTGTTCCGTCAGTCGGCTGGTCGGCTCGGCCTGTTGAGCCAGCCGGGTCAACAGATCGGCCAGGCGTCCGACAAACGCCGACAGCTCTTCGCGCAGCACTCGCCGCTTGCCCCAGGCCGCCACGTTCTTGAACCGCACCGGGCGGCCAATCACCTGCAGGTAGAAATCCTCCAGCTCCTCGTAGCCGTCCGGGTGGATGAACAACGCCTCCACTTCGTTCAGAAACTCGTACCCCGTCGTGCCCCGCACGGGCCAGTCGCGCGGCAGATGCTCGCCGGGGGCCAGGATTTTTTCCACGAAGATCGCCACGGGCCGTTCGCCATTCGTCCCCAACTCGGCCAATCGCCGCAGGTAACCGGCCGGGTCCCGCAAGCCGTCCAGATGATCGACGCGCAGGCCGTTCAACAAACCCTCGCGGATCCAGCGGCCGACCAGGGCGTGGGTCTCCTGGAAGACTTCCGGGTCTTCCTGGCGAAGAGCGATCAGGTCGTTGATGTCGAAGAACCGCCGGTAGTTGATGGCCCGCGCCGCCTGCCGCCAGTAGACCAGCCGGTACGACTGGGCATCCAGCAGCTTCTTGAGCCGCCGCTGGCCCGTTTCGCCCGCCCCGAACTGCTCGGCGGTCCGCACCGCCCAGTCGTGTACCTGCGGCAGCATTTCGATCCGCTGGGCCAGTTGTCCGAGCCACGTTTCGACTTCGTCCAGCGGCAGGTTGAACCGCCTCCGCACGCGACGCGCCCGCCGTGGCAGCGTGGCCAGCAGGTCGAGAACCCGGCGGATGTCGGCCACCGTGGGATGGTCCGGCGCCAACACCTCGGACAATGCGTCCAGACCGAACCGGCAGACCATCGGCACCGTGGCCGGGTCCAGGGGAAAGACATGTTCGAAGTAACGCACTTCGAACCGGCCCGACTCCCAGACGATCCGTAGCTGGCCGTCCTCCAGCACCTTGGGCAACGGCTGGCCCAGCACGGGGACCAGCACGCGGCCCCACGACTCCGGATCGGGCAACCGCCAGTCGATGTCGAACCAGCGGGCGTGCGGCGAACTCGGTCCGTACGTCAGCACCTGCGACCAGTAAACGTTCTCGTGGCAGGCCGCCATGTGATTGGGCACAATGTCCAGAATCAGTCCCATGCCGTGTGCTTGCAGCGCCGAGACCAGCAGCCGCAGTTGCGCCTCGTCGCCCAACTGCGGGTTCAAGGTACTGGGATCGATCACGTCGTAGCCGTGCGTGCTGCCGGGGCGTGGGCGAAGAATCGGCGAGCAGTAGACGTGGGTCGCGCCCAAGCGGCTCAAGTAGGGCACCAGATCGCGAGCCTGTTCGAAACCGAACTCCGGGTTCAGTTGCAGCCGGTAGGTCGAGATTGGCGAGGCGGCGTCATCCATCGTGAACTCCATGCGCGATCCGGCGAGCGTGTTCCGCGGCATCTTCGCCGGTGTGCGACTGGACATACACGGCGGCGCTCTGAGGCGCCAGGCGGCAGGCCACCCGACCGATCGACCGGATCACTTCCGGCAGCTCGCTGCCGCCGCCCAGCCAGCGCGGATCGGCCGAATCGAGCTTTCTGGTCCAAGGCCCGGCAGGCAACGGCAGTACCGTCTCGACCGGCTCCGAGTCGAAGTTGAGTACGACGTAGACGTCCGACTCAAGCGACGAGCGCAACAGGCCCAGCGCGCGGCCGGGGTCCAGCTCGTCCACTCGCAGCCGTCCCCGCTCGCACGTCGCCAGTGCCGATTCGCCGCGCCGCAGCCGGATCAGCTCGCGATAGAATGCCCGGAGCGTGCCATGCCGTCCCTCGCGCCGCAGGGCGTGGTTCAGCTTGCTGCGCTGGAACGTTTCCTCCGCCTGCGGGTCCGGCGGCTCCTGTTGCCAGCGGAAACGCGCGAACTCCTCGCGCCGCCCGCGGCGCACGGCGGCCACCAGTTCGGGATCCAGATGGCTGATGAAGTATTGGAACGGCGCCGGCTCGGCGTACTCCTCGCCCATGAACAGCAGCGGCTGGTAGGGCGAGAGGATGACGGCGGCCGCGGCCAGCTTGAGCTGCTCGAAGTTGACCAGTTCGGGCAGCCGTTCTCCCAGCATGCGGTTGCCGACCTGGTCGTGGTTCTGAGCGCAGACGACGAAGCGGGCGGGCGCCACGTGGCGCGCGGGCGCTCCGTGGCGGCGGCCGCGGTAGGCGGAGTAGCGGCCGTCCTGCACGAAGCCGTCACGGTATGCCTTGGCCAGATCGGTCACTCCCTGAAAGTCCTCGTAGTAGCCGGACTGCTGGCCGACCAGCGCCGTGCGGAGACTGTGGTGCAGGTCGTCGACCCACTGGGCATCGATTCCCCAGCCGCCCGCTTCCCGCGGCTCGACCAGCCACGGGGCGTTCAAACTGCTCTCGGCGATCGTATGCACCCGGCGGCCCAGCCGCTCCCCTTCCAGCCGCACCGCCTCGGCCAGTTCGGCCAGGAACGGGAAAGCCGAGTAATCGAAAATCGCGTGCACCGCGTCCAGCCGCAGCGCGTCGATATGGAACTGCTCGATCCAATACAAGGCGTTCTCGATGAAGAACCGCCGCACTTCATCGCTGCCGCGGCCGTCGTAGTTCAGGGCCTGGCCCCAGGGAGTGCGATAGCGTTCGGTGAAGTACGGCCCGAACTCTCCCAGGTAGTTGCCTTCCGGACCGAGGTGGTTGTAGACCACGTCCAGCACCACGGCCAGGCCTCGCGCGTGGCAGGCATCCACCAGGCGTTTCAGTCCTGGCGGGCCGCCATAGCTGTTCTGGGTGGCGAACGGATGCACTCCGTCGTAGCCCCAGTTGCGGTCGCCGGGAAACTGGGCGACCGGCATGATTTCGATGGCCGTGATGCCCAGCTCGACCAGCTCGTCCAGCCACTGGATCGCCGCCTCGAACGTTCCCTGGGGAGTAAACGTGCCGATGTGCAGTTCGTAGGTGATGTACTCGTGCAGTGCGAGTCCCGACCAGTGCTGATCGGTCCAGGGAAAGGCCGGGTCAAGCACGGCCGAGGCCTGGTGCACGCCGGCCGGTTGCCAGTGCGAGGCGGGGTCGGGCCGATCGGTTTTCCCGTCGAGCCGGTAGAAGTACCGGGTTCCGGGCGGCACGTCGTCCACCTGCTGCTCGTAGTAGCCGCGATGGTCTTGCCGTATCTGCACCACGCGCGGCGCGGGGTCCAGCAGGTGCACGGCGAGGCTTTGGGCTCGCGGCGCCCAGACGCGAAACTGACAGCGATTCTCGCCCAGGTAGCGGGCGCCCAGCGTCGGGGGATAGGTCGGATGTGCCGCCTTCGACATCGGTTGCTCCTCGGTCGGGTTTCAAGCGCGCCGCGACTCGGCACGCCACGCGGCGGCGAGCCGCGTCGTCGCGTCGCGCGGCGGGCTGCCACCGCGGTTCAGCCGATTTCTGATTTCAGGAACAGCACGCCCAGCGGCGGCAGGGTGAGGTTCAGCGAGTAGGGGCGGCCGTGGACGCCCACGGGAGACGCTTCGACGCCGCCCAGATTGCCGTGCCCGCTGCCGCCATGCTCCTGGGCGTCGCTGTTGAGAATCTCGCGCCAACGCCCGCCGCGCGGCACGCCGACTCGGTAGTTGGCCCGCGGCACCGGCGTGAAATTGCAGCAGACGGCGATCATGTCGCGCCGCGAGCGGTCCTTGCGGAGGAACGTGAGCACGCTTTCGTCCGAGTCGTTGGCGTCAATCCATTCAAACCCGTCCGACTCGCAGTCCAGCTCGTGCAGCGCCCGCTCGCCGGCGTAGTACCGGTTCAGCGTGCCGACCCAGCGAAGCACGGCCGAATGGGCCGGATGCTCCAATTGCTGCCAGGACAGGCTGCCGTCGTGGTTCCACTCCTCCCCCTGACCGAACTCGCCGCCCATGAACAGCAGCTTCTTGCCCGGCATCCCGTACATGTAACCCAGCAGCAGCCTCAGGTTGGCGAACTTCTGCCAGGTGTCGCCCGGCATCCGGCCCAGCAGCGAGCCCTTGCCGTGGACCACTTCGTCGTGCGACAGGGGCAGCGTGAAGTTCTCGTTGAAGGCATAGATCATGCGGAACGTCAGGTCGTTGTGGTGGTACTTGCGGAACACGGGATCGTGGCCCATGTAGCGCAGCGTGTCGTGCATCCAGCCCATGTCCCACTTCATGCCGAAGCCCAGGCCGCCGACATACGTGGGCCGTGAAACCATCGGCCAGGCAGTCGATTCCTCGGCGAACGTCTGCACGTCGCTGTGCCGCCGGTAGACCTCCTCGTTGAACGAACGCAGAAACGAGATGGCGTGCAGGTTCTCCCGCCCGCCGTGCTCGTTGGGGATCCATTCGCCCTCGTCCCGCGAATAGTCCAGGTACAGCATCGAGGCCACGGCATCGACGCGCAGTCCGTCGGCGTGGTACTGATCCAGCCAGTACAGCGCGCTGCTCATCAGGAAGCTGCGGACCTCGTTCCGCCCATAATTGAAAATGAAGCTGTTCCAATCGGGATGGAAACCCTGCCGCGGATCCTCGTGCTCGAACAGGTGCGTGCCGTCGAAGAAGCCCAGGCCGTGTTCGTCGTTGGGAAAGTGCGACGGTACCCAGTCCAGGATCACGCCGATGCCCTGGCGGTGCAGGTAGTCGACCAGGTACTTGAAATCCTGCGGGGTGCCCAGGCGGCTGGTCGGAGCGAAGTAGCCGGTCACCTGATAGCCCCAGGAACCGAAGAACGGATGCTCCATCACCGGCAGGAACTCGACGTGCGTGAAGCCGTGCCGCTGCACGTGGTCACTCAGCTCCAGGGCCAGCTCGCGGTAGTGTAGCGAACGGTTGCCTTCGCTGGCCACCCGCCGCCACGACCCCAGGTGGACTTCGTAGATCGACATCGGGGCCGAGAGGCCGTTGCGCTTCCAGCGCTGAGCCATCCATTGGCCGTCGCCCCAATCGTAATCCAGGTCCCAGACGACTGAGGCCGTCTTGGGAGCGACCTCGTGATGCACGGCGAACGGGTCGGCCTTTTGCACCTGATAGCCAGCCTGGTGCGAATGAATCGCGTACTTGTAAATCGTCCCCTTGCCAACGCCGGGCAGGAAGCCTTCCCAGATGCCGGAAGTGCCGCGAGCCCACAGGGGGTGCAGGCCAGGCGTCCAGTCGTTGAAGTCGCCCACCACGCTCACCTCGCGGGCGTTGGGGGCCCAGACGGCGAAGTAGCAGCCGGGGCCGTGCCGGGGATCGTTCACCAGGTGCGACCCCAGCCGGGTGTGCAGGTAGAAATGCCGGCCCTCGTTGAACAGGTACAGGTCCTCGTCGCTGAGCAGGCTCACGTCGTGGCGAACCTCGGGCGGTGTCTTGGCGCTTGTCATGATGTTCTGATGTTCCTCGTCCCGTGCCGCCGCGTGGCAAGCGCGGCGCGGAAATCGTTGGGGGGTGATGCCGGCCTTACGATGGCCCGACCAGCTCCAGGATTCCCTCCAGCGGAATGCGGACCCAGTCGGGACGGTTGTTCAATTCATACACCAGTTCGTACACGGCCTTTTCCAGGACGTGCGCATCCAGCAGGTTCTTCAGTTCGTCGCGGTCCTGAGGCAGCAGGTTCGTCGGGCCCAACTGGCGAGCGTACCCTTCCAGGAAGGCGGCCGACGACCAGGTGTACCAGATCTGGAACCAGGTCTGCAGATCGCCGGCGGCGACGCCGCGTCCCGTGCCGCCGGGCGCCTGGCCCAGGCGGGCGGCGTGCGAGGCGTAGTGCAGGGACCGCAGCATGCCGGCCACGTCGCGGAGCGGCGAGGTCTTGATCCGCCGCTCGCTGATCGGGCGCTGCGGTTCGCCCTCGAAATCGATGATCACAAAGTCGTTTCCCGTGAACAGCACCTGGCCCAGGTGGTAGTCGCCATGGCAGCGCGTCCGCAGCGCCGAGATCTTGCGGTCCAGCACGCGGCGGAAGCGCTCGAGCAGTTCGCCTTCGCGCTGGGCGACGCCGGCCGCCTGCTCCCGCAGGTCCTCGTCGAACACGGGCAACTGGCGGCGAAGCAGGGCGAACGCGCGGCGCGTCTGAGCCCGCATCGACTGGTACAGGCCCCGCTGGTACAGCAGCGTGAACGGTTCCGGCACAAAAGCCGCCGTCTTGCCGCCCGCCAGCGCCTGATGCATCTCGGCCGTCCGTTTGCCCAGCAAGGCGATCGACCGCAGGTAGGGGCCGATCAGCTCCTGAGTATAATCCGGAGGCCGCTGGTCGATCAGGTCCAGCGGCGACTGGTGAGGCGGCAATTGCCCGCGGCGATCCAGCTCCGGCAATTCAGCCTCCACCCGCTCGGCGAAACGTCCCAGCTCATCCAGCGTGTAGACCCAGGCGTCTCCTTCGTTGGCCACCAGCTCGTGCATGATGCCCAGCGTGATCGAGTCGCCGTTGGCGGCCGCCCCCGCAGGTTGCTCCTGGTCCGCCAGCGGCTGATAGGTCAGGGCGGCCGCCAGTTCGGGCACGCAGGAGAGCTGAGTTTCCTGGGTCAGAAAGCGGCCGATCTCCAAGTCGGGATTCTCGCCGGCGTTCAGGCAGCGGAAGATTTTCAGGATGAACCGTTCGCCGAGGATCACCGAGGTGTTGCTCTGCTGGCCGCCGTGGATGGCCACCGTCGGCGGCTCGTCGCCGTTCAGTTCGCGGGCCGCCTTGACGGCCCGCGGCGGGCCGGCCTGCCGCTTGAGCCCGCTGGCCAGGCGGCGGTAGGCCTTGGTCTGTTCGGCGTGGATCTCGCCATGCTGCCCGCGCAGGACCCGGCGGCGGCGAATGGCCTCGTGCAGCGGGTGCCAGAACAGGTCTTCCCACATGGCTTCGCAGAGTACGGCGGGCGGCTCGCCATCCGACCGTTCGACCCGCAGAATGCCGCCCCGCGGATGGTCGCCCGTGATGTTGCAGGCTTGCTCGCCCTGGGCAAAGACCACCGGCAAGAGATACTTTTCCGCTTCGCCATCGACGTACTGGACATCCACCAGCAGCAGGCGCATGGCGGAAGACTCCGCCGGCCCCTGAATGGCGAAGTAGTCGACCAGCCCGACCTGCTGGATCTTGCGCGCCTTGCCGGCGAACCAGCGTTGCCGCCGCAGGTAGGCCGGCAAGGCCTGCAGCAGCGTCCGGCAGGCCTTGCCGGTGAACAGGTTGTCCCACCGCTGAGCGATCGTGCAGCCCGGCAGGTCGATCCCCACTGAACTGATCTCGTCGTCGTGCCAGGCCAGTTTGAACCAGTAGAACGCGTGTGGACCCAGGGTCAGAAAGTACGGCAGCTCGCCCACCGGCGGGAAACGGGCCTGCCCGAACAGCTCGATCGGATGCTGGCCGCGGAACGCCGACAGATCCAGCTCGGCCGCCTGCGCGAAACGCGACAGGTTGGCCACGACCAGCAGCGTCTCGTCCTCGTGCCGCCGCAGGTAGGCCAGCACCTTGGGATTCTCGCAACTGACGAACTCCAGGCTGCCGCGGCCGAAGGCCCGGAACTGCTTGCGCAAGTGAATGATCCGCCGCATCCACCAGAGCAGCGAATGCGGACTGTTCTGCTCCACCTCGACATTCACCGTCGAGTAATGGTATTCGGCGTCGATGATCACCGGCAGAAACAGCCGCTGCGGGTTGGCCGACGAGAAGCCTCCGTTGCGGTCCGCGTTCCACTGCATCGGCGTGCGGACGCCGTTGCGGTCGCCCAGGTAGATGTTGTCACCCATCCCCAGTTCATCGCCGTAGTAGATGATCGGCGTGCCGGGCAGGGACAGCAGCAGGGCGTTCATCAGTTCGATCTTGCGGCGGTCGTTCTTGAGCAGCGGGGCCAGGCGCCGGCGGATGCCCAGGTTGATCCGCGCCCGCGGATCGTCCGCGAACGTCCGGTACATGTAGTCCCGCTCCTCGTCGGTCACCATCTCCAGCGTCAGCTCGTCATGGTTCCGCAGGAAGATGCCCCACTGGCAGACGGGCGGGATGGTCGGCGTCTGATCCAGGATGTCGATGATGGCGAAACGGTCTTCCCGCTCGACCGCCATGAACAGCCGCGGCATCAGCGGGAAGTGGAAATTCATGTGGCATTCGTCGCCGTCGCCAAAATAGGCCGCCGCGTCCTCGGGCCACTGGTTGGCTTCGGCCAGCAGCATGCGGTCGGGGTATTGCTGGTCCACGTGCTGCCGCAGCTTGCGGAGGAAGGCGTGCGTCTCCGGCAGGTTCTCGCAGTTCGTGCCCTCCCGCTCGTACAGATAGGGGACGGCGTCCAGCCGCACGCCGTCGACGCCCAGCGCCAGCCAGAAGTCGATCACCTTGAGCATCGCGGCGTGGACTTCTGGATTGTCGAAGTTCAGGTCCGGCTGGTGGTGGTAGAAGCGGTGCCAGTAATGCGCGCCGGCCACGGGATCCCAGGTCCAGTTGGACGACTCGAAGTCCTGGAAGATGATCCGCGCGTCGCGGTAACGGTCCGTCGTGTCGCTCCAGACGTAGAAGTCGCGCCACCGCGAACCGGGTGGGGAGCGCCGCGACCGCTGAAACCATTCGTGCTGGTCCGACGTGTGGTTCAGCACCAGTTCGGTGATCACGCGCAGGCCCCGCGCATGGGCCTCGCGGACCAGGGCCTTGAAGTCCCGCAGCGTGCCGTAGCTGGGATTGATCGCCGTGTAGTCCGCGATGTCGTAGCCGTCGTCGCGGAGCGGCGAGGGGAAGAACGGCAGCAGCCAGATCGCGGTGACTCCCAGATCCTGGATGTAGTCCAGCCGCGCCGTCAAGCCGCGGAGGTCTCCGATGCCATCGCTGTTGCTGTCCAGGAACGAACGGACATGGAGCTGGTAAACGACGGCGTCCTTGTACCACAACGCGTCCGCTTCGGCGGGTGTGGTGGAGATGCTGGTTGCCTGACGGCGGGTCACGGTCGCCATGAGTTGATCCTTTGCTGCCGCGCTACAGGTAGTACTCGAAGTCCCGTTCGCTGCGGACCCGCCGCTTGACGTGCAGGATGTGCACCGGCACGATCGCGGGGTCCAGTTCGACATAGTTCCGGCTGCCGTGCCAGAGGTAGCGCGCGTCGCTCAGCACGTCGTGGACCTGGAACGGATGGTCCGCCTCCAGATGCAGTTCCTCCAGCGGCAACTCCACCCAGCCCGCTTGCCGGTGGTGCGGATCCAGATTGGCGATCACCAGGATGATCTGGTTGCCGTCGGCCGTCGCCTTGCTGTAGCAGATCAACTGCTCGTTATCGACCGGATGGAAACGCAGCGTCTCGTTGGTCCGCAGCACGGCGAATTCGCGGCGGATGCGGTTCAGGCGGGACAGGAATTCCTTCAGACTGTCGGGCCGCCCCAGGTCGTGATGGTGCAGTTCGTACTTCTCCGAATGCAGGTATTCCTCGCTGCCGGGTTCCCGCGGCACGCACCACTGATGCTCGTACGGCGGTCCGTACACTCCGTAGTTGGCCGACAGGGTGGCCGCCAGCGCCACCCGCGCCATGAACGCCGCCCGGCCGCCCAACTGCAGATGCTCGGTCAGGATGTCCGGCGTGTTCGGCCAGAAATTGGGACGGAAGAACTCGCGCGCCTCGCTGGTCGTCAGCTCCGTCGCGTACTCCGTCAATTCCGTCTTTGTGTTCCGCCAGGCGAAGTAGGTGTACGACTGCGTGAACCCCAGCTTGGCCAGCCGGTACATGATCTTGGGACGCGTGAACGCCTCGGACAGAAAGAGCACATCGGGGTGTTCACGGTGGATCTCTCCCAGGCACCATTCCCAGAAACCGAACGGCTTGGTGTGCGGATTGTCGACGCGAAAGATCTTCACGCCGCGGGCGATCCAGAAGTCGAACACCGACTTGAGTTCCCGCCACAGGCTGGACCACTGCGGAGTTTCGAAATCGAAGGGGTAGATGTCCTGGTACTTCTTCGGCGGGTTCTCCGCGTACTGCACCGTGCCGTCGGGCCGCTGCCGGAACCAGCCGGGTTGAGCGGCCACGTAGGGATGGTCGGGGGAACACTGAAAGGCGATGTCCAGCGCCAACTCGATGCCCAACTCGCCGGCCGCCGACACCAGACGGTCGAAGTCTTCCCAGGTGCCCAGTTGCGGGTGCAATTCCTTGTGCCCGCCCTCGGCGCCGCCGATCGCCCAGGGACTCCCCACGTCGTCCGGTTGAGCGATCGTCTGGTTGTTCTTGCCCTTTCGGAACGTGATCCCGATCGGATGGATCGGAGGCAGGTACAGGACATCGAACCCCATCTCGGCCACGTACGGCAACCGGGCGATGACGTCGCGCAGCGTGCCGTGCGCTCCCGGTGTGTCGCTGCACGAACGGGGAAACATCTCGTACCAGGCGCTGCACCGGGCCCGCTCGCGGTCCACGTGCACGCGCAAGGCCGGCCCGCTGCTGGTGGCGCCGCTGCTGGTGGCAAAGTCCCGGCTCGCGTGGCGGCCCATCAGTTGCCCCAGCTCCGGATCCTCGCACACCTGGTCCAGGTGCCCCAGCACCTCGTCGCTGCGCAGGCGGCGAACCCAGTTCAACAACCGGTGCTGATCCTGCCCGCCCGCATTGCTGGCGGCACGCTCCACCAGTTGCGCTCCGATCTGCAGGTCGACCCGCGCGGCCTGCCCGGCGGCCACCCGCTTGCGAAGATCGCGGTGCCAGGAAACGAAGTGATCCACCCAGGCCAGCACGCGGTATTCGTAGTTGCCGATCTGGTCGACCGTGAACTCGGCCCGCCAGCGGTCGTTGACCAGCGGCTCCAGCGGCACTTCCCGCCACGCCTCGTCCGTGTGAAAGCGGTACTGCACGACGGCCGTCAGCGCGTCGTGCCCGTCACAGAAAATGTCCGCTTCGACCCGCAGTGCATCTCCCACCACCCGCTTGACCGGATAGCGCCCGCCGTCAATGGCGGGCGCCACGCCTTCGATCACCACCCGGCTGCGGCCATCCGGCGGCAGCCCCGGTTCCTCGTCCGTGTCTGGATTCATTCCCCTGCATCCCGTGAATGGCTGTTGGATGTTGAAACAAGCCCGCTGAGCTGCCCCAGCGCCGCTCCGCGAGTGAACGTTACAACGGCGCATCTCCCGTCTCGGCGGCGGGAACCTCCGACAACATGGCCGCCTCCAGCAATCCGGCCACGCGCTGCAGCACCGCACTGACCTGCTGCCGCTCGGAGTCGGACAACTGTCCCAGTTGCGCTTCGAACTGGTCGCTCAGCGCGGGCGGCCCCCGGTCCAGCAACTGCTGGCCCGCCGGGGTCAAGGCCACAAACACCTGGCGGCGGTCCAGCGTCCTCCGTACCCGCTCGACCAGCCCCTGGCGCTCCAGGCGGTCGATGATGCCCGTCGCCGTCGGTGGACCCACAAACGCCGCCTTGGCCAACACGCCGACGGGAGCCTCCCGGTGGCGCGCCAGTTCCGTTAGAATGGCGTGCTGCGGAGCGGTCAAGCGGTGCTCTCGCAACAGCCAGCGGCTGTACAGGTCGGCGGCCCGCGTGATCCGCCGCAGGGCCTCGAACGCCGACGGTTCGCTGCTCATGGTCGCTTGCCCCAACTGGAACGCTCTTCGAACTACTGGCCTGCACGCGGCCTCCCGCCCCCCCGGCCGGCGTGCCTTCCTTGCTTCGAATTCCAACCTTAGCGAATGGCCCGTCAATTTTCAAGACGAAAGTTTTCAATAGCAAATACAACGGTTATAATTGACGCCACAACTGTTGATTACACAAGCAAGGGGGAGGGTCCGACGTGGAGGAGGTACTGACGCTGATTCTGGCGGGGGGCAAGGGGACGCGGCTGGAGCCGCTGACGCGCGACCGGGCCAAGCCGGCCGTCCCGTTCGGGGGCGCCTATCGGATCATCGATTTCACGCTCTCCAACTGCATCAACAGCCGCTTGCGGCGGATTCTGTTGCTGACCCAATACAAGGCCGCCAGCCTGGATCGGCACGTCGATCTGGGCTGGAAGTTCCTGTACCGCGAGTTGAACGAGTTCATCGACGTGGTGCCGCCCCAGCAGCGGATCGACGAGAAGTGGTACCAGGGGACGGCGGACGCGGTGTACCAGAACATCTACATGATCGAGAAGCACCGGCCGCGGTACGTGCTGATCTTGTCGGGGGACCACATCTACAAGATGGACTACCGCCCGCTGCTGCGGCAGCACATCGAGTCCGGCGCGGCGGTGACGCTGGGCTGCATCCCGGTTCCGCTGGAGGAGAGTTCGCAGTTCGGCGTGATTCAGGTCGACGCGGACTGGCGGGTCACGCGGTTCGTCGAGAAGCCGGCCACGACCGAACCGATGCCGGACGATCCGCGGCGGTTCCTGGCGTCGATGGGGATCTATGTGTTCGACGCCCGGTTTCTGTTTGAGCTGTTATGCGCCGACGCGGCCTGTGAGGAGAGCGCTCACGACTTCGGCCGCAACATCATCCCGTCGATCATCGACACGCATCCGGTGCGGGCCTATCCATTCCGGGACCCGCGGACGGGCGAAACGATGTACTGGCGGGACGTCGGCACGCTGGACGCCTACTACTGGTCGAACATGGATCTGGTGGCGGTGCGGCCGGAGTTGAACCTGTACGATTCCTCGTGGCCGATCCAGACGTACCGTCCGCCCTTTCCGCCGGCCAAGACGGTCTTTACGACGACCGAGGGCCCGAACCGGCGGGTGGGCGAGGTGCTGGGCAGCATCATCGGCGCCGGGTCGATTGTTTCGGGCGGGCGGGTCCTGCATTCGCTGGTGTCGTACAACGTGCGCGTGAACAGTTGGGCGGTGGTCGAGGATTCGGTGCTGTTCGAGGGTGTCGACATCGGCCGGGGCGCTCAGCTCCGCCGGGCGATCATCGACAAGAACGTGCACATCCCCGAAGGCGCCCGGATCGGTTTCGACCGCCAGGAGGACGAGGCCGCCGGGCACACCGTCAGCGACGAGGGCGTGGTGGTCGTGGCCAAGGCCGGCACGACGGTCGAGCAGACGCATGCCTTCGCGGCCGGGTAGGGGCCGAGTTGGCAGTTGGCAGTGGGCCGTTGTCAGTTGGCAGTTGTCAGTTGTCAGGTGTCAGTTGGCGGGTGGCGGCTGGAATTGGTGAGCGGCCGGCGCCGGCTGGACGCTCAGCTATTGTGCCGCGGTACGGTTCGCCGGCTTCAACAAGATCGCGACATGACCGGGGAGGAAACTGCCCGGACGACTTGGTACCATGGGAAGTCGTTCCTTGGGTTAACGGAACATTCCGGCAAGGTACCAGGAGTCTGCCGCGTTGGACTGGCACGATTGGTTGCAACACCTGGACTCGTTGGCGTGGGACTCGCCCGAGTGGGATCAAGCCGAGTCATTTCTTCAAGACGCGGCGAAGCTGGTCCAGCGGCGGCGCGAGCGAATGGCTCATCAGGCCGCCGAGCTGTTGGGAGTCTTAGGTGACGAGTGCCGAGAGGATTTGCAATACTTCGACGGTCTGCACCTCCTGGATCTGCCTGCCGACGGACTGGCTGGCGAAACGGGGCAACAGTTAGCCTCACTGCACACGCTTCTGCGAGAGTTCCACGAAGTCAAGCAGCAGGAGCAATCGAATATTCGAACCGCTCGCGCTGTACGTTCGCGGCTCAGCGACCTGGAAGACGCGATTGAGCAACACATTGAGCAGATCACGTCCAGAGGTGGTGAGGCGCCTCCGGACTGCCCGGCCGTGGAACAGGCGCCGCTCGGCGCGAGCGTCAATGGTGACGTGCCTCCTGTCTGTCCGACCGTGAAACAGTCGCCGCCCGGCGCGAGTTCAGGTGTTGACGAACTTCCGGCTTGTCCGACGGTTGAATCCGCGCCGCCCGCGGCGAGCGCAGGTGGTGAGGGGCAGTCGCGGCCGACGGCTGTCGCAAGCCAGCGGAACGAGCCGGCCAGCCAGGCGGCGTCGCGCCGGTCGTTGGACAGGGAGCGTCAACGCAAGCTCCAGCGTCTCAAGAAGGACAAGAGGCTGTTGCGTCCGCAGACGACGCCTGACGGTCGCGTGCGGGGCGAACGCGGGAGCTACACGGAGCAGTCCCGCCGCGAGGCATCGGAGCTGGTGGAGCGGCTGTTATCACCGGATGAGTTGCCAGAAGAAGAAGCCGAAGTGAGCGTTGTGCGGGCGGAAGCGGCGGTAGCCGGCGAGCCCAAAGCGCCGTCGAGCCTCGCGGCGCCGCCGGAGGTTGTTGTCCCGGAGCGACCCGAGCCGAACTTCCAGGCCGACGCCACTGAGTCAACCGAAGCGTCCCTGGAGTTTCTTTGTCGCGCTTTGGAGACCGACGATTTCGCGGGAGCGTATTGGTGGCTGCGGTCGCGTGAGTCGGATGGGCAGCCGACTGGCATACCCGCCTGGATGGCGGAGGCGTTGCAAGTGGCCCGCTGGGGCCCTGATCAGGATCTGGCGCTCGCCGACGCGTTGGCCGAATTGGCTCGGCTGCACGGCGCGTCGTCGGCGCAAGCCGAGCAGTTGCTCGCGCTGGCGGCGGGGCTGATACCGGCACTCACGCAGCCGATGTTGAACGTCAATCATTGGCTGGAGGTTGATGTCGGGGCAAGCCACTTGCGGGAATTGGCTCAGGGTGTGCGTCAGTTCGCCGAGCGGGGGCTGAACCTCGATCTGGACGAAGTTGACGACCGGCTGTCGCGCACCGATGCCGAGAGTCGGGTGAAGGAGGCGGCAGCCGACGTGGCGGAGTGGCGCCAGCAGGTCCGTACAAAGACTGCCGGGTATCAGCGGGCAACACGGGTCTGGCAATTGTTGCTGGACCAGTCGGATCAGTTGGGTGACATGTTGGACACTGCGGCTGCTGATCGGCGGTCCCAGTCCTCGCGAGCAGCGGAGCTGATGAAGCGGTTCAGCCGACGAGCGGACATTGTGCGCCGTGTGCATGACTTGGATGCTGGGAGTGGCAAAGGCCGGCGCGACGCGATCGAGGGAGCTTCGCTGGATCAGCTTGTGGAGTGGACCTTCGAAGCCTGTGAGCGCGTCGAACGTTGGTGCCGTGCGGTGAGGAACCTCGAGCGACTCCAGCAGCCGTCGTCGTGGCATGATCAGCGGATCGACGCGCTGCGAAGCACCGTGCGATTGCAACTTGCACCCAGTGTCGCGGAACTAACCTCCCTGGCGTCCTCGGGCGACAGCCTGTTGCAAGCGGCCGTGCGGGTCGTGCTCAGCGCGTTGCGACGCTTGACGCGGCTCTGCAGGCTTGAGGTGCCAACCGAGCTGGCCGATGTGCCGTTGCCCGCATCGGGAGCGCGGGAGATGACGGCGGAGGCTGGCGATCCGCATCGCCGGCTGGCGATGCGATTGTGGTGGTTGCCCGAGATCCAATTCGAGGATCGGGGAGAACCAACGGCCGATGCGCTGCCACGCGTCTGGAGGGCGTTGGAAGCCGATGCCTCCAGTCCTCGGACGCGGGCGCAGTCGTTGCGCGCCTGGTTCGCTCAGCGCGACTTCCGCTTCACTCGTATGCTGCTCGATCAACTGGAGGAATCGGACGACTGGCAGTTGCTGAACGGGGAGCAAGACGAACGGCTGGAAAGCGTCCGCCACGAATTGGACGAACGCAAGCAAGAATTGGAGCAGCGGCTTCAATACGCGATCGTTGACGGAGTGCTTTCCGAGGGCGACCGGGCCGAGCTGCAAGCGCAGCTTCTGGAGCTCAACAATGAGGAGTTGATCTGCTTTGCTCCAGCGCTTGAAGTTTGCGATCAAGTGGAGCAGCACCTGGGCAGCGCCTATCAGGAGGAAACCTCGCGGCTGTCCGGCAGGTGGCGGGAATTGCGGTCCGTACTGCTCTCCCCGTATTCGGACGAGCAACGGCGGGAGCTGGACCAACGGATGCAGGCCGCGCTGGATCGCCGCGAGGTGCGGCTGGCGCACGAAATCCTGTCGCAACTGGAAGCAGCCCGCACCCAGGGACGGCCCTTGGACTTGATGGCCACGCCCGACGTGCCTGATCCGCTAGGTGAGTTCGTGGCCTGTCACGAAGTGCTTCTGGCAGCGGCCAGGGAGCGTGGGCCACGCTCGGCGGAACACTACGAGCGGCTCGTACGGCTGGCCGGCGCGGAGGATGATTTGCCGGCGCCGCGGATCGAGGAGGCATGCCGGGCGCTGGCCGCCTGGGACGAGCTGCGGCGACGGCCGCTGCGAAAGAGTGAATCCCAGGCCTCGCCACGACTGGTGCCACTTATCGAGTTCTTTGGCCTGCAACCGCGCGAGCGGAATCTGCAAATCCAGATTGTGGCCGACGCCAGAAACTGGGCTCGGATCCGTTTTGAGGCGGGCGACGGCGGGCGTTCGGTCGTGCCGCAATTCGGCTCATCGCAAAACGGCGTCTATGACCTGCTGTGTGTCTGGGAAAGTCCCTCCGCGGAAGGATTACTGGCGATTTTGACCGAGGCGAATCTTAGCCGTCCAACCTTGGTACTGTACCTGGGCCCTTTGTCGTTGAATCAGCGATCCAACATGGCCCAGATCTTGAACCGTGAGAAGCGGTCGGTGATCGTAATTGACGACGCGATCTTGCTGTTCCTCGCCCGGCAGCGCGAGTCCCGCTGGCCTGTCCTGCTGCGGGCGACCTTGCCTTACAGTTGCGTGAACCCTTACCTGCCGGGAAGCGGAAAAGTCCCCCGCGAAATGTTTTTCGGCCGCGAGTCGATGATCGCGGCGCTGGCCGACTTTTCGGGCAGCGGCAGTTGCCTGGTGTATGGCGGCCGGCAACTTGGCAAGAGCGCCTTGCTGCAGCGCGTGCAACAGAGGTTTCACGACCCGACCCAGGGGCAGTTTGCAATCTACGAGGACATCCGCCATCTGGGCGATCCGTTGGCCGATAAGCCTCCGGAACTCGTATGGTCGATCATCCGCGATGAGTTGAACGGCAGATCCACGGAGAATGACGATTCAATCCCCACGTTTTTTGAAAGGACCGTGAAGGCAGACGCGCCCGACACGATCGTCAAGCACATTCGGGATCGTCTGGCGGCAAACAGCAATCTGCGACTCCTGATTTTGTTGGACGAAGCGGACTATTTCCTGGCCGAGGACGCTCGCGGGAATTTTCAACATGTGACGGCACTTAAGAATCTCATGGAGCGGACCGATCGGCGCGTGAAGGTGGTGTTCGCCGGGCTGCATAATGTGCAGCGATTTCAGTCCATACCGAACCAGCCCTTCGCGCATCTCGGCCCGCCGATCGAAGTCGGCCCGCTGGAAGGCACTGCAGCCATGGCCCTGGTCCAGGAGCCCTTGCAGGCCTTGGGCTATTCGTTCGCGGACGAATCGCTGGTGTTGAAAATCCTGTCCTATACCAACTTCCATCCGGGGCTGATTCATTTGTTTTGCCGGCAACTGCTGGAAGACCTCCGCGGCCGTCAAAGGCGTGGAAACCATCGTTACTCGATTGACGATCAGGCAATTCGGGCGGTGTATGCCCGCGCTGAAACGCAGCGCCACATTCGCGACCGCTTCAATCTGACCTTGCAACTCGACTTGAGATACAGCGCGATTGTCTGGGCCATCATTGTCGATCAGCAAGATTGTGGCGGCGGGCGAAGCAGCGTCTACGCTCACGCCCGGCTTAGGGCGCTATTGGCGAACTGGTGGCCGGCCACGTTTCAGGAAATGCCTGGTGACGAGTTTCGCGGACTACTGGACGAACTCTGCGGGCTAGGCGTCCTGCTCCACGTTCCCGACGGGTATCGCCTTCGCAGCCCCAATCTGGCCCACCTGGTGGGCGACTGCCAGGAGATTGAACAAAAGCTGTACGAGTTGGCGTCGAAGCCAGCTTTGGGTAATGAAGACTTCAACAAACGCCGCAAGGTGCTGGAAAGGACGGCCCGGCGCAGCCCGCTGACCCACCAGCAAAGCGGCGAACTGGTGCGTCCCCAGTTCGGCGTGGGATTGGTCTTCGGTTCGCCCGCGCTCGGCTGGACCGACCTGCCACCCGCCATCACTCAACTGGTGCCCCCCGGCGACAAGCAGGACGCCGTGACGCGGATTATGCAGGTTGCCACCGACACGGATTCGGTTGCCGACTGGGACCACACGCTGCGCGAGTTCCTGGAGGAACACCGCCAGGCAACGCGCCTGGTGCTGCTGGGATCCCTGACGGGCGACTACAGCGGACTCGAAACCCTGGTCCGCACGTCGGTCGAGTTTTGCCGTAAGCGCGAGCGAACCGAACGCCATTGGCTGAGAATTCTGCTGGCGTTCGATCCCCAGGCAGCCTGGGCCTGGCATCTGCTGCCGGACACACTCCGTGCTGAACTCGAAAACGCTGTCGCTGCTTCCGTGCAACTGCGGCGCTGGGACGAAGTCGACATGGAATTGCACCTGAAATCGCTGACTCCCGACCGGTTGGTGACGGTTGATGTGCTGCAATTCCTGCGAGAGGCGACCGGCGGTTGGCCTTTGTTGGTGGACGAGGTGTTCACGCGTTGCGGTGACGCGGCCGATCCCAGACCGGTCGCGGCCAAGTTGCAGGGCGAGTTGGACGGCGACAGCGAGATGCGCGCCAAATTCCTGGCATCCCTGGGCCTGCAATCCATTCCTCTGTCCGCGCAACTGCTGGCAGTCCTGCGGCAATTCGGCACCAGCACGTTCGAACAGGAGTTTCTGCGTTTGGCTCTGTTGGAAGCTGAGTTTCCAGAGGAAGTGCTCACCGCCGTGTTCTCCTTCCTGGGGCAACTGACGATTCTGGAGCGGAGTGGCGACAACTTTCAGGTGAATCGCCAGGTGGCGCAGGTGATCGCCCAGCCATGATCGAAACCCTCCGCCAGCAGATTCTGGACTCGAGTTCGGCGCGCCTGCTGATCCGGCAGGTCGCCGAGGATGTGCTCCAGGGACATTCCGTCTGGCTATTGCACCCGGCGGGTCGCGATGCCCGCGCAATCGAACTCGGCTTGCAGTATGAGTTTCACGCGCGGCATATCGCTTATCACAACTTGGATGTGCGTGAGCTGGAAGGCGACCCGCCGCGGTGTCTCTGCCGGCATTTCGAAACCGACGCTGGCAGGAATGGGCGCAGCCCGCTGGACTCGGTGCTCGACGCGCTGCCGGATATTGATGTTGTGCAACTGACCGGGCTGGATCAACTTCCCCTGGCAACGCAGAGGCGGTGGGTGGAAACCGCCAAGATCTGGGGCCGGACTTGCCAATCGCGGCAGGGGGAGTCGCCTCGGCCGGCCGCCCTCTGCTGCGTCACCTCGCTGGCACCGGAGTTGCTGACCGATATTGACGGCGATGTGAGCTTCAAGCTGGCTTGGTGGTGGGGCGTGCCGTCGGGGCTGGAATTGCGTCTCCTGCTGCGTCGTCTCGACTCGGACGAAGCCACGCGCACCGAGTGCGAGTGGCGGGAACATGTGGGTGCGGCGCTCGCGAGCGGTGACGAGTTGTTCGCGGAACACATCTGGCCCGAGCTGACCAGCACGATTGAACGCCTGAGAGCCGAGTCGCGGGCGTACGCGATCCAGCGCGGCTGGACCGCGGCACAAGTCAAGGCCGCCGGATTATCGAATGGCTTCCGCCACCATGCGACCAGCAACCCGCTCGAAGCGGTAGAACCTCCCGCCGCGAACCGCAGGTGGTGGAACGATTGTCTCGTGCATTTCTCATGGGAATATGGCTGCCAATGGCACACGGCCGGCCTGGCCTTGCTGGACGACACGCAGTTCTTCGACTCCCGACTGTGCCGGGCTCAAGCTGCCCTGGTATTGCCGCGACTGGATGAAGTGCGCCACCAGATGTGCCATATCCTGACCGAGAAGCACGGGCGGAAATGGCCCTATTGCTGGTGCGAACCGGCAGCGCCCGAAGAACGGGAGGAAATCCGCCAGTCGCCCTACGCCTGCCAGTGGGGCCACTTGCGGCATCTGCTGTTGAAAGTCCCTGCCCTGCGGAGCGAACGGAGGTTCGAGCCGCTGGCGACCCAGGGATGGAAACTTCGGAACTCGCTCGCCCACGCGCGTCCCGTCGAGTATGATGCGTTCGCTGAACTCTGCTCGCTCGCGGAACGTGCCTTCTGAGGGCAGTCCAGTCTGAACTGTCTCGCTCGGACCGCCAAATCAACGGAACTTCCGCCCGCTCGGTGGGTTTGTAGGATGCAAGGAATCGAACCGCAGTGGATTTCCCGGCGAAACCGCAACCCATAAGGATCCTCGCATGACCATCCCGCGACTTGCCCTGCTCATCCTGCTGCTGGCTTGTGCCACCGCCCAGGCCGAGGACTGGCCCAGGTTTCGCGGGCCCAATGGCACCGGGATCAGCGGAGACGACACGCCGACGCCCACGAGCTGGAGCCCGACGGAAAACCTGAAATGGAAAACTCCCCTGCCAGGACCCGGCGTGTCGAGCCCCATCGTGGTGGGCCAGCGAGTGTTCGTCACCTGCTACTCCGGCTACGGCACCGACCGCCGGAATCCGGGCAATATCGAGGATCTGAAGCGCCACCTGGTCTGCCTGGACGCCGAATCGGGCAAGCAGCTCTGGGAACAGACCATCGCCGCCGCTCAGCCCGAAGATCCGTATACCGGCGCCGGCGTGCCCGCTCACGGCTACGCCTCCCATACGCCCGTGTCGGACGGCGAGCGGGTGTATGTGTTCTTCGGCAAGTCGGGCGTCCTGGCGTTCGACCTGGAAGGCAAGCAGTTGTGGCAGAAGAGCGTGGGCACCGAGTCCGATCCGCGCCGCTGGGGTTCCTCCTCCAGCCCGATCCTGTACAAGGACTTCGTGATCGTCACCGCGTCGGCCGAGAGCCAGGCCCTGGTCGCCCTGCACAAGGAGACCGGCGAGGAAGCCTGGCGGCAGGAAGCCACCGGACTGGACAACGTCTGGGGAACGCCCGCCCTGGTCGAAGTGGACGCCGACCGGACGGACCTGGTCCTGGGCGTGCCCGGCGAGATCTGGGGATTCAATCCGGAAAACGGCAAGCTCCGTTGGTACTGCGAAGCGATGCAGTCCGATATGTTCCAGTCCAGCGTCGTGATTGACGGCGGCGTGGCCTATGCCATCGAGGGCCGCAACGGCGGTTCGATCGCCGTTCGTGTCGGCGGCCAGAACGATGTGACCGATTCCCACCGGGTCTGGATGGGACGGGACGCCGCCCGCTACTGCTCGCCCGTGATCCACGAGGGCCGGCTGTATTACTTCGCCAACGGTATCGCCAACTGCCTGGACGCCAAGACGGGCGAGCAGGTGTTTCAGTCTCGCTTGTCCGGCGCGGGAGGCGCGGGCGGTGCCGGGCCTCCGGCCGGCGGGCCGGGCGGAGGATTCCAAGGTGGACGCGGCGGTTTTGGCGGCGGAGACTACTCGTCGCCCGTCCTGGCCGGCGGCAAACTGTACTACATCAATAATTCGGGCGCGACCTTCGTGATCAAGGCCGGTGATACGTTCGAGCAACTGGCGGTCAACCGCCTGACCGAGGACCGCGAGACGTTCGGCGGCACGCCCGCCGTCAGCCACGGCAAACTGTTCATCCGCTCGGACAAGCACCTGTACTGCGTCGGGGGCGAGTAGCCCTACGGACCTTCTTGAGCACCGACCAGCGAACAAACCTGAAGGTAGTTTTGAATCACTCCGAATGCCCCCTCCTGACCGAGAGAATCCCGCATGAGTTGCCATAGGAACTGGAGTTTGAAGACACGACTGTTGCCGCTGCTGCTGTTGGTGCTCGCGCTGGCCGGCCAGACTCCGCTGGCCGCGCAGCAGCCAGCGGCCGGGCGCATCGAACCCGATGTGGTCTACGGCCACAAGGATGGCCTGGCAATGACGCTGGACGTGCACCGTCCAACGGGCGAAGCCAACGGCGCGGCGATCTTGTTCATGGTCAGCGGCGGCTGGTATTCGCGCTGGGCGCCGCCGGAACAGGCTCGCCCCCTGTTCCAGCCGTACCTTGATGCCGGCTACACCATGCTGGCCGTGCGGCACGGCAGCAGTCCCAAGTACACGATCCCCGAAGCGGTGGCGGACGTGCGCCGAGCGGTTCGATACGTCCGGCAGAACGCGGAACGCCTGGGCGTCGACGCCGATCGCCTGGGCGTGATGGGGATGAGCGCCGGCGGACATCTGTCGCTGATGCTGGGCACCACCGGCGACGACGGCCAGACCGGCGGCAACGACCCGCTGCAACGCGCGTCCAGCCGAGTGGCCGCGGTCGTGGCCCTGGTGCCGCCGACCGACCTGCGGGTCGCGGTCTGGGAAGCGCCCGAGTCGCTGCCGGCGTACCGGAACTTTCCGGCACTCAACCTGCCGCTCAAGGAGGCCGAACAGTATTCGCCGCTGGTCCACGTCACGCCCGACGACGCGCCGTCGCTGGTGATCATGGGAGCCAAGGACGAACTGGTTCCGCCCCGGCACGGCGAGTGGATTGACGAGGCGTTCCAGAAACAGGGCGTGGCTCGAAAGCTGATCGTCATGCCCGGCGCCGGACACGGTTTGGAAGGCCCCGAGAATCGGGCCACCGTCGTCCGCGAAACGCTGGCCTGGTTCGACCAGCACCTGGGCCGGAAGTAGGCAAACGGCGGGCCAGGCGAACGGCGAATCAGGCGAACGGCGGGCGTCAGCCCGCTGTTTCTCCGAATTTACGTGGCCCCGTTCGTGCGACGAGTTTCCAGAAACAGGGGGCTGACGCCCCCCGCTCGCCATCGCTCGCCATCGTTCGCCACCGTTCGTGCGACGAGTTTCCAGAAACAGGGGGCTGACGCCCCCGCTCGCCATCGCTCGCCATCGTTCGCCACCGTTCGCGCGGCGAGTACTCAGAAACAGGGGGCTGACGCCCCCCGCTCGCCATCGTTCGCCACCGTTCGCCACCGTTCGCGCGACGAGAATACAGAAACAGGGGGCTGACGCCCCCCGCTCGCCTGCCCCCGCTCGCCCCCCCGCTCGCCTTACTTTTCTGGCACGGTGATCAGCAGCGGCTGGCTGGCGTAGGTGGCCTTCATAACGAAGTTCAACGACACGTTGGCCATCACCACGATCTGCTGCTGCTGAACCGGCGGCGCGTCGGCGGCCGCCTTGAGCACGATCAGGCCCTGCGTTGTGCCGCCGGTCAGCAACGTCTTGCTGGCCCCGGTGTCCAAGGTGACACCTTCGGGCAGCGAGTCGCCGTAGACGCTGTTCAGGTGCCGGTAGGCCACGTCCAGCGTCACATTCTTGTCGAACCCCTCGGCCCGCTCGATCGTCACTTCCACTTGCTGCGTGCCGCCGGGCTGCAGCACAAGTTCGGCCGTACTGAGCGTCACGCTTAAAATGTCGCTCGGCGCGCCGACCGACACCGTGTGCATTTCCACCGGCCAGTGTCCTCGCCCGCCGCCCGGCTGGTAGGTTTCCTGGTAGTTGGAAGCTTGCGCCGTAAGCTGCTCGCCGCCGGGCAGCGTGGCCGTGCCGCGGATGGTGACGTTCGAGACGCCCAGCGGCGCGTCGCCCGAAGCCTGCAGCACAATGCAGCCGTCCTTGCCCTTGCCCGCCAGGATCCGGCCGCAAGTCGCCGTGACGCCCTCGGGCAACCCGTCGATGTGAAGCTGGATTTCGCCGTCGAACCCGTTCTTGCGCACGGTGCGCACATAGATCGCTCCGCCCGTGCCGGGAGTCAGCGGCGTCTTGTCCGTGTCGACATACAGTTCGAAGTACGGCTGGCTGCGTGCCGCCCGCAGCAGGTAGACGAAAGGCTGGCCGCCGCGCAGGTGCAGGTCGCGGATCTCGACGATGTACCGGCCGTCGGCCGGCGCCGTCCAATCCTCGATCCACGAGTCCGCATAGTTCCGGATGCCCAGCCGCAGGTCATCGTTCAAGGCCAGTTGCCGCCCCTGGCTGTCGAGAATTCGCAGATGCGAATCCAGCTCGGACTGGTGCCGGCGGGCCAGCACTTCGAACGAGAACTTGTCGCCCTTGGCCGCCTCGAACGAGTAGCAATCGATGTCGCCTTCCGTCTCGATGCGGCCGTTGATGCCAGCGGGCACGGCGATGGCCTGCGCCTGTTCGACAGTGCCGTTGTCCATTTCCGACTCGCTGATCAGCGGCAAGTCGGACACGATCAGCGGCACGGGGTTCGAAATGGCATCGCCCACGGCCAGCCCCTGCCAGGACGGGCCGGGCGGCGTTTCCGCGGCCAAAGTGACAGACACCTGCGCGGGGTCCGGCAGTTGGAAGCCGGCCAGTTGCAGGTCGGTCGGCGCGCCCGCCGCGACCGCCAGCGGATAGGCGTTGGTCACGAACGGCTGGTCGCTGATCTCCAGGCTGTATTCCCAATACTGGTTGCCTTGGTACCGCACGTCGCGGATCTCCAGCAGGTACTCACCGGCATGTTCGAAGCGGTAGCCGATGAACGGATCGCCGAAGAAGTAGTTGTCCGAGGCGGCCAGCGTCACGCCGGCGGCATTGCGCAAGGTGAGAATCGGATCGCAATGCTGCTGCAGGTCATGGATCCTGTCTTGCAGCCGCATCGCCCGCATGTGAAAGCTGAGTGCCGCGCCGGCTTCCGCCTGGAATTGGAAGTAATCCACGTCCTCGGCCTTCTCGATCGCTCCGCACACCGTGGCCGGCACGGTCACCTGATTGGCCTCCGCCGGGCTATCGTTCTTGCCGCTCTCGCTGACCACCGGGTCCCGGGCGATCACCAGTTGTCCCAGCGTGCTCACGCCCTGCGGCGTGGCGATGCGGAAATCTCGCACTCCCGGCAAGGCGTCCGGCGCCACCGTGAAACGTACCTTCAGGCTTTGCAGGTTGGGCCGGGGATCTTTCTCCGTGGCCTTGGTTTCCGGCGGGACGACTTCTCCCGTAACTCCAGTACCACTGACCAGCACCTGGTAGGCGCCCCACATGCTGGCCCGCGAACTGACCGTGTGCTCCGAGGTCTGACCCACCTGGGCCGCCACCGGCTTGACACTCATCAG
Source organism: Pirellulaceae bacterium (assembly GCA_024102795.1). Classification (GTDB taxonomy): domain Bacteria; phylum Planctomycetota; class Planctomycetia; order Pirellulales; family Pirellulaceae; genus JAGFJK01. The sequence goes on from JAGFJK010000239.1 coordinate 72,166, forward strand.
CATCGGATACGAGGTCTGAGCCCAAGCGCTGGCCGCCGGCAGCCAGGCCAGACAACCAGCCAGAATCAACGTGTTTCTCGACATGACGGATTACCGCGCAAACAGGAATTGCTTGGAATTGATCAACGCCCAGAGCAGGTCTTCGTAGCATTCCTTGGGACTGGGGCTCTCCTGCAGAAACTGCCTGCTCAATACCAGTTCCTCTTCCGACGGCCAGCGGCAGAGGGCCGACAGGTACAGTTCCCGCACGATCTCGTCGTGCGGCCTGTTTTCGGCCAGCAGCCTGGCCAGGCGGCCGTTCTTGTCCGAGATCTTCTGCGCGATGGTGTCGCCGTTCAGCGTGTGCAGGGCCTGCGCCAGGTTTTCGTCCGGCGTCCGTTCACACTCGCAGACGCTGGCCCGCTTCGGCTTGGCGAACGTGTTCAGGAAATAGTCGGGATACTCGGCGTCCGGCAATTCGATCGCCCGCGTGCCCAGCGGCAGGTTGCGGAACTTGGTCTGCACGCCCGTCACCTGGTCGATGGCGTCCAGCAGCGGCTCGGCCGTCAGTCGCTTGACGCGATAGTGGCTGTAGAAGCGGCGGTCGGAGGCGTTTTCGGGCGTGGGCTGCGAATCGAGCTGATAGAGCCGCGAGGTCATGATGGTGCGGATCAGGTGCTTCAGGTCGAAGCGGTGGTCGACAAAGTCCTCAGCCAGCGTTTCCAACAAGGCCACGTTGCTCGGCGGGTTCGTGCTCCGCATGTCGTCCAGCGGCTCCACCAGGCCACGCCCCAGCAGATAGCCCATGTAACGGTTGACGACCGCCCGCGCGAACAGGCGGTTGTCGGGCGCCGTGAGCCAGGCGGCCAGGGGGATGCGGCGGTCCAGCGGATCGTCGATCGGCTCGGCCTCCAGCGGCTTGGGCTGCATCAGTTGCCCGGTCCGCGGATGCCGCACGTCGCCCGTCGAACGCACCGTGACCACGCTTTCCCGGCCGAACAGCCCGAACTCCTCGCTGTTCTTGGTCCCCACGCGGGCAAAATACGCCGCCAGGCTGTAATAATCCGCCTGGCTGTACTTCTCGAACGGATGATGGTGGCATTTGGCGCATTCGAGTCGCACGCCGAGGAAGATCTGGGCGGTGGCCTCGGTCAGCGCCGACGAGTCGGTGTGGATGCGGAAGTAGTTCGCCGGGCCGTTGCTGTAAATCGACCCCTTGGCCATGACCAGCTCCCGCACGAATTCGTCGTACGGCCGGTTGGTCCGCAGGGCCTCGCGGATCCAGTTGTGCAGAGCCCACATGCCCTGCTCGCCTAGCGAGTTGCTGTTGTTGCGGATCAGGTCCGACCACTTCAGAGTCCAGTAGGCCGCGTACTGGTCGTTGTATATATCCAGTTGCGGGTCGCCGGTCAGACCCAGCAGTTGGTCGATCAGCCGGGTCCGCTTGTCGGGATCGGCCGACTGCACGAACGCCGTCGTCACTTCGGGCGTGGGCAACGTGCCGATCGCGTCCAGAAACGCTCGCCGCACGAAGGTGGCGTCGTCGCACAACGGCGAAGGTTCCAGGCCCAACTCGCGGAACTTGGCCTCGGCCAGCTCGTCCACGTAATTCTGGTTCCGCCAGCCGGCCAGTTGCACCGACTCGGCGTACGGTATGACAAACGTGGCGATTTCCGCCTGGTCCTCGTAGCGGACCATGATCGCGGCTTGCCCCCGCCCCTCGCAGCGGACCAGTCCGGCCCCATCGACGCTCAGCACACCGTCGTCCATCGAATCGAAACGAGCCTGCGCGGTCACGTCCCGCTGGGACTGATCGCTGTAGTGAGCGATCACCTGCAATTGCTGCGACTGGCCCACCTGGGTCACCCGGCTGGCCGGAGCCACCGTTAAATGTGTGACTTCGGGAGCGTCGGCACGAGGCGCCGGGGCGCCGGATGCGATCCAGGATCGCAGCACCTGGTACTCCAGGCCGTCGGGCGGCAGCCGCAAGCCGCCACCGTGCGGCATCCCCATCGCGGGCTTCCGCAGAAACAGACTGCGGTCCGGGCTGGCAAAATTCAGCCGCCGTTGGCGGCCTGCCCGCGCGACCGCCTCGTAATCGGCTGGCGGATCGAAACCGAATACCGACAGCTTGAAGCCTCCCTTGCCGTGCTGCGCGGCGTGGCAGGCGGCCGAGGCGCAGCCCGCCTTGTTCAGAATGGGCCGGATGTCGCGAGTGAAATCCACGGGCGTGCTGCCCACGCCCGCCACGGTCACCTGCACCTGCCGCTCGTGCCCGCCAGCCGACACGGTGATCTGGGCCTGGCCGTTGGCCATCGCCCGCACCCGGCCGCCGCTCTCGACCACGACGACCGACGAATCGGACGACGCGTACTGGGCCGAACCGCTCAAGTCCGCGCTACGCGAGCTGAACTCTCCTTGATCATCCGCGGCGGTGACCAGCAGTTGGGCTTGAGCGAAATCGCCCTCCAGGCGCAGTTCCGGAGGAAGAACCTGAAATGGGTCGGCGGCCTGAACCAGCGATGTGGCTGGAAAGAGCCACCACAGGCAGATGATCAATCGGCGCATCGGAATCCTCCGCATGGCGTAATATGCTGAGCGCAAAGGCAGGTCGCTGTGGGATGATGCAGGGCGGGCGGCAAAGCAGCCGCCCGGCGGGTGCGCTTATTATTACCGTTTGCCGAACTCTGTGCCAGTGTTTTCTGATGTCGGGGAGCGGGCCGCGAGAGCGATTGGGACAATCGCTCCACCTTGATATGTTGATTTTTGGATGGAAGTTGGTATGATACGGCAGGTTGTGACCGATAAAACAACTGCCGGTTTCGACCGGACCCGCCTGCGATTCGACCCACCCCCAACAGTTTTCCCGCCTGGGCCGCTCCCTCGGAGAATCGACGATGCTGAACTTTCTGCCGCGCGCTGAACGCAACTGTGAAGGGGTGTCCCGCAGAAACTTCCTGCAAGTGGGAGCCTTGGCCGGTTTGGGCGTGAGCCTGCCGCTGGCCCTGCAGCGTCAGGCGCTGGCGCGGGCGGAAGGGGGCTCGAGCCGCGACGTGAACTGCATCCTGATCTGGACGCTGGGCGGGACCAGCCACCACGATACGTTCGATCCCAAGCCGCTGGCGCCGGTCAGCGTGCGCGGCGAGTTCCATGTGATCGACACGGCCACTCCCGGCGTGCAGTTCACCGAGATCGTGCCGAACATGGCCCGCGAGCAGAAGCGGTTCGCGCTGCTCCGCGGCTGGAATCCGCAGAACGGCAGCCACGGCATGGCCGACCAGTGGGTCATGTCGGGCCGCAAGTTCAACCAGGCCGTTCCGTATCCCACCTACGGCTCGGTGGTCAGCTACTACCAGGGCTTCAAGAACGCCATGCCCCCGTTCGTGCAACTGGGCAGCTCGGTCGATCGGCGCTTTGGCGGCGGCACCTCGGGCATCCTGGGGCTGGAGCATAATCCGTTCGAGATGTTGTCGGATCCGAACGCGGCCAACTTCTCGGTCCGCGACATCACGCCGCCGCAGGGGATCACGATGGACCGCGTGCACCGGCGGCGCGACATGCTGGCGCGGGTGGACGCCTTGCAGCGAGCGGCGGATTTGCAGCCCGCGGCATTCGCGGCATTGGACGAGCACTACAAGGCCGCAATGGACATGATCACCGCCCCCGAAACCAAGCGCGCGTTCGACGTGGCCGATGAACCAGCCGCGCTGCGGGATGCCTACGGCCGGCACCGATTCGGCCAGAGCTGCCTGCTGGCGCGCCGGCTGATCGAGTCCGGCGTGCGGTTCGTGACGCTGACCGACGGCGGCTGGGACACGCACCAGAACAATTTCAAGTCGCTCAAGGACAGCCGCCTGCCGCCGGTCGATCAGGCGCTGCCGCAGTTGCTAATCGACCTGGAACAGCGCGGACTGCTGGATAACACGCTGGTCTGCTGGCTGACCGACTTCGGCCGCACGCCGAAGATCAATTCGGCCAGCGGTCGCGACCACTGGGCCACCGCCGGCTTTGCCATCATGGCGGGTGCTGGCATCCCTGGCGGCCACGTCCTGGGCGCGACCGATGCCGAGGGCGGCGTGGTCACGCAGGATGAATACAAGTCCGACGACATCGCCACGACGATCTACATGAAGCTCGGCATCCCCCACGACCTGATCGCTCGCAGCCCTGACGGCCGGCCCGTCCGCTTGATCGAAGGCCGTCCGATCCGGGAGTGGCTCTGATGAAGAACACGGTCATTCTGCTGCACAAGCAAGTCCTGGGCACGGTGGCCGAGAGCGACTTGGAATTCGGCCGGGAGATGCTCGACAAGTTCCTGCACACTCTGGAGTCGCAGCCGGAAAAGCCGCTCGCGATTTGCTTCTTCACCGAGGGCGTCAAGCTGGTGGTCCGCGACTCGCCGCTGCTCCTGGGCCTGAAGCTGCTGCAAAGTCAGGGCGTGCGGATGGTGATCTGCCAGAGCTGCCTGGAACGCTACGGCCTGCGCGACGACGTCGCGGTGGGTGAAGTGGGCGGGATGCCCGACATCGTGAAGCTGATCAGCGCCGCCGACAAGGTGGTGACGGTCTGATGGAACCTCGCGATCGACCGGGATGTTCGAACCCGATTCGTCAGCGAGGCATTCCAGTCGCATCAACTCGCGCTACGACAAGCTGGCCAGCTTGTCCCAGTCCACTTCCACGCCCAGGCCGGGCAGTTCGGGGATCGTGCAACTGGCCTGCTCGATCACCAGCGGCTGAGTGACGATCCGCTGCTGGTGGTACCAGGGTCCGAGAATGTCGCCCGGAAACCGCTCGACCTGCATGTTCTCCAGCCCGATCACCAGGTGGCCCATGGCGGCGGTGGCGACGTCCCATTCCAGGTTCGAGCCGATGCTGCAGGCCACGCCGTGTTCGGCGGCCAGCCGCACGATCTCGGCCGATTTGCGAATCCCGCCGTTCTTGCCCGGATAGACGCTGATCACGTCGCACGCTTCGTGCCGGAGCAGCTCCAGGGCGTGGATGCGGTTGAAGCACATGTCGTCGGCCATCACCGGCGGCTCGATCGACCGCCGCACTCGGGCCAGGGACGTGTAGTCGCCATCGGGCGTCGGTTGTTCGACCAGCGACAAGCGGCAGTCCTCCAACTGGCGGCAGCAGTCGATGGCCGTGTCGGCGTCCCAGCCGCAGTTGGCGTCGATCACCAGCGCGATGTCGGGTCCCACCGCCTCGCGGACGGCCCGAACCCGCGCCACGTCCTCGCGGGGATCGGTGCCGACCTTGATCTTGATGGTCGTAAAGCCCCAGCCGACGCGTTCCACGGCCTTGGCGGCCGCCGTTTCGGGGTCGTAGGCGGCCATCGAAAAGCGGGACGGGATGGTGCGCGAACGGCAGGGGCCGCCCAGCAGCTCGTACACCGGCCGCCCGGCCGCTCGGCCCTGGATGTCCCAGCAGGCCATTTCAATCGCCGCCTTGGTGAACCAGTTGTGATTGACCGCCCGATCCATCGCGCGATCGATCGATTCGATGTCCGCCGGATCGTGGCCGATCAGCAGCGGAGCCAGAATCTCGTGAATGATCGCCTCGGCCGTTGCCGCCGTCTCGCCGCTCCAGACCGGCATGGTCGTCGCCTCGCCCACGCCCGAAACGCCCGCATCGGTGTCCACGCGGACGATCAGAAACGGCGAAATCCGATGGTGGCCGCGCGAGCCCTTGATCGCCATTTCCGGCCGCACGCCGATGCTGGCCCGGTGCGTCGCGATCTGAGAGATTTTCATCGTGGAAGACCTATTGGTTCGGGTGCGCGGTGGTCTCTGCGGCCAGTAACTCGCTGGCGGCGGCCCGGATCGACCCTTCGTCCGCCGAATCCACGTCGCTCAACAGCGGCAACAGCGGACCCGTATCGGCGATCCCGGCCAGTCGGACGGCGGCGTGCAAGACGCGGATCGGATGGATCGTGTTGCGCAGCTCCTCCAACGGCCGGAAAACTTCCCGGATCCGCTCGGCCTGCTCCTCATCGCCGCTCCGCAGCGCCGCCAGCATGCGCATCGACAGTCGGGGCGCGATACAGACGCAGCCAGAAGTGAAACTCCGCAGACCGAACTGGCGCATGTGGACCACGGCCGGCTGTTCCCCGATGCCGCTTACAATCCGCTCGGATCCGACCGCGTCCACCAGCTCGCGCAGGTATCGGTCGTCCGCCGGATGGTCGCGGACCACCGCGTACTTGATCCAGCTCAGCAGCCGATCGTCCAGCAGCCGGCGAACCGTGGCCACGTCGATCCAGCCGTCGTGCTTGATATACAACACGGCTGGCCGGCCGCAAGCTTCGACGAAGTGCCGTACCCCTGTGGCCACTCCCGCCGACGTGGTGACCTCCCGCTGGGGCAGCACCATGGCGGTCGGGAAGGAGCGGTCACGCAGCAGCCGGGCCTGATCCAGCAGCGTGCCATAGGCCGGCCCCACCGAGGGAATGACCAGCGTGCGCTCCCCGGCCAACTCCTCCAGCATGTCGAGCAGCCCGCCGTACTCGCTCAGCGCCACGTGATACAACACCGCGTTGCCGCCGTATAACAAGGTCGTCACGCCGCCAGCTTCCAGGTGGCGGATCACCGCCTGATTCGCCGGGAGGCTCAAACTCAGATCGGCGTTTCGGGCCAATGGCGGAACGGCAATCACGGAGGCGGACAGCGTTTCGGGAGTGACAGGCGCGGTGTTCATCGGTTGTTCGCCGGCGGGCTGGCGACAGAGGGCGAGACGGGGCGGGACGAGGCGGCTTGAACTACCACCAGAGTAACGATCTGACGCACGTTCGCAACGGGAGTCACCACTTTCGCGGAGCATAGTCGCCTTTCGCTCCGCGAAAGTAGCGGGCGCCATGTGCACGCTTTGGATTCCGGACCCCGAGCTGCCGCTCGCGCTACTTTCGCGGAGCATAGTCGCCTTTCGCTCCGCGAAAGTAGCGGGCGCCATGTGCACGCTTTGGATTCCGGACCCCGAGCTGCCGCTCGCGCTACTTTCGCGGAGCGAAAGGCGACTATATGTCAGAAGTCCAGCCAGACGCCGAAACCCAACTGCTGCTCGTGCTTGTCGTGCAGCACGAACTGATTGCTCATCCCGTTGGCGTAATGCACGCCGACGCGCAGCAGACGAGCGTCGCGCCCCCGCCAGGACCAGCCGCCTTGCAGCGTGAGCGTGCCGCCGAAGTCCACTTCCTGCCGCAGGTAGGCGTTGGCGGCCAGAAAGGGCGACCCCAGCAGCCCGGTCGGCATCACCGGGGCAAACTCCGCCCCGAACTGCACTTCCCACGGATCGGCCACCCGTGTGTGAAAGGCGTAACCCACCTCGCCGTAGATCCGAAACTGATTCGTCAGGTAGATCGAATGGCCCAGCACGAGCGATTGCCGCTCGAAGAACTCGTCAAAATCCAGTTCTGGCAATTGGAAGATCAAATCGTCGTCCGCGTGGGACCGGAGAAAGTACACGCCGACCTTGGTCTTGTGCGGCCCGTGAGTGAACGACAACGGAATTCCCAGCCGGATGTCGCTGGTCAGAATGTCCAGCACCAACAGGTTTCGCTGCCGGAACTGCGCCGAGGCCTCGACGTCCAATTGGATGCCGAGCGGAAAGTACGGATCGTCCGTGCCGATCCGCAGCAGGCCAAACTGCCCGCCGACCGTCGAGTCGTACGACCAGCCGAGTTCGTCCTCATGGAAGAACTGCACGCCGGTCCGGGATTCCTTGGGACCGGCCAGGTAGGGTCGGTAAATCAAGCCGCGGGGCAGAATCCGCAAACCCCAGGCCGGTTCGTCCACCACCGACTGCTGCACGACGTACACGGGCTGAGCGGGCACGAGTTGCTGCTGGTCCGCGTCGAAGTACACGGTTCCCGGCGGCATTGGCTGCTGCGCGCCGGCCGTCGGTACAGCCAGCATCAACCCGGCGCAGCACGCGGCCAGCAGGCCAGTCGGCAGCCAGGGACCTGGTTGCCGCGTTAATCGATCGTTGGGCGCACAGCGCAATCGGGCCATGGATGCTCGCGGCTACCGTCTGGGGGCTGGAAGATTCACGCCCGGAACTGCAGTCGCGGGCGTCCACGTCGGGGTGGGATTCTAGGAGATTCGGGACCAACGCGACAAGGCCATTCGGAACTGGAAAGCCGCCCTGCCGCCCCATTCACCGGCGCTTCGCCATTCTTGCCATACGTCGCCGCCAGCCGGGGTTTCCAAATCGACCCCAGAGGTCGTTTCGGCGTGCTACGGGAAGTCCTCGGCCGAGACGGTTTCGCCGCCCTGCATCGTAATCAAGGCCGCGTAGACTCGGATGCCCATCGACTCGGTCACGAACTGCACGCTGCCGTCGGCGAAACAGACCAGCACGCCGCCGGGATGGAACGAATAGGCCTCGTTGTTGTTCGTGCAGTTCAAGGCACAGGGTCCCGGCCCGGCCCGTCCAGTCCGTTCCAGTTGAAGCCGTGCAAGGGAATGCCGTTGCTGGGGTCGGCCCAGCCCGCTCCCTGCACTCGCCCGCCGCTGACCGGCAGGTTGCCGTTGCTGGGCGAACTGCTGGCAGGCCCTCGCCGGCGTCCGCGAACATAGAATTCCGGCCGGCCGGCATCCTCGGCCATGATCAGCGTGTACGACGTACCATCGGAGATGTTGGCCATGATCACGGCCCTGTTCCGCATCATCACGCCGTCCCCGCTGGCCGGCTCGGGGACCAGGCCCGAGCGGTAGACGATCGATGCCACGCCCGTCACGGGTGCATAGTCCGTGGTGGCCGCCTGCCGGCCGCCGCCCACGTTGTCGCGCCGGTTGGCCTGGCTGGGCGAGGAAGCACAATGGAACACCGGCACGTGCTGCCGAATCGCCGGCGCGTTCATCGGGTCGTTCCAGGCGTAGCGGAAATCGTACTGGTCCTGCAACGTGAGCTGTTCGATGTATGGCAACAGCAATGGCGCCCACGTGTGCTCCGGCGGAGACAGCGAAGACGGGGGAAAGACACCCACATTATCGTGATAATTGTGCAGGGCCAGCGCGAGCTGCTTGAGGTTGTTCTGGCAACTCGTCCGTCGAGCCGCTTCGCGGGCCGCCTGCACGGCCGGCAGCAGCAAGGCGACCAGCAGCCCAATAATGGCGATCACCACCAGCAACTCCACCAGAGTGAACGCCCGTCGAGGACGGATCGCCATGGAACACCCCGCAAGACTTACGGTCGAATCCGAGGCCGAATGCCGCTACGATAAAGCGCCGCCCGATAAAGCGGCGCCAGTCGATGATGAGCGGCCGACAGTATAGGGCCAGGAACGGTCCGGCGGCAAGCGTCCGCGGCGGGCCAGCGGCCGCGCGAGTTCCCAGCCAGCGGGCGAGGACCCAGGATGAAACCACTCGTGCGTTGCGGGCTTCCGGCGATCGGTTTGCTTCTGGCCGCGCTTGGCTGCGGCAAGGTTCCGCCGCCGGAAGTCACCGGCCAGGTAACGCTCGACGGGCAGCCGCTCGGCGGCGCTTTGATCACGTTCGCTGCCGCGGACGATCCGTCGGGTGTGTTCGTCTCCACCGTGACCGATCCCCAAGGGACCTACCGGCTGCCCACGGACAGTCAACCGAGCGCCGTCCCCGGTCGCTATCGCGTGCGAATCACCACGGGCAAGGGAGGGCATCCGGAAGCGTCTCCACCGATCCCCGCCGTGCCCGAACTCGTGCCCATCCAATACAACCTGCGGACTGAGCTGACGGCGGACGTGAAACCGGGCCCCAACCGGATTGATTTTCCGCTGGATTCCGCCGGCGAAATCATGCAGCCGGACGAGTTGTAGGGAGCGCGGGAGGGGGGCGGGCGCGTCCTACGACGGGCTACTCTGCGAACCGCCGGCAACGGCCGGACGCTGCGTGCGGACTGTCGCCAGGCCGCCGTCGACGCCGTACACTTGTCCCGTGATCCAGGAGTTCTCGGGCGCCAGCAGCCAGACAATCAGTCGAGCGACGTCGTCCGGTTCACCCAGCCGACCCAGGGCGTGCATCCCCACGGACGCCTCGGCCGCCCTCTGATTGTCCCAGATGCGGCGGGTCAGCTCGGTGCGGACCAGGCCTGGAGCCACAGCGTTGACGCGAATGTTCCGGGCCGCGTAGGTAGCGGCCGCCGATAGTGCCAATCCCGCAACCCCCGCCTTGGCCGCCGCGATGGCTTCGTGATTGGCCAGCCCCAGTCGAGCCGCGGCCGAGGATACCAGCACAATCGCTCCGCCTCGCTCCCGCATCACACGGCTGGCTGCACGCACCACGGCAAACGCGCTGGTCAAGTTCACGGCCAGCGTCTCGTCCCATTCCGCAGGCGTGGTCAGATGGGCCGGCTTCAGCAGCACCGAACCAACGCAGTTCGCCACACCGTCCAGGGTGTCGAACTGCTGCGCGGCCGACTGGACGCAGTGTTCCACCTGCGCGATCGAACGCGCGTCGGCGCACTGCCACGGACAGTCCAGTTCCGCCGCCAGCGCCTTCAGCGCCGCCTCGTTCCGCCCGGCCAGCATCACCTGGCTGCCAGCGGCGCGCAGTTGGCGGGCACAGGCGGAACCGATGCCGCCGCTACCGCCAAGGATCAAGTAAGCCGGCGCGGATGATGTCATGGCTGAGCGAACCTCGAACCGGGAAAGACCTGGCGAGTCCAGGTCACTGATCCATGCCCTCGCGGCATGGTAGCCCGGTGTCCAGGTTCGGCAAGTCCGCGCAGCTCGCGCCTAGTGGTCGTGGTCGTGTTCGTGGGCGACGAATTTGCCCTGAAACGACTGGCCGTTGATGTCCACTCGCAGTTCGGCTTCCGTACCTTTGCCGACCAGCTTGAGCAGGCTGACCAGCGCCTTGCTGTCGGCTTGGAACTGCGCCGTCTGGCTGCTGCCTTCGGCCCGCACGGCTGGCACCGGATGCTCCTGCTTCTGGTCGTCCAGCGTGACTTCCACCGTCACGGAATCGGCGTCGATCGGCACATCCTTCTCGACCGCGCCGTCCAGGATGTACACCGTGACCGTGCCCGCCGCTTCGTCTAACAGCCACTCGGCATGGTACTGCTCGTCGCCCAGTTCGATCAGTTCGCCGTCGCGGGGGCCATGCACCGGATGAGCGTGGTCGTGGCCGTGATTGTGATCGTGGCCGGCGTGGTCGTGATCGTGATCGTCGTGTCCGCCGCTACCAGAAGATGTTGCCGCGCCGCCTCCGCTGGTTCCACTGCAGCCGGTCAATCCCCAGCCGGCCAGAGCGCAAAACACAACCGCCAGGCACACGCAGGTCGACAACCGCATACGACATTCCTCCTGAAAAGAGCCGATCAAGATACCTATTCAGTGCGAGCCAAATCGACTTCGAAGCCATCGGCATCGTAAAACACGCGAAAGTGCAACTGGCAGTTGTCGCCGGCCGCTTCGAGCAGCGCCCGGAGGCGGTCGGCCGATTGCACGCCAGCTTCCACCTTGGCCAGTTGCTGTTCAACCTTGGTCAGCTCGACGCCAAACAAAGCCTTCTGGGCTGCCGGCACACTCTTCTCCGCCTGCCGCATCTGGTTCAACAGGTTGACAAGCTGCAGCCGGTTGGTCGCCGCCGACTGGCTGGCCTGCGTGACGGTGGCCTTGGTCAGCTTGACCGGTTTCTCGTCCAGCGGCCAGCGGAAGTAGGGAGTGACCGTGGCCTGCACATCGCGCCGGACATCGAAATCGACATCCAACTCCAGCACCTGCTCTTCCGGGGTCTGGCCAAACTTGATCTTCATTTCGCCGTTGTCGGCCGGGACGGGCACATCGGGTTCCACTACGTGCGGCGGCAGCGTCCCGCCGGTCTTGAGCAGTTGCACGCGCACACCCAGCGGATCGGGCAAGTTGGCCACCTGGATCTTCAGCGTATCGGGTTTGCTCAGGTTCAGTTCCGAGGCCGGCACCACATCGGCCACGCGAAGGGCAAATTCATGCATCTCGGCTCCCAGGTTCATCGTCAGCGCGCAGTTGCTCAACGTGATCGCGTTGGGGTCCGACGCGGCCTCGGCCGTCCATTGGAAGAACAACTGGCCGTCTCGCAGAGCGAAGTCGGCGACTTTCAGACTGTCTCCAGCGGCCTTCGAACCAGCCAGCAACGCTTCGAACTCGGTCTCCGACGTGCCGTTGTTGGCGTTGCGAAACTGGATTTCCGGCGTCCCCTTGCAGGCGTTCGCGCCTCCCTTCAGACGGATGAAGCAGATCAGCTTTTCAGGCAAGCGCACCGGTCCCAGCGCCTGGGGTTCTCCCGCCCCGCTTTCGGGCAGCGGAGGCAGGGCGACCGCCTTGGCGAATCCCTCGAACGGTTTGACGGCCGGCTGGGGTTTGGGTGCTGGTTTGGGTGGCGGTGGTTCCGCCGGCGGCGTGGCAGCTGGCTGCGCGGGAGCCGGTTCGGCTGGCGGCCCCGGTTCGGCCGCTGGAGTGGCAGCGTTACCGGCAGGCGCCGCCGGCATCGGCG
>JAGFJK010000263.1 GCA_024102795.1 Pirellulaceae bacterium
AAAGTAGCGGAGCCGGCATAGTCGCCTTTCGCTCCGCGAAAGTAGCGGAGCCGGCATAGTCGCCTTTCGCTCCGCGAAAGTAGCGGAGCCGGCATAGTCGCCTTTCGCTCCGCGAAAGTAGCGGGCACCAGAGATGGCTTAACCGATGGAATCCAAAGCGCGGCACACGCTACTTTCGCGGAGCGAAAGGCGACTATGGGAGACTTGAAGCCGCCGCGCCCCGTGCTTCGGCTGCTGGTCCTGTTCAGCCGGCATGAGGCGGCCTTGGACTGGGGGCGCCGGCAAGCGGAAGATCACTGGGGACCGATCGCGCTGGCCAGCGATCAGTTCTTGTTCAACCAGACGGACTACTACCGGGCCACGATGGGCGACGACTTGCGCAAGCAGTTGCTGGCTTTCGAACGGCTGATGGATCCCGCCGAGCTGGCCGACTCCAAGCTGCTCGGCAACCAGTGGGAAGACGACTACGCGCGGTTGGCTCGGACGGCCAGCGAGCCGCGGCCGCTGAACCTGGACCCCGGATATCTGACCGAAGCCAAGCTGGTGCTGGCGTCGACCAAGGACCGCGACCACCGCCTGTATCTGCGCGACGGCGTCTTCGCGGAAGTGACGCTGCATTATCGCGGCGGCGGCTGGAAAACCCGGCCCTGGACCTACCCGGATTACGCCACGGCCGGGTATCATCTGTTCCTGGATCGCTGCCGCGAGTATCTTCGCGCCCGCTCGCGGGTCCACCGCCACGGCGGTTGATAAGTCGGCTGACAAGGCCTCGTGCATGAGTACCGACAACTTGTTGTGGCTGCTGGTCGGGACGCTGCTGCCCACGTTTCTGGTGGCTTGCGGGGCCACGTTTCTGATCCGCCGCCTGGCGCCTCGCTGGGGGCTGCTCGATCAGCCCAACCACCGCAAGGTGCATCAGCAGCCAACTCCGCTGGGCGGCGGAGTGGCGATCTGGTTGGGCGTGGTGCTGTTCTTTCTGGCGGTGCAGTTGGTGCTGTGGCTGGCGACACAAGAGCGGCTGCCGGCTGGCTGGTTGCCGGAGCTGGTCCAGGTGCACATCGGCGGCCTCTGGAAGCAGTCCGCCGCGCTGTGGGTGCTGCTGGCGGCCGGCACCGTGCTGATGGTCACCGGGCTGATCGACGATCGTCGCGGGCTGGACTGGCGGATCCGGCTGGCGATCCAATTTGGCGTGGCCGGGCTGTGTGTGTTTCTGCAGCAATGGCGGTTCACGATGTTCGTCAACCTGCCGCTGGTCACCGGTCTGCTATCGGTCTTCTGGATCGTGGGCATGATCAACTCGTTCAATATGCTGGACAACATGGATGGCCTGTCGGCGGGCGTGGCGGCCATCGCCTCGGCCATGCTGGCCGCCGTGTTGTTGATGCAGCCGGACGAGCGGCCGCAACTGTTCGTGGCCGGCTTTCTGCTGGCCCTGGTCGGCGCGTTGCTGGGGTTTCTCTGGCATAACCGGCCACCGGCCCGCATTTTCATGGGGGACGCGGGCAGCTACTTCATCGGCTTCTGCATCGCGGTGGCCACGCTGCTGGCCAGCTTTGCCAACTACGACAGCCCGGCCAGGCACACGGTGCTCGCGCCGCTGTGCGTAATGGCGGTCCCCCTGTACGACATGATCACCGTCATCTGGATCCGGCTGCGCGAGGGGCGCAGTCCCGTGCAGGCCGACAAATGCCACTTCTCGCACCGGCTGGTGGAGCTGGGGATGAGCAAGGGGCAGGCCGTGGCGACGATCTACCTGACCACCGCCACCTGCGGGCTGGGCGCGCTGTTGCTGCAGCAGGTTCAGACCAGCGGAGCGGTGATCATCGTGCTGCTGATCTTGTGCGTGCTGGCACTGATCGCCATCCTGGAATCCTCGGCTCGCGGAAGGCTCAAGCCGTGAAACGACCGCGACCATCGGCCGGCCGCCAGCGAGCGGAAGCGGAGGCCGCGGCACCCGCGAAGACGCTCGACGGCGTCTGGCCCGAGCGCGTCCGCAGGGGCTGTGTCGCCTGCCTGGTCGCGCTGCTGGTGGCCACGCCGCTGGTGCCCAGCGAAGCGGTGGCTCAGCAAGGAACCGGCGCGATCCTGGTGACGCTCTGGATGCTGCTGCTGACCGCCTGGATGCTGCTGCAAGCGTGGACCGGCCAGGCGGCCGTGCGAGTGGGCTGGACGCTGGCGGCCGTGCTGGTGCTGCTGCTGCTGCATTCGCTCAGCGGGCTGGTGTGTCTTGCCGGCGAAGCACTGCCGGGCGGCAACTTGTCCGGTGGCAACGGGCGAGCGGCGTTGAACATGGTCTGGCAATGGATCAGTTTCGGCACGGCATTCTTTCTGATCCGCCAACTGATCTGGCAGCCTGCCGCGATTCGCGGCCTGCTCGCCGTGCTGCTGGGACTGGCCGTGACGTTGTCGGCCCATGGCGTGTACCAGTACTTTGTGGTCCTGCCGGGGAACCGGGCGGCGTACGAGCGGGATCCGGACGAGACGTTGCGGCGGATGGGCGTGGTCGCTCCCGCCGGTTCGCCCGAACGCAAGCAGTTGGAAGACAGGCTGTACAGCGTCGAGCCGACGGCCACGTTCGCGCTCACGAATTCGCTGGCCAGCTTTCTTTCGCCGCTGCTGGTCCTGGCCGCCGGCATCGGTCTGGCGGCCCGGTCGCGCTGGCGCGAGGATCGGGCGTTTCTGGCCGGCCTGGGGCTGATCCTGCTGCCGGGCCTGGCGTGCCTGCTGTTGACCAAGAGCCGGACGGCGTTCGTGGCGACGTTGTCGGGCGCCGCGCTGTTGCCGGCGATGAGGATCGGGCGGCTGGGGCTGGGCGTCTGGCCGATCGTGCTGTTGGGCGTGGCGATCGTGGGCGTGCTGCTGGGCGGAGCGGTGGTGGCCGGAGGCCTGGACCTGCAGGTGTTGAGCGAAGCGCTCAAGTCGCTGCTGTACCGTCTGGAATACTGGCAAGCGACGTTGCGGATGATCGCCGATCGGCCCTGGTGGGGTTGCGGCCCCGGCAACTTCCAGACGTGCTACACCGCCTACAAGTTGCCTCAGTCCAGCGAAACGGTGGCCGATCCGCACAATTTTCTGCTGGAGATCTGGGCCACCGCCGGTACTCCCGCGTTGCTCGGTTTCCTGGCGATCGCCGTGGCCGCGGTGGTCGAGTGGCGAGCTGCGGCGGCTGCGGCCAGTCGCGGGGCGGAGCCGGTCGAGCGGCCGGAGACGACGGCAATTCACGCCGGTGCCGGGCTGGGCCTGCTGCTCGCGTATCCGGGCGGCTGGCTGAACGGATACCCGTTGGACTGGATCGTTCTGCCATTGGGCCTGCTGTTCGGGGCGGCGACGACGGGCCTGTTGCGGGGCTGGATCGGCTCGGGGCCGTTGACGGCGGGCCCCTTGTGGGCGGCTCTGGCCGTTCTGCTGATCAACCTGCTGGCCGCTGGCGGGATCGGATTTCCCGGAGTGGCGCAAAGCGGCTGGGTGCTGCTGGCGCTGGCGTTGAACCTGGCGGGGCCGGCCAGCGTCTGGCGGCCCGGACGAGCGGCGGCCATGGCCACGGCGGCCGGAGTGGGCGGACTGGCCGCCCTGTGCATCTGGACGCTGTACCAGCCCGTGCTGCAAAGCGAGGCTCAACTCGCTCAAGGCAGCCAGTGGCGGGCCAGCGGCCGTCCGCGGGAGGCGGCCGAAGCGTTTGCCGCAGCCGCCCGGTCCGATCCATTCAGCAGCGCGCCCTGGATGCATCTGGCGCAACTGCATCATGAGCTCTACCTGCGAGACGGCTCGCCCGAGGACCTGCGGGCCTGGGAGCAGGCGGCCGCGGAAGCTCAGCGCCGCGACCCCCGGTCGAGCGCCCAGAGCACGCAGTTTGGCCGCTGGTACCTGGCCGGCTGGCTGCGGCGGCGGGACGCTCGCCTGCTGGATCTGGCGATTGAATCGTTTCTGCGGGCGGCCAGGCTGTATCCGAGCGGCAGTATGGAACGCGCGCAACTGGCCTGGACGCTGCACCTGCGAGGGGACGCGGACGCCGCGGCCGAGGCGGCCGAGCTGGCCCTGGAGCTGGACCGGGCGAATCCGCATGCGGAACGCAGGCTGGCGCGGCGGACGCTGGCCGGCGACCCCGGACTGCCCGGCTTGCCGGACCTGCCATCGGCCGAACAGCGGATGCGGCAGTTGCGTACTGGGGACGAGCCGTCAGAATAGAACATAGTCGCCTTTCGCTCCGCGAAAGTAGCGGATAGTCGCCTTTCGCTCCGCGAAAGTAGCGGATAGTCGCCTTTCGCTCCGCGAAAGTAGCGGGCGCCGGTTTGAGCTCTGCCCCAAGAGTGGCGCGCGCTACTTTCGCGGAGCGAAAGGCGACTATGGCGAAGCGAAAGGCAACCAACCCCAACCCTTACGCCGGAGACCCATGGCATGCGGATTCTGTTGTTGGCGGGCACCTTTGTGCTGCTGGGCGTGGTTGCCGGCTGGGCGATGATTCAAGCGGAGTTCCGGCCAGTTGTCGAAACATTCTATTATCCCAACGCGGTCAACGCGCCGGACAACGAAGGCCAGCATATCGGTCCGCGGGCCGTCGTGGTCAACGGCGAGGTGCATTCGTTCGGCACGATGGAACGGGACACGAACGCCGAGCATGTGTTTGTCGTCAAGAACGTTGGCGACGCCCCGCTGAACATGGAGAAAGGCGAGACGACGTGCAAGTGCACGGTCAGCGAAATGGTCGATAACAGCATCCCGCCGGGCGGG
This sequence comes from Pirellulaceae bacterium, assembly GCA_024102795.1. GTDB lineage: Bacteria > Planctomycetota > Planctomycetia > Pirellulales > Pirellulaceae > JAGFJK01. The sequence continues at coordinate 4,729 of JAGFJK010000263.1, forward strand.
TCCGCCAAAATCACGCTCCGCTGGACGGCCGCCGATCCGGGCGAAACGGTCGAATTCCGTCAGGTGGCCCGCTTCCGCACGAACGATCCCAACCGGCCGCTGATCGAACTGATCATCTCCGGCTTCATTACGCAGTCGATCCGAGCGACTCCCGAAGAGTTGCTGGTCGACCGGTTGTCTGCCAATGAGGAGAATCTGGCTTACTTCAACCTGTTCGCCTATCAGCATCAGCGGGTGGAGGTGCTGGAGTATCGTTTGCAGCCCGAGGCGATCGCGGAGCACTTCACGCTGGAGTTCCGGCCGCTGACCAGCGAGGAGTTGCAGTCGGACCCCAAGGCCGTTTCCGGACAGCGCGTCACGGTCCGCATCCGTCCCGGACTGCCGCTGGGCAAACTGGAAGGCACGTTGACGTTGAAGACGAACGCCGAAAACAATCCCGATCTGGATGTCGCCATACATGGTTCGGTGATCAGCGACCTGTCGATCGTGGGAGGCAATTTCAAAACGACCAGCAACGTGCTGACGCTGGGCAGTTTCAAGCAAAGCGTCGGCGCGAAGGCCAACCTGCATATTCTGGTCAAGGGCCCGTATCGCAACGACATCCAGATGAAGGTGGCCGCCACCAGTCCGTCGGATGTGTTGAAGGCCACGATCGGCGAGCCGGATCGCAGCAACGACAAGATTGTGCGGTACCCGCTGACGATCGAGGTGCCACCCGGCTCGCGGCAGATGACCAGCTTCTCGACGGAACCCGAAACGGCGGCCAAGGTGATACTGGAGTCGACGCACCCGCAGGCCAAGGAATTGCAAGTCCTGGTCCGCTTCGCGGTCGAAGGGTAAATGGTAGCCCGATTGTCCCCAATCGGATTGTAGCCCGATTGTCCCCAATCGGATTGTAGCCCGATTGTCCCCAATCGGGTCCGACGGGCGCCAGCCCGTCGCGCCGCATCCAACGTCAACACGCGGCGCCAAGAGAGCGATTGGGGAAAATCGCTCCACCGTCCCGCAGCCGAACTGCGGTTGCCGTGGACCTTAGTTGTAGTGCACAATCGAGGAGGGCTGGTTCAACACGCCAGGGAGGGAGGCTGAGGATGGGTTGTTCACGCGTCTGGGCGTCGTCGAAAGGCACGCTCTTCATGTTGGCATTCACCGCGGCGGCGCTGGTCGCGGCGCTGGGCGGATGCACTCAGCAGCCCGCCGATCGCTCATCCGCGGCGGCGCCTGCCGACTCAACGGAGGGTGCGTCGAGCGGATCGGATTCGGCGCCGCCGGCCGTTGCCGGGGCCGATTCCCCCGACACGGCACTGGACTTGAACCCGCCAGCCTCGGCCGAGCCCAGTTCCGAGCCCGCGGCAGCGGAAACGCCGGCGGGCACTGCCGCCGGGACACCACTGGCCGCGCCGGCATCCGTTCCGGACCCCGACAAGCTGTTCGACGGCTGGCCGCAGCCCAAGCTGGTGCTGCTGGTCACTGGCCGGCAATACGGATACATCGAACCGTGCGGCTGCACGGGTCTGGCGAACCAGAAGGGTGGGCTCGCGCGGCGGCGGACGCTGCAGAAGCAGCTTCAGGAAAAAGGCTGGACCGTCGTGCCGCTGGATGTGGGCAACCAGGTCCGGCGGTTCGGGCGGCAGGCCGAGATCAAGTTCCAGATGACGTCGGAAGCGTTCGGCACGATGCAGTATCAGGCGGCCGCCTTGGGACCGGACGATCTGAAGCTCTCGTCGGGCGAGCTGATTGCGGTCACGGCCAGTGACGGCGACCGGCAATCGCCCTTTCTGAGCGCGAACGTGGCGATCATCGACCGCTCGTTGACGCCCGCCTTTAAGATCGTGGAGGCCGGGGGCCTGAAGATCGGCATCACGGCCGTGTTGGGCGACCAGCACCTGGCGGAGATCCAGAGCGACGAGATCATCCACCAGCCGGCGGCCGAGGGACTGGCCGAAGTCTGGCCCCAGTTGGAGGAAGCCAGGTGCGATCTGTACGTCTTGTTGGCTCACGCCTCGCTGGAACAGTCGCGCGAACTGGCGCGGCAGTTCAAGAAGTTCGACCTGATCGTCACCGCGGGCGGGGCAGGGGAACCGACCTACCAGCCGGAAGCGATCGACGGCAGCCAAGCGGTGATGATCCAGAGCGGGACCAAAAGCATGCACGCCGGCGTGGTGGGTGTGTTTGACGATCCCGAGCAACGGTTACGTTACCAGCGCGTGCCGCTGGATGCCCGCTTCGAAGACTCTCGAGAGATGCTGCAGTTGCTGGCGGCTTACCAGCAGCAGTTGCAGACCGAGGGGTTCGAGCGGCTCGGACTGCGGCCCATTCCGCATCCCAGCGGTGGGCGGTTTGTTGGTTCCGAGGCCTGCGCCGGCTGCCACGAGGAAGCCTACGATATCTGGAAGGAGTCGCCCCACACGCACGCCACGCAGTCGCTGGTGGAACCGGGCGAACGTACCGAGATCCAGCGGCACTTCGACCCGGAGTGCCTGAGTTGCCATGTGACCGGATGGAACCCGCAGAAGTTCTTTCCCTACGAGTCGGGGTACTTGAGCCTGGAGAAGTCGCCCAAGCTGTTGGGCAGTGGGTGCGAGAACTGCCATGGACCGGGCGATCGGCATGTGGCGGCCGAGTCGGGCGACGTGGAGGTGGAGGAGGACGAACTGCTGGCGCTGCGGAAATCGATGCGTCTGCCGCTGGGCCGAGCGCGACAGAAGTGCCTGGAATGCCACGACCTGGACAACAGCCCCGACTTCCATCTGGAGGGCGCCTTCCAGAAGTACTGGCAGCGAATCAAGCATTAGGGCTAATGGGGCTAATGACCTCTGGGGTCGATTCGGAAAGATACGCCGTTCCGGCAAAGTGGATAAAACAACGCCGAGTGCGGCTCCCGTTGCCGATCGTCGTTCTGGGACGGTCACTACATCCGGCTGGAGGACTCGACCGAGGAGTCACACGACCGCATTCCGCCGGGGATCTTCGCATCCCATTTCCACGCCCCCCAGCCAGCCCAAACGACCCCGCCAACCAAATCGACCCCAGAGGTCAATAGGGCTTTTTCGCGCACAATCGGCGCCCGCACGACGCTTGGTAGTGTGGAGGAGGTGGGCATGAACGGTGGCGAGCTGGGAATCGAGCGGTTTCGGACCTACCTGCTGTTGCTGGCCCGGATGCAGTTGGCCCCTGGCTGGCGGGCGCAGGTGGATCCGTCGGACCTGGTTCAGCAAACGCTGCTGGAAGCCCACGAAAGGCAGGCTCAGTTCCAGGGCGACACGGCCCAGGTGATGGCCTGGTTGCGGAAGAGCCTGGCGCACAACCTGGTGGATCGGATCCGCGCGCTGGGCCGAGCCAAGCGGGATGTCCGCCGGGAGGTGTCCCTGGCGGCGATCGAGCGATCGTCGGCCGGGTTGGGCGAGTTGCTGGCGGCTCAGATACCCGCTCCCAGCGAGCGGGCCATGCGGAACGAGGAGTTGCTCCGGTTGGCCGATGCGATTGCTCAATTGGGCGACGCGCAGCGGGAGGCCATCGTGCTGCACCACCTGCAGGGCTGCACGCTGGCGGAAACCGCCCGGGCCCTGGGTCGCAGCGAACCCGCTGTGGCCGGACTGCTGCACCGGGGGCTGAGGAATCTGCGAGAATCCATGGCGTAGCCGCGTGTGGCGGATCGCCAGTGACCTGAAAGCAGCTCGGAAGGTCGTCGGCGATCGGCGGCCACCGGTGGGCAGACGAACTTTCCACGAACGGGACAGTGACGCATGGCGGATGACACCAGCGAAGCCACTCTGGAAATGGTGCTGGCCAACTATCTGCGAGCGGTGGATGCCGGCGAGGACGTGGATGAAGCGGCCCTGCTGCGGCAACACCCCGATCTGGCCGACGAGCTGGGTTCGTTCTTTCGCAACCGGCAGGCCATGCAACGGATGGCGGCCCCGATGCTGGACGCCGACATCGCGACACTGGGGTTGGCGGTCGAGCCTCCCGCGGCCGCGGGCCACGTCCGCTACTTTGGCGATTACGAGCTGGTGGACGAACTGGCCCGCGGCGGAATGGGAGTGATCTACCGCGCCCGGCAGGTAAGCCTGAACCGGATTGTGGCCTTGAAGATGATCCTGACGGGGCAGTTGGCGTCGGCCAGCGATGTCCGGCGGTTTCGCCAGGAGGCCGAGGCGGCGGCCAATCTGGATCATCCGCACATTGTGCCGATCTACGAGGTGGGGGAGCACGAGGGGCAGCATTACTACAGCATGAAGCTGATCGACGGTCCGAGCCTCTCCGCGGCGATCCGCTCACGTCCCGGCGTCCCCCCGCCCCGCGCCGCGGTCCGCCTGATGGCCGACGTCAGCCGGGCCGTGCATCACGCCCACCAGCGCGGCGTGCTGCACCGCGACCTCAAACCGGGCAACATCCTGCTCGACGCGGCCGGCCAGCCTCACGTGACCGACTTTGGTTTGGCCAAGCGAGTGCAGGACCAAAGCGACTTGACGCAGTCGGGCGCCATCCTCGGGACGCCCAGTTACATGCCGCCCGAACAGGCTCGCGGCGAAAGGCAGTTGACCACCGCGGCGGATGTCTACAGTCTGGGCGCGATTCTGTTCGAGCTGCTCACTGGCCAGCCGCCGTTCAAGGCGGATTCCGTGGCCGCGACGTTGCTGCGAGTGCTTTCCGACGAGGCGCCTTCGCCCAGCAGCATCAATCGGGCCATCGATCGGGATCTGGAGACGATCGTCAATCGCTGCCTGCTGCGCGATCCGGCACGCCGCTACGATTCGGCCGCGGCCCTGGCCGATGATCTCGACCGCTGGCTGGCTGGCGAACCCATCCTGGCCCGAAGAATTGGCACCTGGGAACGTGCGGTCAAGTGGGCTCGCCGCCATCCGGGCCGCGCGCTGCTGGCCGCCGTCAGCCTGTTGAGCGTCCTGGCTTTGCTGATCGCCTTCGCCACTGGTTTCTATCTGGTGCGGCAGGAACAGCAACGGACGCTGGCCGAACGGAACAAGACGCGGCGGGCCAATGCCGAACTGCTCAGCCAGCAGGCCGAGACGCGAGCGGCGCACGACCGCTTGCGGCACGTTTCCTACGCCCAGAGTCTGGCTCTGGTACGAGCGGAGTATGAAGCGAACAACGTGGCCCGCGCGATCCGGCTGCTGGAGGAAACGCCGGCCGAACTGCGCCACTGGGAATGGGACTATCTGGAAAAGCTCTGCCACGGCGAAGCGCGAAACCTGATGGTGCCGCGCGGCCATCTGCGAAGCGTCGCGTTCCGGCCGGACGGCAGCCAGCTTGTGGCCGGCGGGGGCGACATCGGCTTTGGTCCGTTCCTTGGCACGCAGGAACTGCATTTCTGGGACACGGCGGGATACGAGCAGTTACCGGCGTTCCATGGCGAGGGCAAACCGCCGTACGGCGCCATCACGCGCGTGGCCTGGTCGCCGGACGGCCAGCGGCTGGCGCTGGCACTCTGGTGCATGACCGACGCCCGCGACGTGGTGATCGCCGGCGGCCGGATTGACGAGTCCGAGGCGGGGCAAGTTGAGATCTGGGACGTTCGCCAGAAGAAACGACTGCATCAACTCCGGCAGCATCACAGTTTTGTCAACGACGTGGCCTGGAGTGCCGATGGAAGCCTGCTCGCGTCGGCCAGCAGCGATCGCACGGTCAATGTGTGGGACGCGGCGACGGGCGAGCGGAAATTCCAGTTGACCGGGCACCAGGGCCAGGTGATGTGCGTGGCTTTCGACCGCGCCGGCACTCTGCTCGCCACCGGCAGCCAGGGTCCGCTGACCGACTTCGGCTCGACGACGCCGAACGACATGGGCGAGTTGAAACTGTGGGACCTGGCGACGGGCCGCGAACGGCTGGCTCTGGCCGGACACGAATTGGGGACCTTTGCCGTGGCCTTCAGCCCCGATGGCGCGACGCTGGCCTCCGCCAGCCGGGATGGGACGGTCAAGTTGTGGCGGGCTGCCGACGGCACGCTGATTCGCACGCTGTTCGGGCACGCCGGCAGCGTGCAACACGTGGCTTTTTCGCCCGATGGCCAGCGCCTTGCCTCGGCCAGCAGCGACCGCACGGCCCGCATCTGGCGTGTGGATGACGGCAAGCCGCTGAGCGTGCTGAGGGGACACACGCTGGAGGTGAACGCGCTGGCGTTTCATCCCGCTGGTCGTTATCTGGTGACCTGTGCCGAGCAATATCGCAGCCGCGCGCCGGAGATCAAGCTGTGGGATCTGGAAGACTTGCCGGAGGTGGTTGAGTGCGGCAACGTCGCCGACCAGCCGCGGTTGAACGCTCTGAGCGCTGACGGCCAACTGGTGGCCACGGCGCGACCCAAACAAGGTGGCCAGCACCACGAAGTGCGCGTCTTTGATGCCAGCAGCGGCGCCGACCTGGTCGCGCTGGCTGGCGACATCGGCTACCCCGATGAAATGCGCTTCGCACCGGATGGAAAACTGGTCGCGCTGTACCATGGTCCGACCGTCGCCTGGCGGACGTTCGACATCCGCGGCGCTCAGCCTGCGCGGGCCGTGGCGGAACGCACATTCCCGCAGTACGAGCCGCCGACGGGGTTCTCCTTGCGTTCCGTCGAACCGGCGCTGACCCGCGATGGTTCGCTGCTCGCCACCTACCACGTGGCGACCGAAAGCGTCGTCGTCAGCGACGCGCGGGAAGGCCGCGAGCTGTGGCGGGCCAGTCATGAGTCGCTGCACGGTCTGGACCTGTACTGGAGCGCCGACCAGTCGACGCTCGTGGCCATCAACTCGGACCGGATTCCGCTGGACCCCAGCCAGCCCGACGAGCTGACCTGGCGGACCACCAGCGTGCGGGCCTGGGAGCGGGCGAGCGGACAGGAGAAGTTCGCCGCGACGCCGCGGGATTTCGACGGGGCGGAGTGCGCTGTGAGCGGTTCGGGACGCTTTGTGGTCCTGGCCAACGACGATGCACCCGGGCTACGCATGTGGGACCTGTCCGAAAGGACCGAAGTCCCGTGGCCGGCACTCGCCTCGCTCAACTGCCTGCACCTGGCGTTCTCGCCCGACGAAACGCGACTGGTCACGGTCCACCACGAGAATTCGCGTCTGACGATGCACGTCTGGAACCTCCCCAACCGCAAGCTGATCAGCACGCTGAACGACTTCAGTCCGGATGCCCAGGGTCCGTACTACAGCGGCAACGTACGTTTCTCCGCCGATGGCCGCCGGCTGTTCACCAGCGGCGACGGCACCATCAAGGTCTGGGATCCTGGCCAAGGCACATTGCTGTTGACGCTGCGACCCGGTTTCGAGCCGCTGGCGCTGAGCGCGGACGGCCGAACGCTGGCCGCGGCGGGCCCCCAGGGCAGCACGCGAGTCTGGTCGATCGGCGACGCGCCAGGCGCCGCCGCGGACAGGTGATGTTGAGCGTGACGTGCGCTATCCCTGCGCGAGAGGCGCAAGACCGTGCCCCATGACCACGTGGAAATGCCAGGCGAACAGCGGCGATGGCAGCGCCAGCACTCTACCCAAGTCGCGACAGTTCCCTATCCCGCCAAATCGACCCCAGAGGTCAATTAGCTCAATTAGCTTGCCGCCGGATGGCCGATGGCGATAATGCGTGTTGGGGCGGCCCGTGGATTCTTCCCCCGGACTTGGAGGTTCGGTCAATGTTCGCGTTGCACACTGCAATGGGTCGATCGCGCCAAG
>JAGFJK010000276.1 GCA_024102795.1 Pirellulaceae bacterium
AAGCTGACCGACACGTCGCGCGCCGCCTGGGCACTCTGGGGATTGTCCCGCAGCAACTGCTCGCGGACTTCCAGGCTGCGCTGGTAGTGCTCGAGCGCCTGCGTGGCGTCTCCCGGCTGGCCGCGACGGGCCAGAAAGTCCGCCAGCTTGTTCAAGCTGACCGACACGTCGCGCGCCGCCTGGGCACTCTGGGGATTGTCCCGCAGCAACTGCTCCTTCGCCGTCAAGATGCGCCGCGTCATCTCCAGCGCCCTCACCAGCGAACCATGCTCACCCTCAAAGTCGGCCGCGACCTGAGTGGAACGCAACAGCTCTGGCGTGGGCCGTGGCGACTTGATCAAATGCTCCAACTGATCGCGAAGCCACGGGTGCTGCTGGCGCAAATGCTCGTCATCGGACTGGCCAACCTGGTGTTCGAACTGACCGGACAGATCAAAGAGAAACCGATCTAATTCGGCGAACATCCCCGTGTCGCCGGCTGCCTTCGCCACATGCTCGGCTACCAGCCGATGGATCCGCACGGTCTCCGGCAACTTCGCCACGCCCCGCTCGTCCGGTGCCAATTCGCGGGCCGGGTGCAGGAGCCGCAAGCCGTGCAATTCGCGCCACACGCCGGCCCACTTCGCAGGCCCGTGCGGTTCCTCCCGCAGTTCATCCTCATGCCGGGCGCGGGTCAGCGCCTCGACCCACGCCAGCGGGATTTCGTCCGGCATCAACAGACTGGCAAACTCCAACGCCGTGCGAGCCGGCGCACTGAGCCGGGCCACCGACAAGCCGACCAGCGTTCCAATATGGTTCTGAGCCACCTCCTGGCTGTGCCTGATCTGCTGCCTCACGGCCTCCTCGCCGGCCAACTCGTCCACACTGGTCAATCCTTCCGCTTCCAGACGCGGCAAGTAGTCCGCCGGCTGGTAGCCGTCCTTGGCCAGGTCTCCCAGGTAGGCGCCCACCAGCTCCACGGCCAACGTGTAGCCGCCCAGCGCCAGCGCGATCTGCCGCGCCGCCTGTTCCTGGGCTGCGTCCGCAAAGCGGAATGCCGGCTGAAAGTCGGCCAGCAAACGCACCGCGTCCGCCGTCGGCAACACGCTGACTTCCACGGGCCGGAACACCCGCTGGCCCCCGCCAAATCGGTCCGGGTCGAGCCGCGTGGTCACAATCACCTCGAACCACTCCGCCGCCGGCAGTTGCTCGATCTGGGCGGCCGACAGCAGCTCGGGCCGGTCGACGTTGTCCAGGATCAGCAGGGCCCGCGGCGTCTGAAGCTCCGGCGGCTCATCGGCCGGGCAATGGCGCTCCGGCAGCTCGCGCAGTTGCCGGCGCAGCACCTCGACGCGCCCCTGGGTCACTCGGTGCAGATACTCCAGGATTGCCTGGGCAGCCAGCGCGTAATTGCCGCGCTGCTCGTCGGTCAGAGCCAGCCGTTCCGCGACCAGCTTCTCCTGCTGCGAGTGCTGGTCAAAGTGCGAGACGGCGGCCCGCGCGAACGACGGCTGATCGGCCAGCCGCAGCAGGACCTCTCCGATCTCGGTCAACCCCTCGCAGGCAACCTCCCACGTTCCACCGGCCGCGTAGAATTCGGCATAGGCATGAGCGTACTGGCGAGCGAGCGCCGTCTTGCCGAGTCCGCCGGGGCTGAAGGCGGCCGCGATCATCCCGCGGCCGCCCATGCCTCGACCGCCCGTTTGCGGGCCGCCGGTCAGCATGATGTCGTGCAACTCGCTCAGCTCGCGGTGCCGGCCGACGAAGTGTTCGTAGCTCCGCGGGATGTTGCCCGGAGCGAGATCGGCCAGCGCGATCCGGTCCAGCCGCCGAGCGATGTGCTGGTCGAGCCGCTCCAGGCGTTCGGCTAGCGTCCGCAGGTCCTCAGCCGGTTGGCGAGAGTCGGTCCTGGCCTGTTCCGAGCGGGCGGCCGCATCGAGTTCCCGCAGCAACCGCGGACCGAGTGGGAACCACTGCTGCAACTGCACGTCCAGCGTCCGGTGCCGCCGGTGCAGGTCGCGGACGAACGGCCGCGCGAGCCGCTCGGATTCGGCCGTCAGTTGACCTGGCGACGCCTGGAACCAGGGGTACTTCCGTTCCATCTCGGCCAGCCAATCGGCCAGCGCCTTGTGTTCGTCAATCTGCAAATCGGCCGGCTGGACGAAGAACACGGGGGTCAGGCCGTCGTCGCCCCGCGCGGCCGAGTGCTCGCGCCGCAGATACTCGTCCCACTCCCACAGACAGTTCCGGCTGGTGATGTAGTTGGGCGAGAGGAACGCGAGAAACAGGCGGCTTTGCCGCAGCCCCGCGCCCAGGCGCCGCCGCCAGTCGCTGCCTTCGTCGATCGACAGTTGGTCGAAGAACGGATTCAGCTCGCGGCCGGAGTACTGGGCATGACGCTGCTTGAGCTGGGCGACGAATTCGGTGACCCAGCCCGATGGCACATTGTCGCGGCGGCTGTACGAGATGAACAGTTCGTACGGTCGCGGCTGCATGGTGCGGTGGCCCGATCAGAGATGCTGGGCGTCCGGTCGGACGGGGAACCACACCAGCATACCCGAAATTGGGTTGAAAATGGGGTAGCCGTTCACGACGTTCCATCACTCGGATAGGCGACAAGGACTCAGTCTGTCACTTCTGGTTGGCGCCCCATTTCGAATGCCGCAGGCTTGCCCGGCGGGATTTGGGAGTGGTGGGCCGGCCGTCAGTTAGTGAGAAGCCGAACGATCCGCCGGGCAAGCCCCAGGCGAGCGGCGGGCGTCAGCCCGCTGTTTCTCGCAGTAGCGAAAAACCGAACGATCCGCCAGGCAAACCGACGGGATTCGGGAGCGCTCGCCATCGATCACTGGTCCGATGGCGGCGAGACCCAGTGGGTGATGCTGGTTTGGAAGTCCCACGCACCCAGACGGTCGCTCACCTGGATCGCAATGCCCCAGACTCCAAGGATCCAACAACTTGAGAGCTGCACAGACTCCAGCTTTCGAGTTCACGGGACCAATCCCCCGTTTCCACGCGCGCTCAGTTCGTGAAGGGCCACCACGAGCGGCGGCTGGAGGAGGTGGCGTTGGCGCGGTCGGCATTGGTGTTGGCCGTGGGCGCGGGATCGAGGGCTTGAGTCGTCCGGGGAGCGCCGGCCGCGGGTTGACGAGAACCACCGGCTCGGCCGGCGGGTTGTGCCGGGCGAGCGGGCTGCGCGGGCTGATTCGAACGACGCGGCTGTACCGACGGAGCTGGCCGGCCGGGGGCGACTCGCGAGCCGGCGTTTACTTCCACTTTCTCAAACTGGGCCACCCGCTGCTGATACAACTGCACGGCCTGGCGTTCCACCTGCTCGGCCTGCTCCAGCAGCTTGCGATTCTCGTCCTTCAAACCCTTCTGCCGCAACTGCTCGGCGTACTGCAGCCGCCGTTCCAGCAACTGCTGTTCGGCCGCCAGTTGCTGTTCGATGCCGCGCAGCGTGCCCATGATCCGAGCTTCTTCCTGCGCCACCGCCCGGTTGTGAGCCTCGACGTCCGGCGCTCCCACCGCCGTCAGCTCCGCCGGTTGCCTGCCGCCAGCAGCAGCCGGAACCTGCGGCGTCTGCGGGGCACGGTTCGAGCGGGCCGGGGTGTCGCGCCAGGCAATCGTCGCCTTCTCCGCATACGCCACGGTGATCGCCGACACGGCCACGGCCAGAAAGACGCTGGAAGTTGTCAGGACTCGCATGGGGGTCACCTCCACGGTTCGCAGGGCGGTTGCGATGGCTGCCTCTGCTAACCCAGATCGGACAGGTGCCGGCAGGTTTTTGAGCCCGGCCCCCGCGAGTCCCGACAAACCGGCTCTGCGGATCTTGGCATCCAGGACGAAGAAGGCACCTGGCACGATGGCAACGGCTCCGCGCTCGAACCGCAGGCGTGTCGAGCGGCGTGTCGCCGAGCGTCCAAGCCCGCCAGGCGATTCACCGGTTAAAGCCGGCACGACCCGCAACGGCGTCAGGGCTGGCCCGCACTCGACCCGCGGACGTCCAGGCAGACAACCTCGGCGTCGTCGCGCAAGTATAAGCGGCCCTCGGCCAGCGCCGGAGCTTGCCGCGTGCTGCCCGTCACTTGCTGGCGGCCGAGCTCCTGGTAACCGTCGGGCGCGGCTCGCACGACCACCACCTCGCCCTTCATCGTCGTGAAGAACAACTTGCCGTCGGCGGCAATCAGGTTGCTCTTGCCGAACCGCGGCTGCTGCCAGACGCGCTGGCCCGTCGCCGCGTCGATGCAGGCCAGGTGCGTGACCGGACCAGCGCTGCCCACGTTGTCCAGCCCGTACAGATGGCCGCCCAGCAGGATCGACGTCTGCCACTCGTTGCGCAGCACGCTGCGGGTGCCTTGCGACGACCAGACCTCTTGCGGTTCGAACCGCTCGCCGCTGGGCCGCAGCGCCAGCAGCACACTGCCGTGACTCTCGCCAGATGAAATAAACACATGCTGGCCGATCGCCAACGGCGTGGCGATATTGCAGTCGTAGTCCGTCACGTACGGATAGCGCCACAAGATGGTTCCCTGCTGGGGACTGAGGCCCAGCACCGAGCTGCCGGTGAGCACCACCAACTGGCTCCGCCCGCCGACTTGAAGCAAGGCGGGCGACGAGTAGCCGGCCGAGTCGTTGCCGGCCGTCCACACCCGCTCGCCGGTCTCCTTGTGCCAGGCGGCAACGGTCCCCTGCGGTGCGCCGGCTGTCACGATCACCAGGTCGCCCACCACCAACGGCGAACAGGCCATGCCATAATCGGCCACTTTCGCCTCCAGCTCCTCCACCACGTTGCGGCTCCACAACAGCTTGCCCGTGCGCACGTCCAGGGCCGCGAGCACGCCTTGGCCCGTGAACACGAACACCCGCGAGCCATCGATCGCCGGTGTGGCGCGCGGACCGTCACCCATGGAATTCTTGAACTCCGGCGCCACCTCGGTCCGCCATTGCCGCTGGCCGTCGGCCGCGTTCAACGCCAGCGCCCATTGCTTGCCGTCCGACTGGACCAAGGTCACCAGGCGGCCATCCTCGATCGCCAGGCCGCTCATCCCCACGCCGCCCGCCGTTCGCCACAGCACCTTCAAGCCGTCCGCCGGCCAGCGGTCCACCAGGCCCGTTTCGGCCGAGATGCCGTTGCGTTGCGGTCCCAGGAACTGGGGCCACTGGGCCTTGGCCGTTCGAACGGCCAGCAACTGGGCCCCCAGTGACAAGCTCAGGCCCAGCAGCAGAACGACGACCGGCAACGAACGACGCGGCGCGCGCGTCTGGCGGGACAAGCAGCGGCAGAACATGGAACGATCGCCCTAGGGGTCGGTGGCGTGCCAAAACGCGGCGTTGACGAGTGTAGTCGGCCCGCTTGCCGCGCGTCCACCCCGTTCGCTCCACCCTGCTGGCGCCGGCCCGTTCGCTACGCGGGCTTCCGTATCTGGCCACCGCTCGCGGCAAGGGTTAGAATCGCACCGGCGGCGGGCGGAGTGCCGGCCAGTGCCAATTTCGAAACCGTGGGAGCCCTGGTGATGACGCGCAGCACGATCTGGATCCGGACGACTTGCTTCCTGGCGGTGTTTGCCTTGGCGGCACTGGCCATCGTGGGGCCCGCCATGGCCGGCGACTGGGCACAATGGCGAGGTCCGAACTTCAACGGATCGACCGACGAGCGGAATCTGCCCACCGAGTGGAGCACGACCGAGAATATCGCCTGGAGCGTCGATCTGCCGGGCAACTCGGCCGCCACGCCCGTCGTCTGGCAGGATCGCGTGTTCGTGTCCTCCACCGACAAAGCGAACAACTCGCTGCTGGCCATCTGCCTGGATCGCAAGACCGGCCGGCAGCTCTGGCAGCACGAAGTGGCCAAGGGAATCAGCAAAGACAACCGCAGCACGTTCTCGTCGCCATCGCCCGCCACCGACGGCAAGGTGGTGGTCTTCTTCTATGGCAATGGCGACCTGGTCACGTACGACCTGGACGGCCAGAAGCTGTGGTCCAAGAAAATCGAGGATGGCCGGTTTGCCTTCGGATGGACGTTCAGCACCAGCCCCGTGCTGTTCGACGGCAAGCTGATCCTGCAGGTTTTGCAGAACAAGTCGACTCGCCGCGATTCGTACCTGCTGGCCCTCGACCCGCAAACGGGCGAGACCATCTGGCGGCAGGTCCGGCCCAGCCAGGCGGTGGCCGAGTCGCTGGAGGCGTTCACCACGCCCACGCCATTCGTGATCGATGGCAAGAAGCAGTTGCTGGTGGCCGGCGGCGACGATCTGACTTGCCACGACCTGGAGACAGGCAAGGAGCTTTGGCGCTGGGGTACGTGGAACCCGGAACGGATCGGCCACTGGCGGCTGGTCCCTTCGCCCGTCGCTGGCGAGAACATCGTGCTGGTCTGTGCTCCCAAGCGCGATCCGATCTACGCGATCAAGGCTGGTGGCGAAGGCCAACTGGATGACAGTTTCGTGGCCTGGATCAGCCGGGACCAGCGGCCCGTGTCATCGGACGTGCCGACGCCGGCCTACTACGACGGCGATTTCTTTGTGCTCAGCGACGTCCGGGCGGCGCTGAGCCGCGTCGAGCCTCAGACGGGCGCCGTGAAGTGGACCACCGACCTGCCGCGGGGCAAGAAGTACGAAGCCTCGCCGCTGGTGGCCGACGGCAAAGTCTACCTGGTCAATTTCGACGGCGACGTGGTCGTGGTCAGCGCGGACAGCGGCCAGGTGTTGAACGTGGTCTCGATGGACAAGCCGCAAGGCGAGGACTTTGTTCGTGCGTCCGTGATCGCCGCTCACGGTCAGTTGTTCGTGCGGACCACCAACAAGCTGTTCTGCATCGGCAAGCAATAGGACCTGCTCGCCCGACCCGGCAGCCTGGTCCACGGCCCGCTACTCGTCCGACGCGCCGCGATCCGACAGCTCGTCGAGCTGTTGACGGTAGCGGTCCCGTTCGCGCCGCGTGGCTTCCAGGTCGAAGACCAGGTACTTCATGTCCAGCCGCAACTGGCTGAGCGCGTCCTGAACCAGGTTCAGGATCCGGCGGCGGCGCTCGGAACTTTCCAGGACCCGTTTCAATGACGGGTCCAACGCCACACGGTAGGGTGCGGGAAGAGTGGCGATGGCGGCGGCCAGTTCCAACACTTCGGGCGGCATTTCTCCCGTGGACTCTCGATCCGGCTCCGGGGTGGCGTTCATGGCGACTCCTTGGTGCGGCAGGCGGGCAAGAAGGGAGTTGCAGCCGGCGTGCCAAATGCCACCTGGCACGTAATGAATCGATTAACTGCTGTCCGCGTAACTGGTTACAAACGACGTTGCGTTTTGGACACGGTGTTCGCCGTGGCGTAAATGCAACCCGGTTGCCCTGGATAAACAGCGGGAATCCGTGTACAAGCTGGCGGCGGCCGGTGGTTCGGCGGTTGTTGGCGGCAGGATCATGTCGTACTACACGCGGTTTGAGGACGCGGCCGGCAAGGAGGCAGCCGAGCGTGACAGTCAAGCATCCGTCGACTCCCCTGGCCTTGGCCGCTGCCCTGATCGCCGGGTTGTGGTGGAACGGCCTGCCGGTACGCGCGGACTTGCGCGACGGGTTCGAGACGCCCGAGGCGGTCTGGCGGCTGGCCGACACGGACTGTGCCTTCCTGACCGCACGCCGCCGGACGTTTGAGCAGGCTCATGGCGGGCAGGGCTGCGAGCTGCTGCAACTGTCCTGCGGACCCGGTTCGACCGCCTACCTGGCCTACGACCTGGGGCACGCTCGGGTGATCGACGAGCTGCTGGCCGAGCTGTGGGTCAAGTCGAACCGGACCGGACTGCAGATGATGCTCCGCGTGGTCCTGCCGCACTCCTTGAATCCACACGATGGCCGCCCGCTGAGCGTGCTGCTGCCGGGAACCACGTACAACACGCCCGGAGCGTGGCAGCGGCTGGCGGTGGACAACCCGGCCCGCAAACTGCAATCGCGGTTGCCCAGCTTGCGGTCCCAATTCGGTTCGCAAGTCACTCCGCGCGAAGCTTACGCCGACCTGGTCGTGGTGAATGCCTATGCGGGCCCCGGAGTGGTGCAAGTGTGCCTGGACGACCTGGCCGTGCACCGGATGGTTTCGGACCCGGTGGTATCGGTGGCGTTCCGTGGTGAATCGGCGGCAGATGCGGGAACGCCTGAGTCGATGGCTGGCCCGCAACCGGCCGGCTCGCGGCAGCCTGGCCCGCGACAAGCAACGTTGTTGGGCGAATCGCTGCTGGCGGGCGGGCGGCTGGTGTTTCCCAGGATGGTGGACCATCGGGGCGAACCGTTTGAGCTGCTCAAGGCGCTGGGCTTCAACACCGTGCGGCTCCCGGCGGCTCCCACGGCGAGCCAGTTGGAGTCGGCGCGGCAACTGAAGCTGTGGCTTGTCTGCCCGCCGCCACCCGTGCCGCCGGGCCAGACGCTGGACGAGACCTGCGGCCCGGTGCTGGCCTGGAATCTGGGAGACGGTCTGGGCAGCGGCGACCTGGCGGCGGCGGAAGCGCGGGCGGGCCAGTGGCGGCGAGCGGACCTGGCGGCCGCCCGGCCCCTGGTCTGTTCCACGGCGGGCCCATTGCACGCCTACAGCCGCGTGGCGGACACGCTGCTGCTGCAACGCGATCTGTGGGGTGGCGGGTTTCCGCTGACCGATTGGACAAGGTGGCTGGAGTCGCAGCGCCGCGGTTGCCGCCTCGGCACGCCAACCTGGGCCACCATCCCCACGCAACACGCCGCCGAAATCGGACGCCAGGTGGCGGCTTTCGCTCCACAGGCCGATGGTATACCGCTGGTGGTCGAGCCCGAACAGTTGCGTACCGCGGCCTTCGCGGCCATCGCCGCGGGAGTGCGCGGCATCCATTTCGCCTCGACCACACGATTGGATGCCAACGACTTGACCACCCGCTTGCGGGCCGCCTGCCTGCAGCGATTGAATCTTGAGCTGCAACTGATCGAACCCTGGGTGGCCGGAGGCGAATGGATTGAGTTGCGCCGCGACTCGCCGGCGGTGGAGTACGGGCTGTGGCAGACCGAACGTTCCCGGCTGCTGGTGGTCGTCCGGTCGGCGGAGCACCAGCAGTACGTGATGGCACCCACGGCTCGCACGCCGGTCCAGATCGACCTGTACGGAGTGCCGGTCACGGACCAGGCGTTCCGCATCACGGCCGACGGCCTGCGCGGAGTTCGCCAGCGACGCGGCAGCTCGACGCATCTGGAACTGGCCGACGCGCCGCGGGTCTCGCTGATCGTGATGACCGAAAACCCGCTGGTGCTGCAGTACTTGACCCGCTTCATGTCGGACCACCGGCAGCGGCTGGCCCAGTTACGCTACGAAGTTGCGTCGCAGTGGCACGAGCAGACGCAGCACGTGCAGCAGCAGTTGAGCAGCCAGTCGCGCGGGTTGGCGGATGACGAGCGGCGATTGTCGCTCGCCCAGTCGCATCTGGTTCAAAGCCGTCGGTTGCTGGACAGCCAGGAGTTTCAGCATGCCGAGGCAGCGGCGGAGGAGGCGCTGGACGAACTGGCTCGGCTGCGCCGCGTTCACTGGGAGCGGGCCGTCCAGGGCTTTGAACAAGCGGTTGCCAGTCCGTTGTGCGTTGCCTTCGAGACGCTGCCGCTGCATTGGTCGCTCGCCCATCGACTGCAAGTCGCCCGCTGGTCCGACAACTGGCTGGCCGGCGGCGACTTGGAGGATCTCGGCCAGATGCAACGCCACGGCTGGTCCCAGCGGCGGCAGGAACCGGCCGGTGTCGCGGCGGCCGTGGAACTGACGCGGGAACAGCCGCGGCAAGGCCAGTATGTTCTGCGGCTGCGCGCCCTGCCGCTGGAGCAGAGTATCGCACCGCCGGCGGAACCGCCGATCGTGATCGAAAGCGCCCCGGTGCCGGTTCCGCCCGGCTCGCTGGTGCAGCTCAAAGTCTGGGTGCGGATCTCCACTCCGCCACCGGCCGGCTCCGGCGGCTTGCAGATCTGGGACAGTGCCGGCGGGCGCTCGCTGGCCCTAACCATCGATCAAACCGACGGCTGGCAACCGTTCGCGCTGTATCGCGCCATACCTCCCGACCAGCGGCAACTGACCGTGCGATTCGCGCTGGCCGGTTTCGGCGAAGTGCTGCTGGACGACGTGAGCGTCCGCACCTTGCAGCCGCTCGATCCCTAGCCAACAAAGGAGCCATCAGAAGTCGCCATCACGCTCCGCGTGATGAGCCTTCCGACCGCCGTGTGAACCATCCGCCGCGGCCAGTGTCCAGCCGGACCTGCGGTTGGCCCAGGTCCGGGCGCTCCTCCATGACCGATGGTGACTCTCTGCGACAGGAGACGTTGAGCCTGCAAGGGTTCATCACGCGGAGCGTGATGACTACTTTGCCGAATCTCCCCATCCTGCCAAATCATCCAAATCGACCCCAGAGGTCAATGGTCCACAATGGTCCATCTCTCACAATGCCTCTGGCCCCCTCCCCGCTTCGAGATCGTGCAGCTTTTAAGTTGCCTCGTCTTCAGAGTTTAGAGCGTAGCAAGAACGTCCTCGGCGTTCCCGTACGCCGAAGGCGTTCCACAGTCACATCCCAGGGTCGCCCGCTTCGGGCGCACCCTGGGTGTGGCCGTGATTTTGATCTTGTACGCCGAAGGCGTTCCACAAGGCGCCTTGTGCAACGCCTTCGGCGTAGAAGGGCCTCAAGGCGGTCGTCCACCCAGGGTGCGCCCGAAGCGGGCGACCCTGGGCTACGGTTGTTCAACGCCTGCGGCGTAAAGACAGCGCCCGAAGTCGAAATGAGGGTTCTTGAACGTTTCGTCCCGACATTGCGGCGACTCACCGTAAACCTCTGCTTTAATTCAACTTAAAAGCTGCACGA
>JAGFJK010000285.1 GCA_024102795.1 Pirellulaceae bacterium
CGCGGGACGCGGCTTTCGGACGAGTCGAGCATCAATTGAGGATCTGAATTCATGAGTGCGACCGGTGTTGGGTGATTCCATCGGGCGCCAGGTGCGTCAAAACAGGGTGCATAAGAGCCCCTCCCCATCCCTCCCCGGAAGCCGGGGAGGGGGCCAAAGGGATTTCCAGGGGGGAGCGCTCGCCGAAGTCCAGGCTGTCCACGTTTTCCCTCGGTCATGACGCCAAATTCCCACAGCAAAGCAACTCAAAAGCTTTACGATCCCGAAGCGGGGAGGGGGCCAGCAGGATGAGAATCTGCCGGCAGCGAAAGGCGACTATGCCGGGAGCGGAAGGCAACTACCGCGTGTTTCAATAGCTGAGGAGCTGCGTTCCAGTATGGATCTGCAACTGCAAGGTCAGGTGGCCCTGGTCACGGGCGGTTCGAAGGGGATTGGCGAGGCGATCGTCCGCGCGCTGCTGGCCGAGGGGATGCGCGTGGCCAACGTGAACCGCAGCGCGGACGAGGGACAGGCTCTGGAGCGGGAATATGCCGAGCGCGGCCAGGAGTGCTCGTTCATTCAGGCCGATCTGAGCGACGCCGACAGTTGCCAGCGGGCCGTGCAGACGGCACTCGATCGCTTCGGCCGGCTGGACGTGGTCATCAACAACGCCGGCGTGAACGACGGGGCGGGCCTGGATGCCGGTGCGGAGCGGTTCATCCGTTCGCTGCAGCGGAATCTGGTGCATTACTATTTGATCGTCCACCATGCCCGCGAGGAGCTGATCCGGCGGCGGGGCGCGGTGGTCAACATCGGATCGAAGGTGGCCGTGACGGGACAGGGCGGAACCAGCGGCTACGCGGCGGCGAAGGGAGCGATCAACAGCCTGACGCGCGAGTGGGCCCTGGAACTGGCGCAGCACGGCGTGCGCGTCAACACGGTGATCCCGGCCGAGGTGTGGACGCCGATGTATGCCGAGTGGCTGGCCACGTTGCCCGATCCCCAGCAGGCTCGGCGCGACATCGAGCGGCTGATCCCGCTGGGCCAGCGGTTCACGACCGCGGAGGAGATCGCCGCCATGGTGGTCTTTCTGGCCTCGCCCCGCTCGGCGCACACCACGGGCCAGATCATCTACGTGGACGGCGGTTACACGCACCTGGACCGCAAGTACGTGCCGCCCGCCGTCACTTGATCTTGCCGGTGAAGAACTGCATCGTGCCCTGCGAGCTGATCGCTTCGCCGATGCGGTTCAGGGCGACCACGTAGGCGGCGGTCCGCATGTCGATCCCCTTTTGCTGCATCGTGTCATAGACCACGTTGAATTCGCGGCACATGATCTCCCGCAACCGTGCGTGCACCTGTTCCTCGGTCCAGTAGTAGCCGCTGCGGTTCTGCACCCATTCGAAATAACTGACCGTCACGCCGCCGGCGTTGGCCAGGATGTCGGGCACGACCAGGCGACCGTTGCGGCCGAGCAGCGGGTCGGCCTCGCTGGTCACCGGCCCGTTGGCCACCTCGACAATCACCGGCGCCTGGATCCTTTCGGCGTTCTCGGCGGTGATCTGGTTTTCCAGCGCCGCGGGGATCAACACGTCGACTTCCAGTTCCAGCAGTTCCGCGTTGCTGATCGATTGGGCGTCGATCGCCTCGCACACCGACCCGGTGCAGTACACCGCCTGCAGCTTGCGCGACTCGTTCTTGATGTGAATCAGGCTGGGCACGTCGAATCCGTCGTGCTTGTAGATGCCGCCCTGCGAATCGCTGACGGCCACCACGCGATAGCCGTCGGCGTGCAGCATCCGGGCGATGTGCTGACCGGCGTTTCCGAAGCCCTGCACGGCCACCCGGATCTGGTCGGGTTTCCAGTTCCGTTTCCGTTCCAATTCCTTCAGGCAGTAGTACGCTCCCCGCCCCGTGGCGTCGTCGCGGCCGAGGCTTCCGCCCAGCGGGATCGGCTTGCCGGTGATCACGGCGGGCGTGCGACGGCGGTGGATCTTGGAATACTCGTCCATCATCCAGCCCATGATCATCGCGTTGGTGTAGACGTCGGGAGCAGGCACGTCGGTTTCCGGACCGATGAAGTCGGCCAGTTGCTCGACGTAGCCGCGCGTCAGCCGTTCCAGTTCCAGCCGCGAGAGCTCCTTGGGATTGACGATCACGCCACCCTTGCCGCCGCCGTACGGCAGTCCCACCACGGCGCATTTGAACGTCATCCAGAAAGCCAGGGCCTGTACCTCCGGCAGCGTGACGTCCGGATGGTAGCGGATCCCGCCCTTGGTCGGACCCCGCGTGTCGTCGTGCCGCACGCGGTAGCCGGTGAACACGCGCAGCGAGCCGTCGTCCATCCGCACGGGGATCGACACGGTCAGCGCCTGTTTCGGGTGCTTCAGCCGCTCGACGACCTCCTGGTCCACGTCGGCATGCTGAAAGGCCTGATCCAATCGGCCAATCGCGTCGTCGAAGATGTTGCGTGCATCGTGAGCGGCCATGGACAATTCTCCCCGGAGTCGGACGTCAACGGAACGGTTCCCGTGATGCGACCTCCATTTTCCCGAGACGCCTCCGCTCGGCCAGGGGGCCAGGCGGCCGGGCGGAATTTGGCGAGGCGCCGGATCATGGTTAAGATGGACAGCAGCAGGTGCCAACGGCCGCCGCCGGAATCTGCCACCGGGCTTCGCGGCCACCTTGTCTCGGCCTGGATCGTTTTCTCCGCTTGGATTGCTTTGCCGGTTCATGGAAAAGTCACGCCTGGGCCCATTCGCGCTGGAAGAACGGCTCGCCCCCGATCAATCGGGCAGCGTGTTTCGAGCGGTCCACATCCAGCAGCGGCGGTCATTCGCGTTGACTCGTCGGCCCGCGCCGCTGGTGCGCAATAACCCGGCCGCGCGCCAGGCCTGGGCCGAAGAGTTCGAAACGCTCAAGGCCCTGCGGCACCCGCACCTGGTGCGTTGCTTCGGCGGCGGGCTGGAAGAGATGGAGGTGTACCTGGTCCACGAGCTGGTATACGGCCAGAGCTTGCGGCAGTTGCTCGACTTTCGCGGCCGCCTGCCGTGGGAAGCCGTGGTGGAGTACGCCTTGCAGATCTGCGACGGCCTCGAAGCCGCTCACCAGCACGGGCTGGTCCACGGCGAGCTGGCGCCGGACAAGGTACTGATCGACGAGCAGGACCAGGTCAAGCTGCTGGGCTTCCGGGCGCAGCGGACGCTGGACGCCTCGTATCGTTTGCCCCGCGAGCGACCGCTCGACAAACTGGCTTACGCGGCGCCCGAACAACTGCTCGACATGGGGCCGGCCAGCCCCAAGGCGGACCTGTACGCGGTGGGCTGCATGCTGTTCGAGATGCTCACGGGACGGCCCGTGTTCGAGGCGGAAACGGCCGAACAGATGGCGGAATGCCAGGTGCGGGAAACGCCGCCGCGAGTCGCCGCCCTGGTCCTGGACTGCCCCGTCTGGCTCGACGTGCTGATCCAGCAGTTGCTCGAAAAGGATCCGCGGAAGCGCCCCCACGCGGCGGCCACGGTGATCCTGGCGCTGCGCGAGACGAAGCGCAAGGTGGCCCAGGGAACGGGCGTCGCCGAGCATGCCGTGTCGGGACTCAGCCCGCTCAAGTCGCCCGCGGACAAGCAGGAAGTGCGGAAGCTGCTGGGCCAGAGGAAGCCGCGGAAAAAGGATTCCCAGCGCCCGCCGCTGCAGGAGAGCCCCTGGTTCCTGGCCGCCTGCCTGGTGCTGCTGATCGGCGCGGTCGGCGCCTGGCTGTGGTGGCCGGTCAGCCCCAGCCGCTTGCTGCAGCGCGCGGAGCGCTTGATGGAAACGGACGACCGGTACCAGTGGGCCAAGGCGCGGAAGTGGTACCTCGACCCGCTGCTGGAACGCGAACCCGACGGGCCGCTGGCCGACCGGGCGCGGATCCATATCGACACGATCGAAATGGACGCCGCCGAGCGGCGACTGCGGTTCCACGCCCGGCTGGGCATGGAACCCGAATCGGAGGGCGAGCGGTTGTTTGCGGAAGCCCGCCAGATGGAGCAGACCGGAGACCCGCTGGCCGCACTCGACAAATACGTGGGGCTCGAAACGCTGCTGGACGACAGCGGACCCGATCGCCCGTTCATCCTGCTGGCCAGGCAGCGGATCACGGCCCTGCGGGACGACCCGCAGGGCACTGCCCAGCGGCAGCAACTGCTCGCGCAGCGGATGGAAGACGCCCACGGCCTGGCCGAAAGCGGCCGGTTGGAGGAAGCTCGGCAGATCTGGCAGAGCGTCGTGCGGCTGTACAGCTACAAGCCGGAAGTGCAGGATCTGGTCGAGCAGGCCCGGCAACGATTGGCCGAAGCGCCCGCCGAGGAGGACTCCCAGTGAGGCGCAACCAGTGATCCGACGACGGCATCTGCGGCTGATTCTCAACGGCAAGGCGGCGGGCAACCCGGCGCTTCGGGATCTGGTCCCGGCAGCGCGACGGCAAGGCCACACCATCGAGGTGCGAGTGACCTGGGAATCGGGCGACGCGGCACGCTTCGCCGAGCAGGCGGCTCGCGAGCAGGTGGAGGTGGTCGTCGCCTGTGGAGGCGACGGGACGGTGAACGAAGTCGTCCACGGGCTGCTGGCGGGTAACGCCGGGCCCGAAACGGCACTCGGCATCCTCCCGTTCGGCACCGCCAACGATTTCGCTCAAGGTTGCCGCCTGCCCGCGGGCGATCCGGGGCAGGCCCTGCAACTGATTCTGGAAAACCCCGCCACGCCGATCGACGTGGGGCAGGTCAACGACCGCTACTTTATCAACGTGGCCAGCGGAGGATTCGGGGCCGAGGTGACGAGCCGCACGCCGGTCGAAATCAAGCGGTTGCTGGGAGGAGCCGCCTACTCGTTGATGGGCCTGGCCAGCGTCGGCAACCTGACCCCGTGCACCGTTCGGCTGACGATCGCCGGCCAGACGCGGCAGGTCCGGATGCTCGTGCTGGCCGTCGGCAACGGCCGGCAGGCGGGCGGCGGGTTCCAGGTCGCGCCCAAGGCCCTGCTCAACGACGGACTGCTGGACTTGATGCTGGTGCACGACCTGGACGTGACCGAACTGGGCCGCGTGGTCAGCGAGCTGCTGGACGTGAGTGCTCCGGACAACCGCCACGTAACCTACCTGCAGGCGGCCGGCTTTCACCTGGAGGCCCGCGAACGCCTGCAACTGAACCTGGACGGCGAACCGCTGGTCGGCAACTCGTTCGACTTTCGCGTCCTGGCCTCCCGCTTGCCCTGCATCCTGCCCGCCGACGCTCCGCTGGCGGCCGCGGCCGGCCACCGAGTCGCGCCCACGGCGGCCGACCTGCGTCTTGTGCCGTTGGAGACGCTGGAGAATCCAGCGCTGGCCGAACTGTTGCGGATCGAACTGGACCAGGCCGGCATCCGCTGCCAACTGGAAGGTCTGCACCAGGCGGGCCTGGCCGGAGTGCTGCCGATCCGCCTGTTCGTTCCGCAGGCCCAACTGGAAGACGCTCGCCGCATTCTCGCGCGGCACGAGCGGAGGCGGTGACCGGCCGGTCGGGCTGCCAACACCCGGTCCATGCGATATAATCCGGCGGAACGTGACCTTACCTCTGCGGCCAGCGTGTAATTCCCTGAAGGCGGTGCGATGGTTCCCAGTTTCTGGAAGCTTTGCCAGGGCCCCGATCAGTTTTCCCTGGCGGACGTACAACGCTCGATTCACGAGCAACTGGCCTACGTGCACAAGGACGCGGGGCCCGCGGACAAGGAAGAGTTTCGGCAAGGGGTGCACTTCGTCAACGCACCGATCGGGGACTACTTTTACCTGACGCACGGACTGCATGGCGTGTACCTGCTGGGCCAGTTTACCGGTCCGGCCAACGTCTTCTCGCGGAAGGCCGGCGGTTGGCTCGACCGGCCCTATCGGGTCATCCGATTTTCGGACCGCGGTGGAAACTACGACGGCGACGACGGCGTCTGGGCTCCTCAGGAAACATCCGGTTTCATCCGCATCCCGGAACGGCTGCTGTCGCACTTCGAAAGCCAGATCCTGGTGCCGTACTTCGGTATCACGCTGATGGACTTCGCCGTGCGGATTTAGCGATAGTCGCCATTCGCTCCGGTAGTCGCCTTTCGCTCCGCGAAAGTAGCCTCAGCAGATGCGGGGAAGCGGCGCGCCGACCGGTTCGTCCAGCGGCAGCGGGCGGCCCAGCGTGCGCTGGATCAGCACGGGCGAAAGGCCGGCCGATTCCACCTGCCCGACCCGCGCGGCCTGGCAAGACAGCGGG
>JAGFJK010000293.1 GCA_024102795.1 Pirellulaceae bacterium
CACGTCGGGGGGGCCCATCTGTTCCAGCGCCGCCGCCGCCCACTCGCGGACCCGCTCGTCGGCGTCCCCGCAGCAGCGGACCAGCGGCACCGCGGCCGGCCGAGCGTCGGCTTCGAGCGATGCCAACCGTTCCGCCGCCGCTCGGCGAACCTCCGCGTCCGGGGAACTCAAGTCGCTGGACAAACTGGAAATGTCGGTCATCGAGCGCTCCTGGGCTGCCTGCAACCAACCAGAACTCCAACCAGAACTCCAACCAGCCGCAAAGTTTACCCGCAACTCGCAAAACCCCCAAGTGAATCCAAGCGGCACTGCATAACCCGTTTGGGCTGTGCGATTTCGCGGATCTCCGCGTGGATTCTGGCTGTTGGGGAAGGCCTGCGGGCCTGGCCAGATTCGGTGATTGGAATCCGGCGGCCGTTCCGATGAACAGCTTGCCTTCCCTGCCGCTGCGCGCCACGGAAGACGCACCCTGCGAACGACCACCTCCCGCGCGTCGATCGTGACTGGCGGATCGCGATCGGGAATGCATGGCTGGCACGTCACTATCGCGAATCGTCGCAACGCCGTTCGGGCTTGTCCCCGGACTTGCCGCACGGGTAGATTACCGTGCGGGCTGGACGGATCCGAGCCCCGGCCCCGCACCATGCCTGGTGGGTACAGGATGTACTGCAACCGAATCACTTCCGCATTGCCGGCACTTGTGTGGCTGGCCGCCATTGTGTCGGCCGCCACTGTGTCGGCGATACCGGCCCTGGCCGCTCCCGCCGATGATCAGTTCGCGGTGGCCGCCGGCCACTACCGGCACCAACGCTGGCAACTGGCGGTCGATGAGTTCCAGGTTTTCCTGGACCGCTTCCCCGCTCACCCGCGAGCCGAAACCGTGCGGTTCTTCCGGGCCGAGTCGCTGGTTCAGTTGGGACGTTACCAGGACGCGGCGGGCGAGCTGACCGCGCTGATCCAGAACAGCCCGCGGCACGAGTACGCTCGGCAGGCCCGGTTTCGCCTGGGCGAACTGGCCTACCTGCAGGGTGACGACCCGGATGCTCAAACGCAGCTCGAAGCCTTTCGACGCGAGCATCCCCAGGACGGGCTGCTGGCCTACGTGCTCCCGTACCTGGGAGACATCCGGCTGCGGGCCGAGGATTTCCGTGCGGCCGAAACGCTGTACGCCGAGGCGCTGCGGTTGTATCCCCAGGGAGCGTTGGCCGATCAGTGCCGCTTCGGGCTGGGCAAGGCCTACCGGCACCTGGGCGATGCCCACTCAGCCGAACGGTTTTTCCGTTACCTGACGCTCGACGATCGCGGCTCGCTGGCGGACGACGCCCTGCTGCAGATCGCCATGACTCAGTACGACCAGCAGTCCTTCGACGACGCTCGGCGGACGCTTGATGACTTTCAGCAGCGGCATGCGGCGAGCGAACTGGCCCCACGCGCCGGCTACTGGCAGGGCAAGACCTGGCGGGCTCTGAAGAAGCCGGCCGAGGCCGCGGGCGGTTTGGAGCGGGCGCTGGAAGGTTGCCAGGACGACGAACTGGCCGGAGCGATCACCTGGGAACTGGCCGAATGCCTGCGCGAGTCGGGCGACGGTCCGGCGGCGGAGGAGCGGTACCAGCAGTTGGTCGAGCGCTGGCCCGACGGCACCTGGGCGGCCGATGCCTGGCAAGCACGGATTCAACTGCGATTCCAGGCCGGCGACGCGGGGTCGGTGGAACGGCTGGCCGCGGAGTTCGAAACACGGTTCGCCGAACATCGGCTGCTGCCCGCCGTCCGGCAGTTGCGCGGCCGAGCGGCGCTGCAGGCCGAGCGGTACGAGGACGCCGGCCGAGCGTTCCAGCAGTTGCCGGCGACCGACGCCCGCAACGCCTACTACCTGGCGCTGGCCGAGCTGGGCGCGGGCCAGTTTGAGGCCTGTCTGAAAGCCTTGGAACGAATCGCTGACCCGGCGGATCACCCGGACCTGGCGGCCGGGCTGCTGATCACGCGGGCCTCTGCTTTGACGGGGCTGCGGCGGTACGCCGAGGCGGTCGGTCCGCTGGAACAGTATCTGGCCGACCATCCCCAGGGCGCGGATTCGCAGCGGTGCCGAGCGCGACTGACCGTGGCGCTGGCCCAGGAAAAGCGGTTCGACGACGCGCAGCGCGTGCTGGACGAACTGCGTGCGGCCTCCGAGGACTCGACCGAGGACTCCACCGAGGACGCCTCCAACGGCCGCGGTCTGCTGCGGGAAACCGGCCTGTTTCTGGCTGACGCCCTGTTGCAGGCGGGCCGGTATAAACAGGCCAGGTCCCTGTTCGAACAACTGGCGGACGAAATGCATCCGGCACCGGACGTTGTCAAGGCGTTGGCCGGGCTTGGTTGGGCCTGCTTTAAGGGCCAGGACCTGGCGGCGGCCGAAGCGGCCTTCAAACGGCTGGTAACTGAGTTTCCCGACGCGGCCCAGGCTCCCGAAGCGGCGCTGATGCGGGCCGTGGCCTTGCAGCGGCAAGCTCCGCAAGAGCAAGCCCAGCAAGAGCAAGCCCAGCAAGAGCAAGCTCAGCAGGAGCAAGCTCAGCAAGAGAAGGTTCCGCAAGAGCAAGTTCAGCAGCAAGCGGCGTTGGAGGCCTACCGCGAGGTGTTCACGAACTACCCCGATTCGCCTCAGGCGCCGCAGGCTCTGCAAGCCGCCGCCCAGTTGCTGGAGGGGCTCGATCAGCGGGCTGAAGCGGAGCAGTTGCTGGGCCGCGGCCTGGAACGCTACCCGGACTACGAGCAGGCCGACGCGATGTTGTATCTGCGAGCCTGGCTGCTGGTGGACCTGCAGCGGGGCGACGACGCGGATCAGGTGTTTGCGCGGCTGGCCGAGCAGGAACCAGGCAGTCCGTACTGGGCCGATGCCACGTATCGGCTGGCTGAGCGCGCGGCTCGCGCCAACGACTTCGACCAGGCCGCTCGGCTGGCCGACCGGTTGCTGGCCGCCCAGATCGACTCGACGGTCATCTGCCACGCGCTGTATTTGAAGGGCCAGGTTTCGGCCGCGGCCGGCAAGTGGGAAGCGGTGGAGGAACCGATGGCCCGGCTGGTCCGCGAGTTTCCGGCCAGCGAGCTGCAGTTTCCCGCTCAGTATTGGCGAGCGGAGGCGGCCTATCGCCTGGAGCAGTACGAGCTGGCGGGCGAGCGGTTCACGGAGCTGGCTCGGCACGCCGAGGGCCGCCAGGACGCCTGGCTGGGGATGGTGCCGCTGCGCCGAGCGCAAGTGCTGGCTCAGCAGCGCCAGTGGCAGGCGGCCGAGGAGTTGGCCCGATCGATCGAAAGCCAGTATCCCGGATTCCGGCAGCAGTTCGAGGTGGACTATCTGCTGGGTCGCTGCCTGGCCAGCCGCGGCCGGTTCGACGAGGCTCGCGCCGCGTATGAACGGGTCGTCCGCTCGCCGCACGGCGGCCGCACGGAAACCGCGGCGATGGCCCAGTGGATGATCGGCGAAGCGTGGTTCCTGCAGAAGAAATACGTCGAGGCGATCAAGGCCTATCATCGCGTCGAGACACTGTACGCCTTTCCCCAGTGGCAGGCGGCCGCGCTGTTGCAGGCCGGCAAGTGCCACGAGTGCCAGGCCAACTGGAACGAAGCCGTCAAACTGTACGCACAGTTGTTGAAGGACTATCCCGATACGCGGTTCGCCGCGGAAGCGTCTCGGCGACTGCCGAACGCCAAGCAACGAAGCTCGCTTACCGCGGCGGGATGAACCCGCCAGGAGTCGATCCATGTCGCACGGACGCCCGCTGATGAATGCCCTTCGCCGAGCCTGGCCGCTGGCCGCCAGCGTGATCTTCTGCGCGGCTTTGGCAGCCGTCGCCGCCGCACAGCCGGCACCGGAGAGTGCTGGCAATGCCGGCGCTTCGGGCATCGTTTCCGAATCGCTGGCTGGCGGAGGCCAACTGGCCGCCTCGCCGGGCGGGGGGCTAAGCGAGCTGAGCCCCGGGTCGATCCCCACGAAGAGCCTGCTGCACGTGGTGCGCGAAGGCGGGCCGCTGATGATTCCGATCGGCATCTGCTCGTTCATCCTGTTCGTGTTCGTGTTCGAACGTTCGATCAGCCTGCGGCGGGGCCGGGTGATTCCCGGCCCGTTCGTGAAGCGGTTCCTGGAGCAGATCCGCGAGCAGCAACTGGATCGCGAGCAGGCGCTCAAGCTGTGCGAGGAGAACGGCAGCCCGGTGGCCGAGGTGTTCGCGGCCGCGGTGCGGAAGTGGGGCCGCCCGTCGGTGGAGGTGGAGCAGGCGATTATCGACGCGGGCGAGCGCGTGACGAACGGCCTGCGTCGCTACCTGCGGCTGTTCAACGGCATCACGACCATCAGCCCGCTGCTGGGTTTGCTCGGCACGGTGCTGGGCATGATCCGGGCCTTCAACGCGATCGTCGCCGCCGGCGCGATGGGTCGGCCCGAACTGCTGGCGGCCGGCATCAGCCAGGCCTTGCTGACCACCGCCGCCGGGTTGACCGTGGCCATTCCAGCATTGATCGCCTACCTGTACTTCATCAGCCGGGTGGATCGCCTGATCATCGAGATCGATGCGCTCGGACAGGAACTGGTCGGGCTGATTTCGGCCGATGCCTGGCAGCCTGGCGACGGCAAGTCCAAGGGCCGCGGCAAGGCGGCGTGAACCGTCCCCTGCCCCGGTGTTTGTTCCCCCGGCCCCGGCTGGCGACCGACCCCTGCTCACGGAATCAACTCCCATGCCGCTGAAAACACACGTCGACGAACAGCCGTCGCTGAACCTGACGCCGATGATCGACATCGTGTTTCTGCTGATCATCTTTTTCATGGTGGGCACGAAATTCACGGAGCTGGAGCGGAAGTTGACGCTGGACGTGCCGCAGGTCAGCGATGCGACCGCGCTGGCTCCCGCGCCGGAGAAACGCGTGATCAACGTCTACCGCGACGGCCGCGTGACGCTGGACCGCCAGCCGATCACGCTGGATCAGTTGCGAGCCGAACTGGCCGCCGCGCGGCGCGAGTACCAGGAGCTGGGTGTCGTCGTGCGCGGTGACGCCGAAGGCAGCTTCCAGAACGTGGTGCACGTGTTGAACACCTGCCGGCAGGCGGGCATTTCGCAGATGGGCATTTCGGTTCGCCTGGCCAGAAAGGACCGGTGAGCGATGAGCCTGCTGGAAATGCCGCCGCTGGCCGAACTGCCGCTGGGCTGGAGCCTGCTGAGCGGCCGCGTGCTGGCCATTGTGCTCTGGACGGGCCTGGGCCTGCTGACCGTGTCGCTGCTGATCCTGATGCGCACCCGCTGGGGCCAGGCCCGCCCGCTGTCCAAGTGCGTGGCACTGTCCGTGTTCGTGCATATCCTGCTGATGGGATATGCCTACGGCACGCGGCTGTTCTACGATGCCCCGCCGGGACAGGTGGACGAGTCGATCCAGGTAAACATCACGGCGGCGGCTCCGGAGCCCGATGACGCCGAGCCGCGGGAGCCGCGGGAAATGGAACCGTGGGAGCGGTTCGTGCCGCAGGAGGTTGCGCAACCGGAGGCCAGCGGGCTGGCGCGGCCCGCGATCAGCGAAAGTTCGCTGCCCGCCGGGCCTCAAACGGACGAGTTGCCGCCGAGCGGGATGGAGGGGCCGCCGCGAGATGGACTGGCAGCGCCCGAACCCGAACGGCCGGCTTGGGTGGAACCCGTGGGGGATGTCACTCGCGTCCGTTCGCCCGGCGCGGCGGCCCAGTTGCCCGATCCGACCGAGCCGTCCGAGGCGGTTGGGGCTCCCCAGCCGGTGGTCGCTGACGCGGCCTTTCCGCAAGGCGGCCGACTGCCGCGGCTGGGCACGAGCTGGCAGCCCGGCGAATTGACCCCAGAGGTCGTTGCCGATATTCCGGCCGATCTTTTTCAGCCGGGACGACAAGTGCAGCAGCTTGCCGAGCGGGTGGTGCCGACGGAACTGGCCGAGGCGGTGGCGGCCGAGCAGGATCGTTCGCGGGAAACGCAAGAGTCCAGCCAGGATCTGACCGAGCCGCAGCGCGGGCCGGTGGAAGTGGAACCCGATGCGGCTTCGTCCAACCAGATGGTGGCGGCTGTCGGTTCAAGCAAGCCGGTGTGGGCCGCCGGTCTGCCGCAACCTGACGATCCGCTGCTGCGCGCTCGCCAGCAGCCGGTGCCGCGCCGCCTGGGCGATGGTGCGCCTCTGCCCTCCCTGTACCAGTTGCGGGTGGACGCCGACCGGCTGGGCCTGGCTCGCCGTTTTGGCGGAGACGAAGCGACCGAGGCCGCCGTGGCGGCGGCTCTGCAGTGGCTGGCCACGAACCAGTCGGCTGATGGACGCTGGGACGTGGATCAACTGGAGGGCGGCATCGAGACGCGCGTGGCCGGACACGACCGCCGGGGAGCCGGCACGGACGCCGACACCGGAATCACCGGACTGGCCTTGCTGGCCTTTCTCGCCGCCGGCGAATCGCACTTGGAGGGCAAGTACCGCAAGACTGTGCAGCACGGCCTGGAATACCTGGTTCGGAATCAGAAATCCGACGGCAACCTGGCCGGACCCGCTCGCCTGTTCGCCGTCATGTACTGCCACGGAATGGCGTCGCTGGCTCTGAGCGAAGCGTACGCCATGACTGGCGACCAGCGCCTGCGGCCGTTCGTCGAACGGGCCGTGGGCTACACCGTGATGGCTCAACACGCGACGTCCGGCGGGTGGCGTTATCAACCGGGCGACCAGGGGGACATGAGCCAGTTTGGCTGGCAGGTGATGGCACTCAAGAGCGCCGAGCTGGCCGGGATTCCAGTCCCAGAGCGGACGTATACAGCCAGTTTGCGATTCCTGCGCAGCGTGAGCTCCGGGCGACACGGCGGGTTGGCCAGCTACCGGCAGGGCGAACAGGTTTCGCGGACGATGACGGCCGAGGCACTGGCTTGCCGCTGCTTCCTGGGCCTGCCGCGCGAAACGGCGGCCGAACAGGAAGCCGCCTCGTTTGTGCTGGAACAACCGGCCTCCGACGGGCAGTTGAACCTGTACTACTGCTATTACGCGGCGCTGGCGTTGTTTCAGGTTCAGGGCGAAGCCTGGGAGCAGTGGCAGCCGGCGATGCGCAAGACGTTGCTGGACGCTCAGCGGACCAGCGGGCCTCAAGCCGGCAGTTGGGACCCGCATACGGTCTGGGGGCGCTATGGCGGACGAGCGTTCACGACGGCCATGGCGGCGCTGTGCCTGGAGGTTTACTACCGCTACCTGCCGCTGTACCTGGAATTGCCGGAACCACCAGCTCCGTAGAGGGGGTTGGTCTTGGGTTGTTCGACCCGGCAGGATTCGTGAGCGCTTGACCGGGCGTGTCTGTAGTGGGAAACCGAACGATCCGCCGGGCAAGCCGGCGGGATTCGCGAGCGCTTGACCCGGCGATTATGTGCTCGCCACCGCTCACGGCAAATTCGGAGCCCGATCGACCAACTAAACCATTTGCCAGGCATCTTCCTTACTGCCCCCTGCCCCCTGAGCCGGTTGCGTTGTGCCCCCACCCCCTGGAGGCGCCCCCTGCGGGTATGCGTTGCGTAGCGGGACCGAGGGCCGTCCCGGGACGGCTGACGAAAGTCGAGCGGACGCCGAGCGAGAAGTGCACGG
>JAGFJK010000311.1 GCA_024102795.1 Pirellulaceae bacterium
GCAGCGCGGGGGAGTGCGGGCGCGGGAGAGGGTGCGTTCGAGACGCGGCGAGTACCACTGGCAAACGGGACAGTCGTCATGCGCGTCTCGAACGCACCATCCCCCTACCTGGCTACCGCCGCGACCATAGTTCCTTCTCGATTGTATCATCCGTTAGCACCAACCTACCCACGCGATCATCCAAAGGGATCTGGATGCTGCATCGATAATCTCCGCCGTGCCCAAAGAACCCTCGAAGTGCAGCAGAAACTCGAAGCGCAATCGTGTCCTCATAGCAAGAGATCTCGTAACTCGAAATATACTCGCCCGAGCGGCCTACCATCTGGAAAATCGCAGTACAGCGAGTTGGCTCTGTGCTCTATGTTGAGAATACGCAACTCGTCGACATAGACTACACCCGTGGGGATACCACCGCGGACCAACAGCGTACACGCACCTGCAAAGATAATAACAATGCCCACAATCCACAGCCAGCGTTGCGACACAGTCATGATGTACACGTTCCGTGGCACAAGCGATATCTCGATGCCGCCTTACTTGGACCGGTTCGTCGAACCAACGTCGGCGTTGCCGCCAGCGTTCGGCGCACAGGGACTGATCTTGCATGTGGATGTTCGAAATGGGTACGATAACGATCAGGAGGCTCGGCAGCGTTGCCGAGCAACGCTCATTTGGGAAATTTCGGCTAACGCCGAACTTGGCACCGGATCACCAGGGCTCCTGCGCTCTGTTCTCACACTCGGCGGGCCGCGTGTCCGGTCTGCCTGAGTGTCGCCAGGTCCAATCCAATTCACTCGCACGAGCTGCAGATGCCAGGTTTCAGTCCTTTCGACAGCCTGTACCTTGAGAGTCCCGGCCCTCAGATCGCTGGTTGGTTCGCGTTTCTGATCACCCAGTTCGAGAACGGCCAGCCAACGCTCGACTTTGTCCCGGGCCGGTCCGCGTACGTGGGCGCATCCCTGCATGGGCTCGAATCTGTGCAAGCCGCAGTGGATCGACTGGAGGCCGAGCATGTCGGTGGTCGCCACGTGTACCGAGGCCAGGCGGCGCGGCACGAGTGCCAGGTGGAAGGGCACGTCCGAGCGCTCGCCGAGGGTCTTTCCATCGACGCGCCTCTCCTGTTGAAGCTTGAATCGCTCCTGCCGAGCTTCGCGCGGCAGTTGTGTTCCCCGGACTTTCCGCCGACGGTCGATTGGTCATTGTGGCTACCGATTGGCAACCTTGATCAGGTCGGGAATGGCCTGCGGGCGCTCTGGGCATCCGGTGACGATCGCCTCATGGACTGGGCGGCGCGCGCCTGCAGGGACATGTATTTCCGAGGGATCATGCGGTCCCTGCACGCCAGCCTTAGCGGTGTCTCGATGCTGTCCGACCTGGAGGCGGTGCTGGGCGGACGCGCGCAGAGCATCCACTTGTCCATCTCGATACCACAGTCGCTCGCGGAGCTTATCGCGCTGGCCCAGCACTACGAATTTCCGAGTTGTATGGTGGACATCACCACACGCCCCAGGGTGGCGTGTTGGTTCGCCACGCATCGATGGGCCAGCGGAGAGCTGGTTACCGGCCCGGGAGAGGGCGTGGTCTATCGTATCGACACAACGCGACTGGTCTCGCTGATCAAGGAGAAGCTGCTTGATGGGCGGACGCAGTCCGCCGCGCTTGCCGACAGCGGTGTGTTCGGGCACGTGGACTTGGCTGGCCTTCCCACAGAGATCTGCGAGCGTGTGAGAGCGCAATCGGGCGGGTCGATCTTTGGACTGGACTCCGCTGTTCTGTGCGCCATGGCCTTCGGTTTCGGCGCGGTCGATGTGTTCACATTCCCGCATCGTACGACACTTGGCTCGGAGACGGGCCTTTCGATGCCAGACATCCGGCCCGACGACGACCGGATGACCGAGGTCTTCGGCGAAGAGCATCGCGACCATCGGGACGTGCTCGCATGGTCGGAGCTTGAGCCCATGCTGGCACGCGCGGGAGTGAACGATGCGCAGATGGCGATTTGCCATGCCCATTGGATGAGGGATATGCAGCGCATCGTCAGTGCCATGAAGGCAAACGGGCAATGAAGATCAAGTACCGTACGACGGATTGATCATCGATCTCGGAAAGATCTCTGCCGCCGCTGGCGATGATCTGATGCCGATAATACTCCAGGCGAGAATTGACCATCGCCAGCACTTCGTCGGTAGTCATCACTGGGCTCTGGACTTAGTTACCGATACTCACGGCCGCACGTTTCGCGATTGCGTGGATTCGCCGCTACTGGAAACGGCAGCGTGCGATCGCGACCCGCAGGCTCCCAAATATACTACCAGCGGTACACCGGCAGTCCTGAGACCGCGTCCAATATACGTCCGTCGTTCGACCGCCCGCCGCGGTTGTCGGGCCGGGCGCGTGGTGTGCGTGGTGATCGGTCAGCTGATCAGGCGGCGGGGGGGTGGTTCGTCGCCGCGGCGGCGCTGGGTTTTCTTTGGTTTGCTGGTGGGGCGGCCGGGGGCGGTGGCGCGGCCGGCGGCGGATTTGCCGCGCTGGCCGGTGGCCTTGGAG
>JAGFJK010000314.1 GCA_024102795.1 Pirellulaceae bacterium
GACCGCCGTTGCGGGAGGGGCTTCGCCCGATGCCGCCCCGAGACGGTGAGGCCGAACGCCGCGAGGACGCTCCTCGACGCGAAGACGACGATGAAGGCGCCGAGCGGAAGGAAGATGGCGAGAAAAAGGCTGACGGCGAGAAGAAAGTCGACGGCGAATAGAACGACTTGTCCGTGAAGTCGTGCCACATCCCTGCGTGGCGGTTCCTCGACTTGCCGTTCATCAAAGACCTGCCAATGGGCGGTCACTTCCTGGCGAAGTGGCCGCCCATTTCCTTTTCGGTGACGCATAGTCGCCTTTCGCTCCGCGAAAGTAGCGCGCGCCGGGTACGAGCGTACGATCCAAGCATGATCCAGCCGCTGGCTGATCAGTCAGCGTTCCCGGCAGATACTGATCCCTCTGGCTCCCTCCCCGGCTTCGAGATCGTGCAGCTTTTAAGTTGATTTAGATCGGAGGTTTACGGTGAGTCGCCGCCATGTCGGCACGAAACGTTCAAGAACCCTCATTTTGACTTCGGGCGCTGTCTTTACGCCGCAGGCGTTGAACAACCCAGCCCAGGGTCGCCCGCTTCGGGCGCACCCTGGGAGAACGACCGCCTTGAGGCCCTTTTACGCCCAAGGCGTTGCCCCAGGCGCCGTGTGGCACGCCTTCGGCGTACCAGAGATAGCAAAGTCACGGCCACACCCAGGGTGCGCCGGAAGCGGGCGGCCCTGGGCTGTGACTGTGGAACGCCTTCGGCGTACGGGAACGCCGAGGACGCTCGTGCTACGCTCTAAACTCTAACGACGAAGAAACTTAAAAGCTGCACGATCTCCTTCCGGGGAGGGGGCCAGAAGGGATTTGTGAGGCTTACGCGGCCATTTAGCTCCAACCTGGGTACGGAACACAATTAGCCAGATCGACAAACCCCAATTCTCGACCAAAACCACCCACTTTTTAGCAGGCCACGCGGAGCGTGATGACTCCATTTCCCCGGTTCACTCGACCGGACCTTCCACGCCGCCCGTGAACCGCTCGTCCTCCGCCGCGTGACCCACCAGCACCTCGGCCTGGTAGCCGCCCTTGGACTTGAAGTACACGATCAACCCCAGGTAGCAGATTAACATCCCCAGCGGGAAAATCGCCATGTTGGCCAGCGCCTGCTGGCGGCTCCGGCTGCGGACGGCCAGCAGATACTCCCACACCTCCTGCTGCTCGCCCGTCAGCACCACTTCGTCGTCGCCGACCGGGTTGCCGGCCTGTTCCCGCTCGGCCTGGATCGTGGCCAGGGCCGCGGGATCGCCATTGATGCTATCGGCGACCATCCGCTGGAGCCGTGCGTCGTCGATGTCCTGGTAGCGGATGATCTCGTAGATACTCTTGCTCGTCACGGCAGCCAACTGCCCGTCCACGACCAGGCCGGGAATCTGCTGCGCCAGCTCGCTGGCCACCACCGCGTCGATCTGCTTGTTGGCCTGCAGCGCGCCGATGAAGGGGAAGCCCAGCGTGCCGACCGCCAGCATGCCGATGCCGCTGATCGCGTTCAGCGTCAAGGCACCGCCCTTGGGACACTGCTCGGCGACCACCCCCAGCATCGTCGGCCAGAAGAAGGTCTTGCCGAGTGCGTACAGCGTGGCCGCTCCGAAGATGACCAACCCCGCGGTCAAAGACAGCGTGTACAGGCCGGCGATCGCCAGCACAGAGCTGACCGCCAGCAGGCCCAGCGGCGAGAAGGCGTGCACGATCGGTCCCGCGCAGAACCGCAGAATCATCATGATGGCCGACGTGTAGACCAGCACCCAGCCCGGATGCAGGCGGTACGCCACGCCGTTGATCACCAGCACCTTGTCCATCCCACCCGCCGCCTCGACCTCTTCGGGCGACATTTCGAACACGCCCTCCATGATGCCCGTGATCCAGCCGTCGGTGCCGATTTCCGTGGTGGCCAGCGGCATCATGATCAGCACCAGCAGGAACATCAGCGGCCGGCCCAGGGCCTGCGTGTAGGCGCCGAACGCCACCACAATCAACACGCCGATGCCGATGAACAGCCCTCGCGCCCACGTGGCCAGGACCAGCCGCCCATCCACCTCGACGCTCAGCGCCGGCACTCCGTTGAAGAAGTCCATCAACTGCAGCGAAATCAGGATGCCCACGATCGCCGCGCCCAGGATGCCAAACTCGGCCAGCATCTCGCGGTAGCTGACATTCGACGCCACTCGCTCGCTGATCGGGAACCGGCAGGGGGTCAGCATCAACAGGTAGATGATCGCCGGAGCGCCGATGATGCCCACCTTCAATCCCCAGGGCAGGTTGCCCATGAAGATCACAATGATGCCCGCGATCACCAGGCCGCCCGGCCAGCCAGCATGCAGGATGTTCAACCACTTGGTCTTTTCTCGGCTGAACATGGTCGCCACGACCGGATTGATGAACGCTTCCACGGTGCCATTGCCCAGGCCCAGGATCAGGCTGCCCCAGTAGAGCAGGCTGTAGGCGGTCTGCACGGCGGCGGCCTTGGCTTCGGGCGTGGCGAATTCCTGGTGCGACACAAAGTAGGCGCTCACGCCCATCACGGCCCAGATCGCGTGCCCGGCGAAAGCCAGGAACATCGCCGTCTTATAGCCGATCCGGTCGATGAACAGGCTGAAACCGATGATGCTCACGGCGAACGGCCAGATGCCGATGCCCGCCAACCGTCCGGCCTCGGCCGGGTCCAGGTTGAACTCGGTGGCCCAGGTCCCGATCAGGAACATCCGCGTGATGAAACCAAACGCCGTCGTGATCAGGGCGATGAAGCAGCCCCAGAAAACGTACTGATCATTCTTGTTAACCATCGGTGCTCCTGAAAATGGCTGGTCCCGGATCGCCAATCGCGATGACCGCTGGCCGCCCGCCGATCGCGGTGCGGACAGCGAGGGTATGAGTGCCTGGTACGTGGAACGCGGGACTCAGGGAAGGAAGGCCGCCACCTGGATGAGCCCCGCCGAAGCTAAAGAGTATAGTGGCTGGCGGGCCGTTGTAAACAATTTCCCGCGGCGGCAGCCAGGGTCAGGGCTCGTCCTGGCCCGCATAGTCTGCCCCGCCGGCCGAAGCGTCGCAGGAACGAACCCAGGCCGCGAGCCACCCCCGCATCTGGCCCACGATTTCCGGCCGCTCGCCGGCCAGGTCGCGGCTTTCGGCCGGGTCAGCCAGCAGATCGTACAGCTCGGCCGGCTGGTTCCCGCCGGGCAGCACCAGCTTGTAGCGGTTGTCGGACAGCGCCTGCATGTTGCCGGAACGAAAGCCGATCGGCGCCGGCCGGACGAACTGCTGGCCTTCGATCAGCGGCAGCAGGCTCAGGCCATCCAGCGGAACGTCCGGCCGCGGATGCGGCACGCCCAGGACGTCCAGCACCGTGGGCAGATAGTCGCTGGTCACCGCCGGGACATCGGTCGCGCGAGGTTCCCGGATCCTCGCCGGCCACTCCAGCAACGCCGGCACCCGCACGCCTCCTTCGTACAATGACCGCTTGCGACCGCGAAACGAACCGGCCGAACCCGGCGCGCGGGCGTTGCCTTCGGGCCCGTTGTCGCTGGCGAACCAGACCAGCGTGTTGTCCGCCACCCGCAGCTCGCGCAGCGTGCGGCGCAACCGGCCCACTTGCTCGTCCAGCGCCGTCACGCAGCCAAAATAATTGCGATGCAACACATTCTCGCTGGCGTAATGAGCCCGGTGCTCTGGTCCGGCCACCACCGGCAGGTGCGGCGCATGGAACCAGATCACGGCCAGGAACGGCTTGCCCGCCTCCACCGAGCGGACGATGAACGGCAAGGCCCGGTCCATGATGATCCGCGAATCGTCGCCCCGCAGCGGTTCGCCAATCTCCTCGCCGTTCTGGTTCCAATAACGCGTGCCGTAGGAGTCCCATTCGTCGCCCTCAGCCAGCGCGTCCCAACCCTGGGCACGGCTGCCGCCGTGGTCGAAACGGCGCGGCACCCGCAACGGATCGAACGTCGGCACCTTCGATTCCGTGCAGAAACACTCGTCAAAGCCGTGCATCCGCGGCGGAGCGTAAATCGCCTCGCTGCCCGGCCCGCCGCGGTTGGCGTCCCGGACCTGAGTGGTCAGCGACCCCAGATGCCACTTGCCGAACATGCCCGTCGCGTAGCCCTCGGCACGCAGAATCTCGGCCAGCGTCACTTCCCGCGGCTTGAGGTACCCCGCGTTGGCAAACGTCACTCCGTAGCGGTACGGATGCCGTCCGGTCAGCGCGCTGCCGCGAGTGGGCGAACAGACCGGGGCAGCCGCGTAGAACCGGGTGAACTTCAGGCTCGAAGCGGCCATCTGGTCCAGGTGCGGAGTGCGAATCCGCCGATTGCCGTTGAAACCGACGTCGCCCCAGCCCAGGTCGTCGGCCATCACCAGAATCACGTTCGGCCGGCGTTCTGGTTCGAGCTCGCCTGCCGGACTCCGGCTCGACGCCAGCAGCAACAGTAGCAGCATCGGTAAGAACCACGCCACGGCCGGCAGCCCCAACAGCACTTTGGTATAGGCCAGAAAGAAGCCCAGCCGCAAGGCGTTTCGTTCGGTGGGAATCCCCGGCTTGGAGTGGATCACGGCCAGCCCGCAGCCGCGCTGGCGAGCGCGTTCCAGGCGGAGCAGCATCAGGGCCGTCTGAATTCCCCGTCGCCGGTAGGCCACGTCCACGCTGGTGCCAAACAGCCCCGCGACCTGCTCGCCAGACTCCATCGCGCCGCCGCCCACGTCCTGGCCATCGTAGCGGGCCAGGAACGAGTCGCAGCGAGGATGCCGCACCATGCGAATCGACATTTCGGTAAGGACCTCCGAGAGCGGTTCGCCCGCCGGCCGGAAGCCGCGCGTGGAAACCTCGACAAAAGTTCTGACCAAAGGCTCGTCGTCCGGGTCGACCTGAATCAATTGCAGCTCCGCGGGCCAGCCGTGAGGATGACGAGCTCTCAGGTCCTCGCCCGGCGGCAACCGCCGCGCCAGCACGTTCTCGAATTCAAGCAACCGGAATCCTCGCCGCGCGAGCCCCTCGATCAGGCTGGCGTCGGCAAACGGGCAGACTTCGATCCGAGGTTCCACGCCCCGGCTGACGTAGAAGTCGACCAGCCGCTCGAGTTCCTCGCTGGTAACGGGCCCTCGCATCCCTAAGCCGCAGGCCTGGTTGGCCCAGCTTCCGATGCCGCCAAACGTCATCCAGCCGCCAGCGATCGGCTGGCTGGCCGTGCCGATCTCGGCCACGCCCCGAGCCTGGCGGTCCTCTTCCATCTCGGCGATCTCACGCAGCGAATACACGTCTCCGCTCCTGGCGATGGACGAACGGCGGCGGGCACGGTCAGCAGGCGTTGACCCGGCCCCCTCCCGGAGGCGACTCTAGCCGACCGCGCCGCGGGAGTCCAGATA
>JAGFJK010000320.1 GCA_024102795.1 Pirellulaceae bacterium
CCCGCGGCGAACCGCTGGCAGCGGGCGCGCAAAGCGTCCCGCTGCCGGCGCCCACCCCCACCGAGCCGGCGCCTGAGTCGCAGCCGGCGCCCCAGAGTCAACCGGCGCCCCAACTGCAACCGGCAAAGTCCGCCGAGCCCGCAACGCAGCAGCCCGCATCGCAGCAACCCGGAACGGAGGGCGTGATCTTGATTCCCCGCAAGCAACTGTTTGGCAACCCGCAGCGCGCTCAGGCCCGCATCAGTCCCGACGGGCAGCAGCTTTCTTTCCTGGCTCCCGTCGATGGCGTGCTGAACGTGTGGGTTGCCCCGGTCGACAACCTCGACGCCGCTCGCCCGGTCACCAAGGACACGGACCGCGGCATCCGTTCGTACTTCTGGGCGTACACCAACAACCATATCCTGTATACCCAGGACGAAAAGGGTAACGAGGACTTCCACCTCTACGCGGTCGACCTGACCAGCGGCGAGATCCGCGATCTGACGCCGCTGGAGATGATCCGGGCCGACATTCAGGGCGTCAGCCAGAAGTTCCCGGAGGAGATTCTGGTCGGCATCAACGATCGGGACCAGCATCAACTGCACGACGTGTACCGGGTGAACATCCTGACGGGCGAGCGGAAGCTGCTGCAGTTGAATCCGGGGTACGCGGGATTCGTGAGCGACGACGACTACCGGGTGCGGCTGGCGGTGACTTTCACGCCCGATGGCGGGCAGCAGATGCTGGTGCCCGATGGCGAGGCCTGGAAGGAATGGATCACCATCTCGACGGTCGACAGCATGACCACGGCCCCGGCCGGATTCACCAAGGACGGGCAGTCGCTGTACATGATGGACAGCCGCGACCGCAACACGGCGGCGCTGAAGATGGTGCGCATGGATTCCGGCGAGGAGACGTTGCTGGCCGAGCATGAGCGGGCCGACATTTCGGATGCGCTGGCTCATCCGACCGAGAAGAATATCCAGGCCGTGGCCTTCACCTACGCTCGCCGCGAATGGAAGATCCTGGACGACAGCATCGCGGCCGACCTGGAGTATTTGCAGACGGTGGCCGACGGTGAATTGCAGGTGGTCAGCCGGTCGCTGGACGATTCGCGCTGGGTGGTGGCCTACCTGATGGACAACGGCCCGGTGCGCTACTACCTGTACGACCGCCAGCCGCGCGAGGCCCGGTATCTGTTCAGCAACAACCCGGAACTGGAAGGCCTGCCGCTGGTCAAGATGCACCCGGAAATCATCCCGGCCCGCGACGGCAAGCAACTGGTCAGTTACCTGTCGCTGCCGTCCGGAACCGATCCTCAGGGCAAGGGCCGGCCCGAGCAGCCGCTGCCGATGGTGCTGCTGGTGCACGGCGGCCCCTGGGCCCGCGACGATTGGGGCTTTGACCCGGAGCATCAGTTGCTGGCCAACCGGGGCTACGCCGTGCTGAGCGTCAACTATCGGGGCAGCACGGGATTCGGCAAGGAGTTCATCAATGCGGCCGATCGCCAGTGGGCCGCCGACATGCACAACGACCTGATCGACGCCGTGAAGTGGGCCGTCGACCAGGGGATCGCGCAGCCGGACAAGGTCGCCATCATGGGCGGCAGCTACGGCGGCTACGCGACGCTGGTGGGACTGACCTTTACTCCCGACGTTTTCGCCTGCGGCGTCGACATTGTCGGCCCCTCGAACCTGGTCACGCTGATGGACAATCCGCCGCCCTACTGGATGCCTTTCATGCCGGTAATGAAGCAGCGTGTCGGCGACTACTCGACGGAGGAAGGCCGCAAGTTCCTCGAATCCCGCTCGCCCCTGTTCTTCGTGGACAAGATCGAGCGACCGCTGCTGATCGGGCAGGGCAAGCACGACCCGCGGGTCAAGCAGGCCGAATCGGATCAGATCGTGGCGGCCATGAACGCCAGCAAGATCCCGGTGACGTACATGCTGTTCACCGAGGAAGGCCACGGCTTCGCCAAGCCGGAGAACCGGTTCGCCTTCTATGCCGTGGCGGAAGCGTTCCTGGCCGAACACCTGGGCGGGCGTTATGAAACGGTCGGTGACGCGTTCGAGGGCGCGTTGTTCGAGGTGCCCAGCGGCAAGGACGACGTGCCCGGCCTGGCCCCCGCCCTGTCCAACTCGGCCGCCCCGTAGGTCGCCGATCCATCGTCGCCTTTCGCTCCGCGAAAGTAGCGGGCGCTGCGCCTTGGGTGGCGCCTGACCATTGACCTCTGGGGTCGATTTGGCAGGCTGGGGAGCTCCGGAAAAATAGGCATCACGCTCCGCGTGATAAGCCCTTGCAGACTCAACGTCTCCTGTCGCACGGAGTCACCATCAGTCGTTGAGGACCGCCCGGACCTGTGCCACCCGCAGGTCCGGCTGGACACTTGCCGCGGCGGATGGTTCAGACTGCGGTCGGAAGGCTCATCACGCGGAGCGTGGCCTGCTAAAAACAGGGTGGCCTTGGTCGATTTTTGGGGTTTGTCGATCAGGCTACTTATGTTCCGTACCCATATTGGAGCTAAATGGCCGCGCCAGCCTCACAGATCACTTCTTGCCCCCTCCCCGGCTTCGAGGTCGTGCAGCTTATAAGTTGTTTTTTCTGCGGAGTTTACATCGTTCTGAGAGCGTCCTTAGCGTTCCCTAACGCCGAAGTCGTTGCACAGTCGCTCAATTCTCAAATTGCAATTTGCAATCACCCGTCCTGGAGTTTCGTGCTTCAATCAAGCGACGCCGAAGCGCACCGTGAATTCTGGCGCACGCCGCGCACTCTCCACTTCGAATCCCAGCTTGATTCGCACGCGCTCGCCCGGTCGGGCGTTAGCGAGAAACCTAACGATCCGCCGGGCAAGCCGGCGGGATTCGAAGCCCAAAACAGTCTGACGGGCGCTCACCGGGAGCGAAGGGCCTTAAACACTGAGGATCCAATAACTTAAACGCTGCACGATCCCGAAGCGTGGAGGGAGCCAAAAAGTGTTGATCCTGTTCTCTCGTCGCCTCTTGGAAACTCAAACTCCCGTGAACGGTTTGCACGAGGGAGGCCCCGGATTGGTTAGTTGCCAAGGCCTGGTGGTGATGTTCCTCCGTCCCGCCAAAGTCTGGCCAGGTGGTTGGCGAGGGTCCGAAAAGAATTTCCCCAATCCTGGCAAATCAATCCTTGTGAAAAACTTCACAATGTGATAGCGTGTGGGTTGTCGGGCGAGGGCGGAGGTCAGGCGCCTTGCAGGCGGGAGGAAGAACCATGAGTGGCCATCCGACGCGAACGGGTTGGTTTCGAGGTCCGTTGGCCGAATGTGATCCGGCGCCGCCGCGGCCCGACAGGGTGTTCCGCCTGATCTTGCTGGGGCCGCCTGGCGTGGGAAAAGGCACGCAAGCGGAACTGCTGGCGGATCGGCTGCGAGCCTGCCACCTGTCGACGGGCGACCTGTTCCGCGCCGCCAAGTGCCAGGCGGATCCCAGTCCGGCCATGTCCGCCGCCTTGGACGCCATGCGCCGCGGAGAACTGGTGTCGGACGAGCTGGTGATGGCGCTGGTCCGCGAGCGGAAACGATGCCTGCGATGCCATGGCGGTTTTCTGCTGGACGGCGTGCCGCGGACGATCGGGCAGGCCGAGGCGTTGGACGAGTTGCTGAACGAACTGCAGGTCAGCCTGGACGCCGTACTCAGCTACGAGCTGCCGCTGGAAGAGATCGTCGATCGGATCGGTGGTCGGCGGACGTGCGGCCAGTGCAAGGCCGTCTATCACGTGACCGCTCGCCCGCCGCGGCGGGCCGGAGTCTGCGACCAATGCCAGGGCCAACTGGTGCAGCGGGAAGACGACCATCCGCATGCCGTACGGGTACGGATGGAGGCATACCAGCGGGCCACGCAGCCGTTGATCGACTTCTATTCGCGGCGCAACGAGCTGGTCTCGATCCGCGCGGACGGTTCGCCCGACGAGATCCTCGGACAGACGCTTAACTCGCTCGAATCCCGCCTGAACCACGTCTGACGGCGGGCGGGTCAGGCCCCAGCGCGGCTGCCGCGCGGACCCAGGACCGCTCAGGGCCGGCGCTCTACCGCGGCGGCAGTTGACCCGCTTTCCAGCCGGCGTCCAGTTGAACGTGCAGCCGGGCCACAAGCTGCTGATGCTCCGGCTGGCCGGCCAGGTTCGTGTTCTCGGCCGGGTCCGTCTGGTGGTCGTACAGTTCGCGGGCCATGACGGCGCCCGTGGGCGTGTCCTTCCAGGCCGTGTAGCGATAGCGGTCGGTCTTCATCGAGTAGCCCATGATTTTGCCGCGAGGGTACTGGCTGAAGGCGGCCGGCTTCCAGGTTCGATCCGGGTCGTCCAGCAGCGGCGCGGCGCTGGTGCCTTCCAGATGTTCGGGCTTGGGCAGACGGGCCAGGTCGCAGAGCGTGGGATAGATGTCGACG
This sequence comes from Pirellulaceae bacterium, assembly GCA_024102795.1. Classification (GTDB taxonomy): domain Bacteria; phylum Planctomycetota; class Planctomycetia; order Pirellulales; family Pirellulaceae; genus JAGFJK01. The sequence continues at coordinate 4,392 of JAGFJK010000320.1, forward strand.
AATTCAACCAGGGCCCGCGTCTTGCCGCCAGGCGCCCGTTGACCGGGCGAGCGGATGATCAACGGAGCGTTGGCGTCGTTCTCGAAGTTCGAATGCTTGCACCACGCCCCGTGTTCGCCCAGCTTCCAGCCATGATCGCCCCACAGGACGACGATCGTGTTCTCGGCCAGGCGCAGCCGGTCGAGCTCATCGAGCAGTTTGCCGACGTTGGCGTCGGTGAAGCTGACGCAGGCGTAATAGGCATGCTTGAGCTGCCGGGCCATGTCGGGCGGAATGTCGCCTTGAGCTGGAATGCCTTCGTAGACCCGGATCTCGCCCGATGTGGTCAGCGAGAACGGGGTGACACCATGGGGCGGAAACGGATTGGCCGCCAGCGGGATCGCCTGAGCGTCGTACAGGTCCCAGTATCGCCGCGGCGCGTTGAACGGCAGGTGCGGCTTGAGAAAGCCGACCGCCAGGAAGAACGGTTGCTCGCGGCCGCTTAATTCCCGCAACGTCTCGACGCCCAATTCGGCCACCGCGCCGTCGGTATACGCATTGTCGGGTACGTCGGCCATCTCGGTGGCCGTACCGCGGGACGCTCGGCTGAGCGCCTGGCCTTTCAGCCCGCGCTGCTGGGCGTCGCGGCGGCGGCGGGCGATCAGTTGCTGATTCGCCTCGGTCACATACCCGGCCCCCGCGGAAGGCCGCCGAGCCGGTTCGCTCCACGTCGGCCGGTCGTCAAAGCCACCGTGGTAGATCTTGCCCATACTGGTGCAGAAGTAGCCTTGCTGCTTGAAGTGCTGGCCCAGCGTGACCACGTCGGGCACGTGCGTGCGGAAGTGGGTGTTCAGGTCGTAGACCTTGGTTGAGTCGGGGCGGAGGCCCGTCATCAGGCTGGTGCGCGACGGCGAGCAGACCGCTTGCTGGCAATAGGCCCGCAGGAACACGGTACCTTGCCGAGCCAACTGGTCGATCCGCGGGCTTTGGATATGTTCTGCGCCGTAGCAACCCAGTTCGGGCCGCAGATCGTCCACGGCGATGAACAGCACGTTCGGCCGCTCGGCGGCCGCTCCCGTCAAACCTCCGGCGACCATCAGCAGCGTCGCCGCGAGCAGGACACTTCGGCTCTTCATGTCAGGGTTTCTCCTGTGTTGGATGCTTACTTGCCCGCAAACTCCCGAACCAGCAAGTGCAGGGCCGCCCGCACATCTTCCAGCTTGCCGACCGCGACGAATACGCGAAAACGATGCTCTCCCGCGGGGATCCGCTCGGCGCTGCGCAGCCGAAAAACGCAATTCCACTTGACCACTTTCTCCCTCTCGAACCGGAAGCGGCCATACCCGGCCTCTTCGTAGCCGGCCGACGGCTGGTCGGGAGAGAAGACGCCCATGGCATGGGTGCCATCCTCCGTGGCGAACACCACCGGAAAACTCTGCTCCCCGGGCCCGTCATCCAGTTCCTCCAGTTGGCCAGTACCAGGCAGAAACTTCCAGAACCGGGCGAACTCGGGCGGCATGTAGCCCGTCAGCGCCTCGAACTGAGCATACGTGTGCCGCTCGTCTACCGGAACCGTGAACGTGACCTGGTAATCGATGACATTGGCCAACGACTTGTAGCCGATGCGAACCCGTTTCGAGACAAGATGGTTTGACAACACCTGGCCGTTCATCGCCGACCGCCCGGCGGACTTCTCGCCGGGCGCGAGCCAGAACGCCATCTGGGTCGTCGTTTCCAGCTCGGTCCCGTCCGCGCGGATGCGCCGCAGCTTGCTGGAGGATGTCTCCCCGGCGCCGTCGGCCCGCGAACCGGCCTCCGTGGGATTGAACCGTTCGGCCCAGAACCCGCCGCCGAATGCGCAGTCGAAACTGGCGGCGGACTGAAGCTGCCGGCCGTGGTCGTGGCTGTCGATGAATTCCTTGCCGTTCCAGGTCAGCGAGTGGATCGCTCCGGCCAGCCGGTTGGTGGTCGTGATGACGATCTCAGACGAGCCGGCCCGGCCCCGAATCGTGGCCTCTCCGCTGGGCGAGGCACTCGGATCGTCAGCCAGCGCGGTACTGCTGACCAAACAGACCACGCCGATCAACAGCAGCACTCGATGCATCGGCGCCCCTTTCTGCCGGAACGGTCCGCGGTCCGCCGGAGGGTGGCGAAGGTCGGTCACCGCCGGCGCGGTTTGTCCGGGAAACCGGTCCGAGACACGGGCTTGCCCCGGCTGTTTCAAGCGACGATTCCCCGGCGCGCGATGTCTGGTCCCTTGGACGTGGGACGATTCTGGCGTCGCGGTTGCCAGCCGGGTCAACGCCGGACAGACGACAGCTTAACGCGCGGGAAGGGGATTCAACATGGCCGAATCGGACCGGGAAACCAGTTTTATCCGCGGTCGCGATCAAGTCCGATAGTTGGCTGGCGTCGCTTCGCGGGACTCGATGACTCTCATCGCGGTGATGCTCCTCGTGAAACGCGAGTTTCGCCCGCGCATCGGCCAGGAGCGGACACGGCGGCTGAGTGGGGGGGATAATCCCGGCCGCCGATTCCCGCGTTCGGCAGCCGCTCCCTTCTGGTACCGGCTCTTAACAACTCTTGTTACCACCCGGCCCCGGCAGATAGAATTCGCGTCCGATGTGGGGCGGGGCTGGTGGAAGGGCGAGAACGCTTCACTCCGATTTATCCGTCCGCAACCTGCCGCCGGATCGATCGCAATTCATGCGGCGACACGACATCAAGACGATCCGATTGCCTTCCTCGGTGGCGGCTCGCGGCCACTGCTGGGCATACCAACCATTTGAACGGGAATGGGCGATGACGTTTCAGCAGTTTATCGATACCATACCGATCCTCGGCATTTTCGCCGCCTTCGCCATCGTTGCTCTGGCAGTATCCGAAGCTGGTTACCGGATTGGGGTCTGGTGGCAGGCACGCACGCCGGAGGAAACGGCTGGTCCGACGGGGATGATTGTGGGTTCTCTGCTGGCTCTCATGGCGTTCCTTCTGGCGGTTTCGATGGGGATGGCAACGGATCGCTTCGACACTCGCCGAGCGCTCGTTCTGGCAGAGGCGAACGCGGTGGGGACAGCGTATCTCCGCGCGGGCTATTTGCCTGAGCCGGCCTCGGGCCAGACCCGGGCTCTGTTTCGCGAATACTTGCCGCTGCGTATCGCGACCGATGATCTGGTGGAACTCCAGGTGAGAGTCGCTCGGTCGACCGAGATCCAGGCCGAACTCTGGACGATCGCCAGGGACCTGGCCCGTGCCACGCCCGACTCGGTGGTGCTGGGCCTCTACATTGAGTCGCTGAACGAAGTCATCGACCTGCACGAAGAGAGGGTCATTTCCAGTTTGTATGCACGTGTACCGGAGTCGCTCCTGGTTCTCCTCTTGTTTGGCTCGATCCTGACACTGGCGATGGTGGGCTACAACGCGGGTCTGAGCCGTCGGCGCAGTCCCCTCACGGCCGTCGTACTGATTGTGGTCCTTGGTTCGGTCATCACGCTTGTGTTCGATCTCGACCGACCGAGAGGTGGGTTCCTCAAGGTGAGCCAGCAGCCGTTCCTCGATCTCCTGGACCAGGTCGGAGCCGTGCCGCCAGGGAATGATCCTGACTAGCGGACGGGCCTCACAAGGTCAAGTACCGGCCGGCGGATAAGGAATTCGGCCCGCTGCCGTCTGCCGTCCGCCGGAGGGTGACAAAGGTCTGTCACCGCCGGCGCGGAATCTCCGGGAAACCGCTCCGAAAGGCGGTTTTGCCCCCGCTGCTTCAATTGACGATCGCCCGGCGCGCCAGGTCTAATTCTCTTGGAGATGGAACGGGGCTGGCGACGCGGCTGCCATCCGAGTCGATGGCGCCGGACAAGCAACAGCCTGACGCGCCGGAGGAGGATTCAACATGGCCGAATCGGACCGGGAAACCGTTTTTGTCCGCGATCGCGAGCAAGTCCGACAGTTGGCTGACGTCGATTCGTGGGACTCGATGACTCTCATCGCGGTGACGTCGTCGGATCCGCGGACCTTTGACGAATTGTGTCGGGCCTGGTGGCGGTATCGGCCTCGGGAGCGCCTGGCGGAGCGTGCCTGGTTCGAGTGGAACGGTTCGTCGCCCCAGGGGCCTTGGGTCCTGTTGGACCTGGCAGCCTTGCGTGTCGTGGCGGGCGGCGGCTCGGAGCTGCCCGAGGACGGGGCGGCCTTCCAGCGCGACGACGGCCCTTGGACTCCGGAGAATCCGCTGGTCTGGATCAATCGGCCTCCGGGATGGACGTTGCTGGAGGGGACCAGTTGGTGCGAGGCGTTGCCCCCGCTGCCGGTTCCCGTCGAACCGCTGGACGTCCGCGGCGTGTTGTACGGCAGGCCGCTGGCCGAGTTCATTGCGCGGCGGGCCGTGGAACTGGCTCGCAGCGGCAAGCTGCCCGCGGCGCCGTTCGACGCGACGCCCGAGCCCTGGCCAGACACGCGCACGGACTCCCGGCGCGAAGCCGACCAGCACTGGCACCGGCTCACCGTGCAGGCGCATGCGGACTGGTTGCTGACGCCGCGCGAGGATCTCGAAGGCCAGCCGCCACGGCACTTCCTGCACGCAGGGCGAGCGTGGCTGGAGCGGGAAGTCGACAACCGGCAGCGGCAGTGGTCGCAGACAAAGTCGGCTCCACGAGCCATCGATCCCGATACGTTCGCCTACCGGCACGGACCGCTGGGGCGCCACGAGGTGGTGGTGTATTTCGATCTCTGCCGCGAAGTGATCCAGGCCGCCTGGCTTCAGCTTGCCAGGGACCCGGAGACAGACATCGAGAGCCTCACGACCGCCCTGCGGAGCCACGGCCAGCAATGGCTGAACGAAGACTCGATCGACGGCAACCCCACGCCTCCCGCGGTAATCATTGAGACCGAGAGGCGTCACCTGCCGCTGCTCGCCGATGGCAGCCACCTGGACTGCGAGTGTCCGATTTGTCAGTCGCTCGCCGACCGGCGGTTCGGACCCGGCTTTGTCGGCTTTGATGGCCACCACTTGGAACTGGAGGACGAGTTCGCGTTTTCGCTGTGCGAGTCGCGCGAGGAGTGGCAGGAGGAGCGCGAGATGATGGGGCTGGACGAAGGCTAGCGGTCCGGTTTTTCACCGGATGTTTGTTCATCGTTCGCAGTCGAGTGCCCGCATCGCCGGGCCCGCGCTCCTGCCACGCACCGCGAATACGTCGCCCGGCGATCGAAGGGCAAGTTGCCCTCGAACAAGTTTCCGCCGGGGCTCGGCCGGGGGTTGGTCGTCGTTTGGTCTCATCTGCGGGCCCGATCCCTTCGTCGACGACGAAGTGCTGTGGCACGGGAACACCAAGTTCAGTTTATCGCCACAGCCGGTCCTTCGCTCTGACAGTTGAGTTCCTGTCTCTCCCCAGTCTTTCCCCCAGGGTGCGCCCGAAGCGGGCGACCCTGGGCTGGGTTGTTCAACGCCTGCGGCGTAAAGACAGCGCAGGAATCGAACGGAATGGCCACCCTCTGGTTTTGGAAGCGCGCGCTTGGGAGGTTGTAAACTGCGATTGTTGAACAACTTAAAAGCTGCACGCCCCCGGAAGCCGGGGAGGGAGCCAGACGGGGTTCGGCCGCTTACGCGGCCATTTGGCTCCCAGATGGAAGGCCTGGCGGCTCTGCTGGCGAATCACCTGCCGGCCTACCGGAACCTGATCACCAGCCACGAGGCGCTGGCCAAGAATAAAAATTCCCGGCCGGCCAGTTGACATTAACAGACAGGTCTGTATACTTTCGGCATGGGACGCACGCAGACGAATTCCGCGGCTCGCCAGCGGATCCTGGAAACGGCCGACCGGCTGTTCTACCGGGACGGAGTGCGGGCCGTCGGCATCGACCGGATCATCGCCGAGGCGGAGGTGGCCAAGATGAGCCTCTACAAGCATTTTGCCTCCAAGGACGACCTGATCCTGGCCGTGCTGCAGTATCGGGAGAAGAAGATCTGGGAGTTCTTCGAGGCGGCGATGGAGCGGCACGGCAAACGCACCAGGGACAAGCTGCGGGCCTTTTTCGCGGCGCTCAAGGACTGGGTCGAGAGTCCCGGTTTCCGGGGCTGCGCGTTCCAGAATGCGGCCGCGGAACTGGCCGACCCCGGCCATGCGGGGACGCGGTTCGCGCAGGATCACAAGCGGCGGTTCCAGGAGTTCCTGGCCGGCCTGGTCGAGGAATCACTGGGCAAACGGGCGGCGAAGGTCGCGCCCGCCGTGGGCCTGCTGGTGGAAGGGGCCATCGTCACCGCCGTGATTCAGGGTTCGCCCGGCGCCGTGGACGTGGCCCGCGACGCCGCCCTGAAACTGGTGGCGGAAGCCAAGGGGGCGTAACCCGGCATTTTTTTGGGCATCACATATACAGACCTATCTGTATATTTGTTGGCAAGGGGCAGGCTGCGAGCTGCAGAGACGGGCCGGCGCGGCGCGTCGGCTCGCGGCCGACCAGGAAAACTTGTGGGAGATCCGAACATGCAACGCATTTCTGCCGTCCAGCCGAACCAGGCCCAGGGCCGCAGCCGGGAACTGCTGGAAGCCGTCCGGCAAGCCTTCGGCGCCGTGCCGAACACCGCCCAGGTGATGGCCAACTCGCCCGCCGTGCTCGCCAGCTTCCTCGCCTTCAGCACGGCGATGAAGGAAGCCGCTATCGGCTCGAAGCTGCACCACCAGGTGAAGCTCGCGACCAGCCACACCAACTCCTGCGACTACTGCACGTCGATCCTGAGCGCCGTGGCTCCCTCGGCGGGCCTGTCCGCCGCCGACGTCCTGGCGGGCCGCACCCGCGACTCCGAGGACCGTCGCGCCCGGGCCGCCCTGACGTTCGCCCACGACGTGCTGGAAAGCCGGGGCAGGGTCAGCGACCAACAACTGGCCGCCGTCCGGGAGGCGGGGTACGGCGACGCCGAAATCGTCGAGATCGTGGCCAGCGTCCTGCTGGGCTGCCTGACGAACTTCCTCAACAACGTGGCCCGCACGGAACTCGACTTTCCCCAGGCCGAGCCGGTCGAAGCCTGCTCGACCGCATCCTGCGGGACCGCCGCCTGCTCGGCGCATTGAGCCAGGCCCATTCCCGTCTGGCCGGGTGCCTGGCCGAACCGGGCACCCGGCTTTTCCCACCTCGCCCAATCGCCTTCGAACTTCACGGATAACCATGCGTTTGTATTCCAGCGACGTGGCGTTCACTCCCGCGGTGAAGGCCATGCAAACCAGCAAAGGCTCCCGTTCGAGCTATGCCCGGATGGAATCGGGCGGGAGTTGGCGGACGACCGTGACCGCGGAACTGGCCGCGTTCCTCGCGGAACTGGATATGTTCTATCTGGGGACGGCCAGCGCCGAGGGCCAGCCCTACATCCAGTATCGGGGCGGTCCCCCGGGCTTCCTCCAGGTGGTGGACGACCGGACGATTGGCTTCGCCGACTTTGTCGGCAATCGGCAATACATCACGCTGGGCAACCTGGCGGAGAACCCTCAAGCGTTCATCTTCCTGATGGACTACGCCCGCAGCCGCCGCATCAAGCTCTGGGGCAAGGCCCGCGTGGTGGAAGACGATCCCGAACTGCTCGACCGGCTGCGCGATCCCGCGTATCATGGCCGAGCCGAACGGGCCATCCTGTTCCAGATCGAGGCTTGGGACGTCAACTGCCCGCAGCACATCCACAAGCGGTTCTCCCAGAAGCAAGTCGCTCCCTTGATCGAGCAGCTTCAGAACAGGATCGCGGAACTGGAAGCCGAACTGCGACAGCTATCTCTCCCGCCCGGCGACAATTAGAAATCCAGACCATAGGCGGCACTGACACTGCGCTGGCCGTTCTCCAGTTCCGACAAGAAGCACTTGGACAAACCAGCTTTGGCGCAGAGTTGGTCCGACGTCCAACCAATTCCCCGACGCCTTTCCTTGCTCCGCTCGCCGACGTTCGACACGTCACGCTCCTTGTCGTGGCGAACCCGAAACGCTCGCCAAATCGCTGGGGGGGGTCAGTCTACGGATTTGCTCGTGGGTTTTCAATTCCCAGCCGGCGTGTATGCCGGGGCAACTTTCGTCCACACGCGCCGTCCTGCTTCCGGGCGCGGGCGGTGGAATCGTCGACCTTCAGGACTGACCTTCTGCTTTCCAGAAGTTTTACGGCTTGCTTTCCTGTGACATATGTAACCGTTCGCGGAAATTCGAGATTCCGCCGGGCGACGCGGAAGCGAACCAATCCCTCTGGCTAACTCCCCGGCTTCGAGATCGTCCAGCTTATAAGTTCTTAATTTGTCAGAGCTTAGAGCGTTGCAAGAGATTCCTTGGCGTTCCCGTACGCCGAAGGCGTTCCACAAGGCGCCTTGTGCAACGCCTTCGGCGAAGAGGGGCCTCAAGGATGTCGTTCTCCCAGGGCGCGCCCGAAGCGGGCGACCCTGGGCTGGGTTGTTCAGGAAGAATCTCCCGACGTGAAGGATTTTACCACAAGCGAGGCTGAAGTGTAAAACCGAGTTGGACTATCATTCGCTGCCTGAGCGAGCATCGGCGTCATCGGCTGCGGCCTTCCGGCGCTCACGAGCCGCCCGAATGCCCGCCTTGATCCGTTCGCTCCTGCGTTGCGATTCCGACTTGGCAAACTGGTTCATGAGCGTAAGCATGACCAGTTCGGCGACCCCGACTTCGCTGCCATCCTTCACCACTATGCGGACCCCGGATTTCACCAGAGCCTCGATGATCTCTGGTGTAACTCGCCGGGTCAGCCGGGTGAGGTCGGAGCAGACCAGCACATCGACCTTGCCATTGGCGGCATCTTCGAGCAGCTTCGACAGGCCGTGCCTCTCGCCGTCGCCCTGGCTGCCGCTGGTGATGTCTTGATACTCGCCGACGATCTCTTTGCTGTCGCCGAGGTTGGCGAGAAGTTCGTCACGCTGGTCGGTTTCATCAAGACCCTGGGAACGGCGGCTGACTCTGGTGTAAGCCGATGCGGAATTGGGTGGCTGTCGAGCCGGAAGGCGTCGAAGATGATGACCAGTTGACCGACTGGATTGAACGGGCGGTGAAATTCGTGAAGACGTTGCCGAAGAAGTGAACGATGAAGTTGAAGGAGAGCAGCAGAATGAACAAACCCACCATCAACACGCCGCCCCAGGGCCGCACCGTCGCCGTCGTCGGTGATGTGTACCGCTTCCTGGCAACCGGCGACGACACGAATGGCAAGTACGCCTTGTTTGAAGCGATTGTGGGTCCAGGCGGCGGTCCTCCTCCACATATTCACAGCCGGGAGGAGGAAGGCTTCTACGTTCTCGAAGGCGAGATCACGTTCACCATCAACGGCGAGAAGACCGTGGCGAAGGCCGGTACGTTCGCCAATATGCCGGTCGGCACGCCGCACTCCTTCAAGAACGAGAGCGACCGCCCGGCGAAGATGCTGATCTCCGTCGCCCCCGCTGGCTTGGAGAAAATGTTCTTCGAGGTCGGGGTTCCGCTGGCCGAGGGAGCGACGACAGCGTTGCCTCCGACCAAGGATGAGATCGACAAACTGCTGGCCGTTGCACCTGGGTACGGGGTCGAGATTCTGTTGCCGGGGCATTGAGGACCAAGCATGACCATATACACGCACATTCTCGATCTCGCCAAAGAAGCCGAGCCGCCTGCGAACGGCATCCTGAGCCGTACCGTCTTCCAGGACGATCAGATCAAAGCCGTCATCTTCGGCTTCGGCCAGGGCGAGGAACTTTCCGAACACACGGCGGCGAAACTTGCGATGATGTTCTTCGTGAAGGGCGAGGCCAGCGTCGGCCTGGGCGAAGACTTGCAGGAGGCCCACGCCGGAACGTGGGTCCACATGCCCGCTGGTTTGAAACACTCTATCAATGCGAAGTCGCCGCTGGTCATGCTGCTGGTGCTGCTCAAGTGACCCACAAGAAGCCCAACTTGCCGACGAAGATTTGCCCGGTCTGCAATCGCCCCTTCGCTTGGCGGAAGAAGTGGGCGAAAGTCTGGGGGCAGGTGAAGTATTGCTCGGATGCGTGCAGGAAGACGAAGCAACAGGAGTGAACATCCTGGTACTCCACGCTGTCGTCTTGAGCGCCGTCGCCACCGCCCAATCCAACGTGGCAGCGACAACATCCTTCGTGATCGCCAAAGCGATTCGGTAGAAATCTACGTTTTCGGTCCAACCTTTTGGACTTCTCGTGCGTAGAATTGAATATGGGCATTTTCCTTCACCACCTGCTTGCGCTCACGACCAGCTTGATTCTGGCTCTCCCGCCAGGGTCTTGTGGTCTGTTTGTGCAGCATGACCGAGCGGATTCGGTCCCGGTGAAGAATACGTCCTGTTGTCACAAGGATGCCCCTGCCTCTCCTTGTGAATCGGGAAAGTCTCCGGCCAAGCCAAGTGTCAAGTGCTGCTGCGTCCGAGATGCGGCACTACCTGAGAATTCGGTCCAACCGACCGACAATCACAACTTGGCATTCACTGCCGCCGTCCAGCATATCCTGGACGTGGATGTTCCCGTAGGCGGCAAAGTCGGGTTCGCCCCTATCTCTTCCGGTCCCCGCCTGCAAATTCTCTTGTGCGTGTGGCGCTGTTGATTGGCGGATTCTGCATCCCTTCGCCAATCAATCGTATCTCGGCCTAACGGCCTCATTGCTGCGCTCAAAGTGTGCGCAGTGATTCATCCACACAATATCACTGGAGAATTCCATGTTTACCAAACTGTTCGCCGGTTCGTTCCTCATGCTGGGACTGCTGTTCTCTGGCATTTCGTTCGCTGCTGACAAGTCCCAAGACTGTTGTTCGGCCAAGCTCGCCTGTTGCACCCCAAAGAGTGCTTGCTGCGTGGCCGACGCCAAGCTCGGCTGCTGCGACAAGGGGCTGAAGTGCTGTGCCGAGAACAAGGGCTGTTGTGCCGCCGTGCAGAAGTGCTGCACCGAAGGCTTGGACTGCTGCAAAGAGGCGAAAGCGTGCTGCGGACCCACGAAGGCCGTCGTTACAAAGGCTGCCGGTTGCTGCTCGATGAAGGGGGCGGCGAAGCAGGCCAAAGCAAGTGACACGTCTGACAACTGCTGCTCGGCAAAGCTCGCTTGCTGCAAGGACAAGAGTGCCTGCTGCGTGGCTGATACGAAGCTCGGCTGCTGCGACAACGGCATGAAGTGCTGCTCAGACAACAAGGGCTGCTGTGCTGCGATTCAAAAGTGTTGCACCGCAGGAGCCAACTGCTGTGACGCAGCGAAGGTTTGTTGCGGATCGCCGAACAAGGCGAAGTAAGCCCGTCTGATGCCTCGCACTGTGAGTTGCACGGCAGAAGTCACTTTCTGCCGTGCGTCATCGCATTCTCACCCTTTCTGCCGGAAGTGGCGGGTCACGAATCCAGCGTCAGACTGGTAAAATGACTTTGCGAGTGCTGTCGCTGTCGTGGCGAATCGGAACATCCAGGGGGATTTCAGGAGCGGCAAGTGGAAAGGTAAATCATCATGGCAATCGACCCTGTTTGCGGGATGACAGTGGATGAAGCGACCGCCCGCAGCGCCGAGCGTGACGGACAGAAGGTCTACTTTTGTAGCGAGCATTGCCGTCAGAAATTCCTCAGCAGCGGATCGAGTGAGAAACCGCACTCTCCGCATCATCACGAGGTACGCCACGAACCCACGTCCCCCACGAAGGCAGTAGACGCTTACACCTGTCCCATGCACCCCGAAGTCGTCAGCGACAAGCCGGGTAGTTGCCCAAAATGCGGCATGGCCCTTGAACTGAGAGCACGCACGCTAATTGATGGTGGTTCAATCACGCTATTTGATGGAGCGTCGTCTGAGGGAAGAAGTACCGGTGCCTCTCCTCTATGCCAGTGTTACCAGCGGTGGATCCAGGGCACGTCGC
>JAGFJK010000325.1 GCA_024102795.1 Pirellulaceae bacterium
CGGCCGGGGTGCTCGACGGTCCACCGGCCGTGGGCGCCTGCCCGGCGCCTCCCGCCGGCGACCGCGCGACCAATGGCGCGGTTGCCGACGCGGGCCGCGTTCCCACCAGCGGCCCCTGTTGGCCAAACAGGTTGTCAAAAAAGACGCCCTGGGTTTCGGCGCGATCGAATTTGGGCGGCTCCGCCCGACGAGGCAGCGCGGCGCGTCCTTGAGCCCACACGAGGCCGACCGGAGCTAACAGGACTCCCAGTGCCAACAGGCCGCCCACTGCCAACTGGCCAACTGGTGCCAACGCCAGCCAGGCCGACTTCACGCCAGAGAATTTGTGATCGTTCATCGAGCCGCTCTCTTCGTTCCGGCATTCCCTACTTCGGCTACCGCACGTAACCGCAGCCTAAGCGAGGGCGCACGGTTCGTCAACTTTCGCTCGCCAGCCGTTCGCGCCGCCATACTTTCCGCGATCGGCCAAGGGTAGAATGGAGAATAGCCGTCCGAAAAGTGCGGTAGTATCCGGGGCAATCCGGGTAACCGAACCTGGCAGCACCCGCGGCACAGGAAAGTGTCCCGTGACCAACCGGCGAACAACGTCTCGACGCGAGTTCCTGCGAGGCAGGTCGGTGCGCGCGGCGCTGGCCGACCTGGTCCCATCCGCTCCCGGTAACATGAAGCTGCCGCCGGCGCAGGCCGCAACCGCGGCCCAGGCCATCGCCACGGATCCGACCGGTCCGCCGGCCCAAGACGCGAAGCGAGCCGCCAGCAGCTACCTGCTGCAAATCGGCCGCCGAGCGATGGCGACCAGCTTTCAAGTTTACCTGAACGCGGGACAGCATCCTCGAGGCGCTGAAGCGGCCTTGCACGCGCTGGACGTCGTCGAGCAGCTCGAAGCCCAGTTGAGCATCTATCGGCCGGACAGCGAACTCATCCGGCTGAACCGCACGGCGGCCGACCAGCCCTTTGTCGCCTCGCCCCTCCTGTTTGAACTGCTGCAACTGTGCTTGCGGCTGCACGCCGAAACGGGCGGCGCTTTCGATGTCACCTCGACGCCCCTGTCGAGACTCTGGGGCTTCCATGACCGCTGCGGTCGGTTTCCCAGCACCGAGGCGATTCGGGAAGTTCTCGCCCTGGTCGACAGCCGCCAGATTCACCTGGATCCCGGCAGCCACGCGGTCTGTTTCGCCAGGCCGGGAATGGAAATCAACCTGGGCGGCATCGGCAAGGGCTTCGCCCTGGACCAGTGCGGGGAGGTGTTGGTGGCGGAAGGCGTCGCCAGCTTTCTGATCCACGGGGGAAAAAGCAGTCTGCTGGCAAGCGGTTCGAGGGTCGGGAGGGACGGTGGCTGGTGGGTCTCGCTGCAGCACCCGTTCCGCGACTCGCAGCCGCTGGGCCAGTTGAGGCTGACCGACCAGGCCCTGGGCACGTCCGGATCGGGAAGCCAGTTCTTCCACCATCAGGGGCGACGGTACGGCCACATCCTGGATCCTCGCACGGGCTACCCCGCCGAGTGCATGTTGTCGACCAGCGTCGTCGCTCCGACGGCTGCCCTGGCCGACGCCCTGGCCACCGCGCTGCACGTAATGGACCGCCAATCGGCGACCGACTATCTGAACGATCATCCCGAGATCGGCGCGATCCTGGTCTGTCCAGGCGAGCGGGCCGGCGCCATCGAAACAATCGTCCTGGGGATCGCCGAGGACCACTGGCGTCCCGCGGTATAGACCCGTTTGATCCTGCTTTTGCCGCATACGATACGTAGCATGGGCTTCCAGCCCGTGACTCCATACGCCACGGTGATTTCGAGCTCTCCTAAGCACCGCCCATATTCCACCAGGCATGTTGTGCCACGCCAGCGGCGAACACACGGTAGTTCCCCCAGCCTTCCAAATCGACCCCAGAGGTCAATGGTCCCAATGGTCCCAGAGGGATATCAAGGGGGGAGCGCTCGCCGCAGCGGAGGCCGTCCCAAGTTTCCCTCGGTCTTGACGCCAAATCCACTCGGCAAGACAACTCTAAACCTGCACGACCGCTACTGCTGGTGGAACGATTGCGTCGAACAACCGTCCCACTCGTTCGCTTGACAGGCCGAAGCCCCCTCGACCGAGGGGCATTTCCCAGCCACTTTCCAGTTCCCTCACGCAATTTTCATCTCTTTTTGCCCGGCCGCCGCTGTTTTGGGCTCGGTTTGGCGTTTGCCGTCCGATACAAGAAGATCAGGGTCACTGCGGCATTTTGCAGCGGCAAAGGAGTTGCCGGACGAAACGTCGTGACCAAGGAGGGAGTCTGCATCATGCGAGGACATTGGGTCTGCCTGCTGGCAGCGGGACTGTTCTTATCGTCGCTTTCGCCGGCCGCGTGCGAGGAAATTCCGGAGGCCGGCTCGCTGGCTGCCCGGCTGAACTGGGTGCAATACGAGATTGTGCGGGGCCGCGTCACGGCCCTCAACTCGCGCTTGGCCGCCAGCAAGAGCCAGACCTGCGGCGGCGATTCCCAGGGACCTCGCGAATCCTACTCGTTGACCGTCGGCGACTCGGCCCCATCGGTAAGCTACGAATTGCAGGACGCCGACCAGCATCTGACGGTCGAGCTGAACTGCGGCAACTGCCTGCGAGTCCATCGCCGGCCAGCGCGAGAACGGCAAGCGGCGGTCCGTTTTGTGCAACCGCCGCGAGGCCCGGTGGCGCTGGAGATTGCGGGGAGCGAATCCGCGGCCTCACGGCGGCTGGTGGCCGACGACTTATGGCAACTGCTGCTGTTGTATCCGGCCGAGTGCCGCGAGCACCTGATACCCGTCCTGGAGGTGCTGCGACCCGATTGGCGGCTGGCCGAACAAGGCCGCGCGATCGAACGGCGGCTGCTTGAACTGGCTCAGTCCAGCCAGTTGCCCGACCGGTCGGGCTGGGCTGGCTGGGTGGCCGAGCTGTCCAGTTCGGACGCCCGGCTCCGCCGAGCCGCCGACCACCGTCTGCGTGCGGTCGGCCAGGCCATTCTGCCGTACCTGGAGAGTCTCGATCCAGCCGGACTGGACGCCGAGCAGCGGCTGAGAGTGCGGCAGATTTGCGACGAGCTGACAATGCGGTCGGGCGACGACGCGCAGCGCGTCGCGGTCTGGCTGAGCGTCAAACCGGGCGTCTGGGTCGGGCTGCTGGCGCACCACGAGGAAGCCATGCGGCACCTGGCCGCGCGGCAGTTGTCGACGCTCAGCGGCCGGGCGATCCCGTTCGACGCCGGTGCCGAGCCCGAACAGCGGCAACGGCAGATTCAGCAGCTTTCGGCCTGGCTGGCGGCCGATTGAGTGGCGAACGTCGCCAGACGCGGAGCGAGTCCGTTCACAGCCGGCAGTTGTTGATCTGAGTTTCCAGGATCGCGGAGGCGCCTAGCGCGTCGAGCCGCTCCATGACTTCGATCACGTCCTTCCGGCGTACCATCACTCGCACGGCGCACCACTGCGGATCTTCCAGCGCGTTGACGGTCGGCGAGTCGAAACCGGGCGTGATCCTCTCGGCCTCGGCCAGCTTGTCGCGGGGCACGTTGTATTCGAGCAGCGAGTAACTGCGGGCGATCACCACGCCTTCCAGTCGCCGCACCACGCGGTCGGCCACTTCCGGCTGGCGGCGCTGGGTGTTCTGGATCAGCACCGTTTCGTACTGGCCGATGTCGGTCAGCACCCGCAGTTGGTTGGCGGCCAGCGTGCTGCCGGTTTCCACCAGATCGACAATCGCGTCGGCCACGCCCAGGGCGACCATGACTTCCACGGATCCGGACAGCGGCACCAGGTGGGCCGTCGCCTGATGCGCGGCCAGAAAACGCTGGGTCGTCCGCGGAAAGCTGGTGGCCACTCGGCAGCCGTCGAGCTGCGACGGGCGGTCAATGGCCGCATCCTCCGGCACGCAGACGCTCAACCGGCAGCGTCCCACGCCCAGGGCCAGTCGGGTCTCGACCTCTACTTCGGCTTCGCCCACCAAATCGCTGCCGGTGATCCCCAGGTCGATCGCCCCCTCGGCGCACAGGACCGGGATGTCATCGGGACGCAGAAAGGTCAGATCGACCGGCAGTTCGCCCACGCGGGCAAACAGGCTGCGTTCCTGGCGGCGGAAACTCAATCCGGCCTGCCGCAGCAGCTCGGCGGCCTGTTCCGAAAGACGCCCCTTGCTGGGGACCCCAATGCGCAGGTTGTTCATGGTGTCGCAATGACTCCGGCGGGTTCGTTAGCCGCGCGCTTCCTTCTCATCCAGGCCGGAGATGCCGAAGCGGCGAGCCAACTCGTGCTCCACGTCCGCCAGGGGCACATCCCGATAGACCAGCATGACCGCCAGATGGTAGATCAGATCGGCCGCCTCGTGTACCAGGTGAGCTCGCCCCGCTTCGTCCGGCTCCCCGGCCGCCTCGACCACCTCTTCGGCCTCTTCCCGGATTTTAGCCCCGATTTTGGCCGTTCCCCCGGCCAGCAGCGTGCTGGTATACGACCTGGGTGGAGGGTTTCGCTTGCGGTCCTCCAGCAACGCCATCAGCCGGGCCAGGATCGTCGAGTGTGTTTCCACGGGAAGCTCCCTGGTTTCGCGGCTTGCCGCCCCGCGCACGGCGGGAATGCGGTTTTGGCGGGGGTACCCTGGCCACGGCGGGCGCCCCAAGGCCGGCCCGTCTGGGACGAGGCCCGGCCTGTCTGGTAACGGATGGCCTGTCTGGTAACGGATGGAGGGGTACAATGGACGCCACGTGCCGGTCGCCGCGGCGCTGCCGGACGATCCGCCCGCTTTCCAAGTCCGCTTATCGTAGGTTCCCCGTGTCGGATTGGCAAACCGCCTTTCAAGCCTGCTGGTTTCTGACCGGCCCCACCGCCAGTGGCAAGACGCGCGTCGGGCTGACGCTGGCGGAGGCCCTGGATGCCGAAATCGTGTCGCTCGATTCCATGGCCGTCTATCGCGGCATGGACATCGGAACCGCCAAGCCGACGGACGAGCAGCGCGGTCGCGTGCCGCATCACCTGCTCGATCTGGTGGATCCGACCGACGATTTCAGCGTTTCCCAGTACCTGGAGGCGGCCGCCGACTGCGTGACGCGGATTCGCCAACGGGGAAAAGAAGTGCTGTTCGTGGGCGGCACCCCGCTGTATCTCAAGGCTCTGCTGAGAGGTCTGTCGCACGGCCCGCCGGCCGACTGGGACTTCCGCCGCGAAATCGACGAGGAACTGCAAGCCGTGGGTCTCGAGGTGCTGCACCAGCGGCTCTGGCAGGTCGACCCGCTGGCGGCCGCTCGCCTGCACCCCCACGACAAGCGGCGGATCATCCGCGCCCTGGAAGTGTACAAACTGACCGGGCGGCCGATCAGCCACGAGCAGTTGCATTTCGACGAAGGTCTGCCGGCCGAGCGCTGCCGAGTGTTCGTGCTGGGCTGGCCGCGAGCGGCCCTGCACCGGCGGATTGAGCAGCGAGTGGACTGGATGTTTTCCGCCGGGCTGGTCGCCGAAGTCCAGGGGCTGCTGGACCGTTTCGGCTCGCTGGGGCGAACCGCCGCCCAGGCCGTCGGCTACCGGGAAGTGCTGGAACAGTTGGCGGGGAAGCGGACCGAGTCCGAAACGGCGGAGGCAGTCAAGGCCCGCACCCGCCAGTTCGCTCGCCGCCAGGAAACCTGGTTCCGCAGCCTGTGCGAGTGCCGCCGCCTGGAAGTGGCGGCCGACGCGGACCTGGAGCGACTGGCGCCCACCCTGTTGGAACTGGGCCGCCAGGTCTAGGAGGGGCCCAGCACCGCGGGTGGAACGACTATCCCAGTCGTTCTGGTTGGTGGAACGATTGTCCCAATCGTTCTCCTTGGTGGAACGACTGTCCCAGTCGTTCTCCTTGGTGGAACGATTGTCCCAATCGTTCTCTTAACCAGGCCGAAGGCCCTGACACCCCGTCACCACCTCCGCCAGCGATCGAACCTTCGCGCGGCGCCGGCGTCCGTCTAAAATGCCCCGTCTGCGAAGTCGGCGTCCTGATGCCCCCGTTTCTATTCGGAAGGAACACACACTTGTTTCGTTCTCACACTTGCGGCGAACTTCGCGGCGAGCATGTTGGACAGGAAGTCACCCTCTGCGGCTGGGTGGACAGCAGCCGGGATCACGGCGGGGCGGTATTCATCGACTTGCGGGACCGTTACGGCAAGACGCAGGTAGTGGCTGGGCCCGAAAGTGGGGCCGACGTGGTCGAGCAGGTGGGCCGGCTGCGGGGCGAGGATGTCGTCAAGTTCGTCGGCACGGTGGCGTTTCGTCCCGAAGGCACTCGGAACCCGAAGCTGGCGACCGGCGCGATCGAGGTCCGGGTGATTCGAGTCGAGCTGTTGAACAAGTGCAAGACGCCGCCGTTCACGCCGGGCCAGGCGGATTTGCCGGGCGAGGACCTGCGGCTCAAGCACCGTTACCTGGACCTGCGGCGCGAGAGCATGCAGCGGACGCTGCTGCTGCGGAGTCGGATCATCAAGTCGATGCGGGACTATTTCGAAGAGCACGGGTTCATCGACGTGGAGACGCCCATTCTGGGACGCAGCACGCCCGAAGGGGCCCGCGACTACCTGGTGCCCAGCCGCATCCATCACGGCAAGATGTATGCCCTGCCGCAGTCGCCCCAGTTGTACAAGCAGATCCTGATGGTCGCCGGCTACGATCGCTACGTGCAGGTGGCTCGCTGTTTTCGAGACGAGGACTTGCGGGCGGACCGGCAGCCTGAATTCACTCAGTTGGACATGGAGATGTCGTTCGTCGACGCCGACGACGTGATCGGCATGATCGACGGCCTGGTCGTGAAGCTGGCCAAGGAGATCCTGGAGCTGGAGGTGAAGTTGCCGCTGCCGCGGATGACCTACGACGAGGCGATGCGGCGGTTTGGTCACGACGCGCCCGACCTGCGTTTCGGCATGGAGCTGATCGATTGCACGGACCTGGCGGCGGAGGCCGAGTTCCGGGTGTTTCGGGCGGCGGCCGAAGCGGGGCAAGTGGTCCGCGGAATCCGGGCGCCCGGCGGGGCGGCCCGGTACAGCCGCAAGGGGATCGACGAACTGACGGAGTTCGTGCAGCAGGACTTCGGCGCCAAGGGCCTGGCCTGGTTTCGAGTGGAAGAGGACGGCAAGCTCTGGTCGCCGATCTCCAAGAACTTCGCCGACTCGCTGCTGGCCCGGTTCGGCCAGCGCCTGGAAGCTCAGCCGGGCGACCTGCTGCTGCTGGTGGCCGACACCTGGGAAGTCAGTTGCAAGGCGCTGGCGGCGCTGCGCAAGCGGTTGGGCGCGGAGCTGAAACTGTACGATCCCCGGCAGATGCACTTCTCGTGGGTCGTCGAGTTTCCGATGTTCGACTTCGATCACGAGGAGCAGCGCTGGGTGGCGATGCACCACCCGTTCACCGCTCCCCGCCGGCAGGACCTGGCCATGCTCGGCACCGATCCGGGCAAGTGCCGCGCTCAGGCCTACGACCTGGTGATTAACGGATCGGAGGCCGGCGGCGGCACGGTGCGAATCCACGACCAGCAGATTCAGCAGCAGGTGTTCGGCTTGCTGGGGATCGACCAGGAGGCGGCGCGGGAGCGGTTTGGCTTTTTGCTGGACGCCCTGCAACTGGGCGCGCCGCCGCACGGCGGCATCGCCCTGGGCATCGACCGGATGGTCATGTTGTTCGGCGGGCTGGACAATATCCGCGACTGCATCGCCTTTCCCAAGACGCAGCGGGCCACGGACATGATGACGGGAGCCCCCGGCACGGTCGACCGCCGGCAGTTGGACGAACTGGGTATCAAGACCGTGGGTCCCTAGGACTCCAGACGCCAGAGAGCGCCGCTTTGCCACACACCACCGCTCCAGCCCGCCAGTTGCGCGTCGCCTTGGCCCAGTTGGCTCCCCGGTTGGGCGATTTGTCCCGGAACCTGGGAACGCACCTGGAGTGGATCGACCGGGCCCGGCAACAGGACGCCGACCTGATCGTGTTTCCCGAACTGTCGCTGACCGGCTACTTTCTCCGCGACATGGTGCCCGACGTGGCTCTGGCCGCCACCGACCCGCGGATCGGGCAGTTGGTCCAGCGGGCCGGCGCGGCGGATCTGGCGCTGGGCTTTGTCGAACTGGCGGCGGGGCAGCGCTATTACAATAGCGCCCTGTATGCCTCCGCGGGCCAGTTGCTGCATGTCCACCGCAAGGTCTACTTGCCGACGTACGGCCTGTTCGACGAACAGCGTTACTTCGCGGCCGGGCACCGCATCCAGGCGTTCGACGCGCCCGCCTTGGGGCGGGTGGGGCTGCTGGTTTGCGAGGACTTCTGGCATCTGTCGGCGGCGACCATCCTGCAAGCCGAGGAGGTGGATCTGCTGATCTGCATCGCCAATTCGCCCGGCCGCGGCGTGCAGGGTCCGCGGATCAAGACATCCGACGTGTACGGGCACGTGGCCCGCACGTACGCCCTGCTGCTGGGCGCCGTGGTGCTGGTCGTCAATCGCGTCGGCTTCGAGGATGGACTCTGCTTCTGGGGAGGCAGCCTGGCCGTGGGGCCGGACGGCGAGCTGCTCGCCGAGGCGGCGCAACTGGACGAATCGCTGACGATCGCCTGCCTGGACCCGGCCGAGCTGCGCCGGCAGCGGATCATCACGCCGTTGGGCCGCGACGAGCGGCTGCTGCTGACGATCGAGGAACTCCAGCGGATCAAACGCCGAAGCTATGAACACGAAGCCGCCCCCCGTCGATTTGACGATTAACTGCCCGCTGGTCGCCGAGATCCTGACTCGCTTCATCCGTTGCGAGATTCAGCGGACCGGTTTTCAACGGGCCGTCGTGGGACTGTCCGGCGGCATCGATTCCAGCGTCACGACGTATCTGGCCGTGCGGGCGCTGGGCGCCGAGAATGTGCTGGCCGTCACCATGCCCTACACGACTTCCAGCCAGGCCACGCGCGACGACAGCCGGCTGGTGATCGAGCAGCTTGGACTGCCCACCATCGACGCGCCGATCTCGGGCCAGGTGGACGCTTATTACGACCAGTTTCCGGAAGCTTCGCAGATGCGCCGAGCGAACATGTGCGCGCGGCAGCGGATGACGATTCTGTACGATCAGAGCGTGGCGTTCGAGGGCCTGGTGCTGGGCACCAGCAACAAGAGCGAACTGCTGCTGGGCTACGGCACCCAGTTTGGCGACATGGCGTCGGCGATCAACCCGATCGGCGATTTGTACAAAACGCAGCTCTATCCGCTCGGTCGGCATCTGGGCCTGCCGGAAAGCATTCTGCACAAGCAGCCCACCGGAGACCTGTGGGTCGGGCAGACGGACGAGAGCGAGCTGGGATTCAGCTATGCCACGGCCGACGCATTGCTGTACTTGCTGGTCGATCGGCGATGGAGCAAGACGGAGCTGCTCGCGGCCGGCTTCGACCCCTCGTTCGTCGACCGGATCACCGAGCGCGTCCGGCGGAACCACTACAAGCGGCGTCTGCCGATCATCGCCAAGCTGAGCCACCGCACGGTCGACCGCGACTTCCGCTACGCGCGGGACTGGGGAACCTGATTCCCGCCGGCTTGCCCGGCGGATCGTTCGGTTTCTCACTAGCACGCGTTGAGCCAGCGATCCCGAATCCCGCCGGCTTGGCGGTGGGATTCGAAGTGCCGGAAACGCTACCCACGCTACTTTCGCGGAGCGAAAGGCGACCCTCGCGGTTGATTTCACGCGCCCGATTCTGCATACTCCACGGCGACTTGGTGAAGTCTTTCCGGGTGTGAGATCCAACAGGACAAGGTGGCCGTTGTGGTATTTCAAGGATCGTGTCCCACCTGCGGAGCGCCGATCGAGTTCGGCGTGGCCAATTCGGTGGTGCGGATCTGCGAGAGTTGCCACAGCGTGGTCGGACGGGGCGACGGAGCGTTGCAGCAGTACGGCCGCGTGGCCGATCTGGTGCAGATCGATTCGCCGCTTCGCATCGGGCTGACCGGCCAGGTTCGCGGCATGCCGTTCCAGATCACCGGGCGAGCGCAACTGCGGCACGCCGCGGGCGGCGTCTGGGACGAATGGTACGTGGCGTTCCGCGATGGCGCTCGCTGGGGCTGGCTGGCGGAAGCTCAAGGCAAGTACTATCTCACGTTCCGCAAGCGTCTGCCCGCAAACAGCTCGGTACCGCCCTTATCCGAGCTGCGGATTGAAGACCAACTGACGCTGCCCGGCGTCGGGGCGCTGAAGGTGGTGGAAACGGGCACGGCGACGGCGATGGCGGCCGAGGGGGAATTGCCGTACCAGTTCGTACCTGGCGCGACCTACCACTACGCGGACCTGGCGGGGCCGGCCGGCAAGTTCGCCACGTTGGATGGCGGGCAGGATCCGCCCACTCTGTACCTGGGCGGCGAATTCTCGCTCGAACGGCTGGGCATCGCGGCGACCGTCGCGTCGCGCGAGCCGGACGAGCGGGCGGTAGCGACCGAGTTGGTCAGTTGCCCGCAGTGCGGCGGCGCCCTGGAGCTGGTCGCGCCCGATGAAATCGAACGGGTCGTCTGCCCCTACTGCGATTCGATGCTGGATGCCGAACAGGGCAACCTGCGGTTCCTGCGGGTGTTGTCCAAGCCGCGAGCCCGGCCGCTGATTCCGCTGGGGACCAGCGGCACGCTCCGTGGCCGCCGCTACACGGTGATCGGCTTCCTGCAAAAGCAGATCCGCGTCGAAGGGGAATCGTACTACTGGAACGAGTACCTGCTGTACACGCCCCGGGAACCATTCCACTGGCTGATCCACAGCAACAACCATTGGACCTTGGGCCAGCCCATCTCGGCCGGTGACGTGCAGGTGGCCTTCCGCACCGCGCGGTACCAGGGCCGCACGTTCAAGGCGTTCGAGCGTTCGGTGCCGAGTGTGGTGGCGGTCTACGGGCAGTTCTACTGGAAGGTCGAACTGGGGGAACGTGTCGGGGCCACCGACTACATCAGTCCGCCCTACATGCTGTCGCGCGAGGAATCGCTGCCGCCGCTCGCGTCACCTGGGCTGGCGGCCGCGAATTCGGGGGAAGACGAGGCAGCGGCCTCCGGCAGGATTCCGCCCGTCGTGTTTCCACTTCGAGCGGAGCCGGCCCGCGCAAGCGTGGGAACCGCCACGCCCGGCGCGCAGGAGGTCAACTACACGCTGGGCGAATACATCCCCGTGACCGAAGTGGAGCAGGCCTTTGGCCGGCCGCGGCTGCCCCGGCCCACCACGGTGGGACCGAATCAGCCGTACCCCGATCCGCAACTGTTCCGGCCCGGACTGTTGCTATTGGGCGCCGCGCTGCTGGTCGGCCTGCTGGTGCTGCTGGGCGGGAGCCGGCGCGAGGTCCTGAACCAGACGTTTCAACTCCAGCCCGGCTCGAACGTGGTCTTCAGCGAACCGTTCGACTTGAAGCCGCTCCGCAACATCCGCATCACCTGCTCGACGCCGCAGTACAACAGTTGGATGTACGTCGACGGAGCGTTTTACAACGAACGCGAGAGCAGCGTGCGAACCTTCACGGTCGCGGTGCCGCCGGACCTGGCCGGGCCTGGCCGGAAGCGGGTGAAATACCTGTCGGGCATGCGTTCCGGCAGGTACACCCTGAGGTTGGAAACGCGATGGCAGAACGAAACGCTGGCGGGCCAGCAACTCCAGGTGGCCATCCACCAGGCGGTGCCGCGGCTGCGCACGTTCCTGGTGCTGCTGGCGATCCTGGCCCTGCCGCTGATCGGCTCGGTCGTGTTCCGGGCGTCGTTTGAGTCGATGCGCTGGCAGGACAGCAGCTTCAACGAGTAGCAACACAAGGCGGGCGGAAATGCTGCGAAAAATCTACCTGGGCGTGGGCGGAGCGTTGATCATGGGCTACCTGGCCTGGTCGGCACTCGGCTGGGAACTGGGCGGCGGCGCACGCGAGCGGGTACCGACGGCGCAGAGTGCCAGCGGCGGATCGATGGGAGCCCGCAGCCGTTCGACCTATTTCGGCGGCGGCTTCAGCTTTGGCAAATAGCATCGGGGAGTTATTCATGCGCGTCCCGCGAATGGCAACTTGTCTGTCCCTGGGCCTGGTCTTGCTGGCGGCCTGCATGGCCGCGGCCCAGGCTCCAACTCGTCCCGTGCAGGGCGGCGTGCTGCCCGCGCCAGGCGTGGCGCTGCCGGCGCAGAGCGCGGGGCTGCCCGTGCAAGGCGGTTCGCTGGACTTGCTGAGCGACCTGGTGCGGCCCCTGCTGCTGGCCGTGGTGTTCACCGCCGTCGGTTTGCTGCTGTTCTTCGCCTGCATCTTTCTGATTGTCCGCCTGGCCCCGTTCTCGGTCCGGCGCGAGATCGAGGAGGACCAGAACGTGGCGGTGGGGATCATCGTCGGCTCGATGATCCTGGGGATCGCCATCATTCTGGCCGCGGCCCTGCTGGGTTGAGCGGCACGCTGATGAATCGCGTACCGCTGCTGTTCCTGAACGTGTTTCTGATCGCCACCTGCGGGCTGGTGTACGAACTGATCGCCGGGACGCTGGCCAGCTACGTGCTGGGCGATTCGGTCACCCAGTTCTCGACCTGCATCGGCGTCTATCTGACGGCGCTTGGCGTCGGCGCGTGGCTGTCGGGGTTCATCGGCCGGGCGCTCGCTCGGACGTTCATCGAAGTGGAGCTGGGCGTGGCGTTGCTGGGCGGCTTCTCCGCTCCGCTGCTGCTGCTGAGCTTCTCGCGGCTGAGTTTCTTCGCCGTGGTGCTGTACGGAACCGTGTTCGCCATCGGCGTGCTGGTGGGCCTGGAGCTGCCGCTGCTGATGAGGATCCTCCGCGAGAACCTGGACTTCAAGCACCTGGTGGCCCGCGTGCTGACGTTCGACTACATCGGCGCCCTGGCCGGATCGCTGCTGTTTCCGATGTTTCTGGTGCCGCACCTGGGGCTGGTCCGTACGTCGCTGGTGTTCGGCATCCTGAACGGAGTCGTGGGGTTGTGGGGAACCTGGATTCTGCGTTCCTCGCTGACGGGCGGAGTGGGCCTGTTGCGGTTGCGGGCGGTGATCGTGTTGGCGCTGCTGGGGATCAGCCTGCTGGAGGCCGATCGTTTCACGACGCTGGCCGAGGACGAGTTGTTCGGCGATCCGGTGGTCTATGCCCGCACGTCGCCGTACCAGCGGATCGTGGTGACGGGCAGCGGAGAAAGCTTTGAACTGTATTTGAACGGGAACCTGCAGTTCAGCGCGCTGGACGAGTATCGCTACCACGAGGCGCTGGTCCATCCGGCCATGCTGTCGGCCGCGCGGACGCGGCGGGTCCTGGTTCTGGGAGGCGGCGACGGGCTGGCGCTGCGCGAGATTCTCAAGTATCCCGACGTCCGCGAGGTGACGCTGGTGGATCTCGACCCGGCGATGACCGGCCTGTCGTCCGACTATCCGCCGTTGGGCCAGTTGAACGAGCGGGCGTTGGACGACCCGCGCGTGACGATCGTCAACCGCGACGCCTTCGTGTGGGTTGAAACCGCGGGGGAACCGTTCGACGTGGTGATCGTCGACTTTCCCGACCCCAACAATTTCTCGCTGGGCAAACTTTATACGCGCCGCTTCTACCGACTGCTGCGCCGGCATGTGAGCACCGAGAGCGCGATCGGGATCCAGTGCACGTCGCCGTACTTCACGCGGCAGGCTTACTGGTGCATCGTGCATACGCTGGAGGATGCCGGCTTCCACGTGCATCCCTACCAGGCGCCCGTGCCCAGTTTCGGCGTCTGGGGTTTCGCCCTGGCGCGGCTGGAGCAATTCGAGCCGCCCAGGAGCTGCCCGCTGACGCTGCGGTTCCTCAACGGCGAGGTGCTGGAAAGCCTGTTCGTGATACCCCAGGACATGGCGCGCGTGGAAACCGACGTCAATCGCCTGGATAACCAGATCCTGGTTCAATACTACGACGCTGAAATCAATCGGCAGCGCTGATCGAATTGGGCGCTGAGCGTGCCGCCGAGTTGGCCGCGACTCAGCGACCGCACCTGCCGGGGAGTTTGCCCGCCATGCGCGATTGCACTCGACGCGAACTGCTGGCCGCCTT
>JAGFJK010000336.1 GCA_024102795.1 Pirellulaceae bacterium
GGCTCCCTCCCCGGCTTCCGGGGAGGGCTGGGGAGGGGCCTGCGGGACTATAGAGCAAAGCGATTCGCTCAATTCGCACATGGCCACTCGCGGGACGCGGCTTTCGGACGAGTCGAGCATCAATTTACGATCTGAATTCGTGAGTGCGACCGGTGTTGGGTGATTCCATCGGGCGCCAGGTGCGTCAAAACAGGGTGCATAAGTGCCCCTCCCCAGCCCTCCCCGGAAGCCGGGGAGGGGGCCAAAGGGATTTCCAGGGGGGGAGCGCTCGCCGAAGCGGAGGCAGTCCCATGTCTGTCTCGTTTGTCGCGCCAAACTCCCTCGCCAAAACAACTTAAAAGCTGCACGATCTCCTTCGGGGAGGGAGCCAGAAGGGTTTTGTGAGGTGGCCTCGAAGCGGATCCCATGAAAGATGCAATTTCAATACTTACGCAACGGGCTACATCGCGGATTCTCCCTCGCTGACGCGTCGGGCTAATTAGTGTTTTCTCCCTCGTTTATGCTACGGGTAACATTTCTTGGGCGACCATTGATGCCGAGTAACAGTCTTCCGTTGAAGCCGCGCGCTGGCGGTGGGCACTTTCCGCGAACGGCGGCGCGGGCCGTGTTGGTGCTGGTGGCCGGGCTGTGCCTGCACGGGAACCGTCCCGCAGTGGCCGAGGAGCTTGATTCGCTGAGATTCCAGGATCCGGTGCTGGTGGTGACCCGGCGAGTGGAAGTGTACGATCAGGGTCTGGCGGAACTGTGGCTGCAAGCCCTGAACAGCGACGAAGTGGATCTGCAGCGCCAGGCGGCCGACACAATCGCGATGGCCCACCAGCGCGGCGTGCCGGGGATGAATGGCACCCGCGACGGGCTGCTGGACAAGCTGCGCGGGCAGCCGCTGCATCCGCTCGTGCAGCTCGCGGTCGCTCGAGCGCTGCTGGTGCTCGACGCGCGCCAGGCGGCGCCGGCGCTGGCTGAGCGGCTGGAGACGAGTGGGTTGGACTATGCGCTGATCGTGGAGCCGTACCTGGCCCGCTGGCAATACGAGCCGCTGCGGGACGTCTGGCGAAAACGGTTGCCCGACACCCGCCTGGCCGTTCCCAGCCGGTTGCTGGCGATTCAGGGGCTGGGCGAGCTGAGGGACGACGGCGCGGTGGACGACTTGCGGCGGATCGTCGTCAATCGCCTGGAACCGGCCGGCCTGCGACTGGCCGCGGCCCGGGCGATCGGTCGCTTCGAGCGGGAGGAACTGGCGGAGGCGGCCGAACAACTGGCGGATGGCCCCGGCGCGAAAGCCGCCGAAGTGGAAGGTCTGGTGTCGCGGCTGAGCGCCGTGGCCATGCTGTCGTCGATCGACACGCCCGCGTCGCGCGGGCTGCTGCTGCGCCTGGCCGAGGACACCCGGCCGGCGGTCGCGGGCGCGGCCCTGGAGCGGTTGCTGGCGGTGGCCCCGGCCGACGTGTTGCCGCTGGCCGATCGCCTACTGGTCAACCCCGATTCGAAGGTGCGGCTGCTCACCGCCCAAACGCTGGCCACTCAGCCGGCCGCCGAACAGGTGCCTGGCCTGGCCGGGCTGCTGCCGGATCCGCATCCCGATGTGCGCACGTTCGCCAGGCAGGCGTTGAAGGAGTTCGCGCAGCGAGCGGAACTGGATGCACCGGTTCGCCAGGCGCTGGACAAAGCCCTGCAAGGTGAAGATTGGCGCGGGCTGGAGCAGGCCAGCCTGCTGGCCGCTGAGCTGCGGCACGCGCCGGCTGCGGGGCGGCTTGTGCAGTTGCTCGAACATTCGCGGCCCGAAGTCTTGCAAACGGCCGCCTGGGCGCTGCGCGTGCTGGCGATCCCGGACACCTTTCCCGACATGCTGGCGTACGCCCGGCGACAGTTCCCGCTGCTCGACCAGCGAGACTTCCAGTCGCCGGAGGCCGAGCTGACGGGGCCCAATCGCCTGGAAGCCGTGCCGGTTCAGTTGGCACATGTGTTCGAATGTTTCGGCGCGAACCGCTACCAGGAGTGCGAACCGCTGCTGCGCGACTTCGTGCCCAAGAAATTCCAGCTCGGACACGACGCCCGCTCGGCCGCCATCTGGTCCCTGGGCTGGCTGCACGAGGATGCGGCCCCGCCCGGACTGGCCGAGCAACTGGCCGAACGGCTGGCCGACCTGAGCCCGGTGGAGTCCGAGGATGACCAGGTGCGCCGTTTCTCGGCGATCACCTTGGGCCGGATGAAGGGCGAGCCGGGCGTGGAAACGCTGACGACTTTTCGCAAGATGGAAGGCAACGGCACGTACGTCGGACGCGCCTGCGGCTGGGCCCTGCACCGCATCCAGGGCGTGCCGCTGGATGAACCGGGCGAGTTCCAGACCGTGCGCAAAGGCTGGTTTCTCGAACCGCTCAAGCTGCTGCCGTAACGCGATCGAACCGGGCGAGGCTCAGGTGGACGATTTTCTTTCGCGGTTGGCTGCTCCAGGCCCGATCGCGCTGGACGGTGCCACGGGGACCGAACTGCAGCGGCGAGGTTTTCCCACGCAATTGCCGCTCTGGTCGGCCGCCGCGCTTTGGGAGTGCCCCGATCTGCTGCTGAGGATCCACCAGGACTATGTCCAGGCGGGTGCTGAACTGCTGACCGCCAACACGTTCCGCACTCACGGCCGCAACCTGGCTGCCGCAGGCCGTCAGGACCAGGCCGGATTGTGGACTCACCGGGCTGTCGAGCTTGCTCGCCAGGCCGCCGTGCTCGCTCGCCAGGCCGCCGGCGAGCGCGTGTGGGTGGCCGGATCGCTCGCCCCGCTCGAAGACTGCTACTGCCCCGAACTTGTCCCGCCGGACGACGATCTGCGGCGCGAACATTCGCAAATGGCCCGGCATCTGGCGGAGGCCGGAGTGGATCTGATCCTGGTCGAAACCCAGAACTCGATCCGCGAAGCGGTGGCCGCGACGCGGGCGGCGGTGGCCACCGGCCTGCCCGTACTGACCAGCTTTGTGTGCGGGCCGGATGGCCGACTGCTGTCGGGCGAATCGGTCACCGAGGCCGCGCACGCCGTGCGGATCCTGCGGCCAGGCGGTCTGCTGATCAACTGCGCGCCGGCGCCGGACTTGGCCGGCCCGCTGGCGGAGCTGATCCAGGCCGCCGGCGGCTTGCCCGTGGGAGCCTATGGCAACATCGGCCGCCCCGACCCGCAACTCGGCTGGCAGCTTACCGACGCCCAGGACCCCAGCGGCTACGCCCGTTACGCTCGCCAGTGGATCGAGCGGGGCGCCCGCTTGATCGGTGGCTGCTGCGGGACCACTCCTGAGCATGTGCGCGCGCTGCGAGCGCTGATTGATGAGCAGCAGGATCGTTGACCCATGGCTCAGGTGACGAACATCGAGTTGAACACCAGCCAGCGGACGGTCAGCAGAGTGCAGATCAGGCAGGCCCACCAGGACGCGACTTGAGCCGTGCGATACTTGCGCAGGCCCAGGATCAAGCCCACCGACATCGCGGTCAGCACCGCCTTGAATGCGATCAGGCTGAGCGGATCCGCGATCAGCCGGCTGCCCAGCGGGTTCAGCTCCCGCATCTGACCGGCCTGCGACGCCAGCAGCGTCCAGACCAGGTCCATCACCGAAAAGGCCACGACCAGCAGCATCGACTTCACGACCAGCTTGCGCACTTCCGGCGATTCGTCCACCCGCTCCGCCTTGGCTTCGGGCCGATGCAGCAGCAGGTGGCCAAACGCCAGGACCACCACCACCATGCCCAGAATCGTCAGCGGGTAGGCGACCTTGTCCAGCCGCCGCACGGCGTTGACCGCGGCCCAGTTGGAATTGCCCACCGTCGCGACAAGCTCCAGATGAGCGGCCGCTCGCTGCTGAACCTCCTCGCCCGGCGTGAATCCAGCGAGCCAGTTGCCCCAGCCCTCCCGGCACAAGGTCGGCAACTGCTCGATCAGCTCCGGCGGCGCCTGCTCCACCCTCCGGCCAGCCGACAGCAACTTCAGAAACTGCTCTCGGGCGACCGGATGATTGAGCGTTATCGTGGGGCAACCGGTCAGCGAAACCAGGATGCCGCCCGAAGCCAACTCCTCGCCCACGCGACGCACCGTCTTGGTCTGCTGCGCCCGCGTGAACCGGGCCATGTTGAGTCCCAGGCCGCGACCTTCCGCCAGCATGTCCGGCAGCGGGTAGTCCACCGCCTGGCCGTTAATCCGCAGGCGCCCCTCCGTGAACTGCACACGGTACGGCGGACTGAGATAGCTGCCTTCGATAAACACGAACCCGTCGGAAACCCAGGCCGTGTTGCCGTGGTCCGCAATGACTTCGTCGTGCGGGTCGTCGTCCAAGTCGGCATCGACCGCCAACTCCTCCTCCACGGTCCTTACATCCGCCGACTCTTGCTCCTGCCACTGCTCCGGCTGCTGGCCGCCCAGCCCCAGCGCTGGCAGACCGCCGGCGGCCAGCATCACGAAAACCGCCAGAATGCCCCGGCGCGACCGGCGCACACGTTCCACCGACATTGGACCTACCTCAATTTTCCCAGATTGCCTCGTCTCTGATTCTGTGCCTCCCGGAACACCCCGCCGCAGCAGGTCTTCCGGCACCCCTTAGATGCGCCGCGAGCGACGACTATTGTTAGAAAACGCAAAGCCCGTTGCGAATCCACCGCGAGCCGCGAAGATCGGGGGGCTGATGACTGGCCAATGACAGGGTTGGCTGGTCAGCGACGGCGTTTCCGGCATTCGCAGAGCGAAAGGCGACAATCAGCCCATGCCGGGGCGGGGCGGATCGAGGGCCCAGCAGGCGACGCGGTGTCCCGGAGCCCTGGTCTCCAGCGGCGGCATCTCCTGGTGGCAACGGTCCATCACCAGCGGGCAGCGTGTGACGAACGGGCAGCCGGCCGGCGGATTGTAGGGACTAGGTACCTCGCCTTCCAGCACCCGCAACTCCCGCCGTTCGTCGGGATCGTTGATCGGATTGGCTGCCAGCAGCGCCTGGGTATACGGGTGCCGCGCGTCCCGCTGGATGTCCAGGCACGGCAGCTCCTCGACCACATACCCCAGATACATGACCAGCACCCGGTCGCAGAAGTGAGCGATCACTTTCAGGTCGTGCGAAATGAACAGCAGCGTCAGAGAGAACTCTTCCTTCAGGTCCATCAGCAGGTTCAGCACCTGGGCCTGGATCGAGACGTCCAGGGCCGAGACCGGTTCGTCGGCCACAATGAATTCGGGTTTGACGGCCAGGGCGCGAGCGATCCCCAACCGCTGCCGCTGACCGCCGGAGAACTCGTGCGGGTACTTGCCCTGCGCGTCAGCCGGCATCCCCACCTTGCCCAGCAGTTGGCGGATGTATTCGTCCGTCTGGCCGAGCGGCACAATCCGGTGAAATCGAATCACCTCGCGGAGCATGGCCGCGACGGTCAGCCGGGGGTTGAGCGACGAGTTGGGATCCTGAAACACGATCTGGGCTCGGCTGCGAAACGGACGTAGTTGCCGGTACGAAAGCTGGGTCAGATCCTGCTGGTCAAACACGATCCGGCCAGAAGTGGGTTCGAGCAGCCGGAGCAAGACCTTGCCGAGGGTCGACTTGCCGCACCCGGATTCGCCGACGATCCCCAGCGTTTCGCCGCGCGGAACCTGAAAGCTGACGCCGTTCACCGCGTGCACCCGTCCCACCACGCGGCTGAGCAATCCGCCGCGGACGGGAAAGTGTTTCACGAGATTGTCGACTTCAAGTAGTGTCATTGAGAGTTATCAGTCAATAATTAGCCCGACGCGTCAGCGAGGGACAGTCAATAATTAGCCCGACGCGTCAGCGAGGGACGATCGTACGCAGATCTCCCTCCCTAAGAGATCGTGCAGCTTTTAAGTTGTTTTTCGTATGGAACTTGGGATGACGAACCAATGGCCAGCTCGACTTCGCCGAGCCCCCTCTCACAATACCTCTGGCCCCCTCCCCGCTTCGGGGAGGGTTGGGGAGGGGCCTGCGGGACTATGGAGCAAAGCGATTCGCTCAATTCGCACATGGCTACTCGCGGGGCGCGGATTTCGGACGAGTCGAACATCAATTGAGGATCTGAGTTCTTGAGTGCGACAGGTGTTGGGTGATTCCATCGGGTGCCAGATGCGCCAATACAAGATTCACAAGAGCCCCTCCCCAGCCCTCCCCGGAAGCCGGGGAGGGGGCCAAAGGGATATCGAGGGGGAGCGTTCGCCGAAGCGGAGGCCGTCCAAGTTTCCCTCGGTCATGATGCCAAATCCCCACGGCAAAACAACTTAATAGCTGCACGATCTCCTAACCCGTCGGGCCACACGTAGCAACGACTTACGTCCAAAGTGGCGCGGTACGATTACTCCCACGGAAAAAAGCACCTGACCAGGCTCGCCGAGTCAACCGGTTCCAGTTCCGGTTCGGCTTCCACGCAGGACGGCTGGCGGCGAGGGCAGCGGTCGGCGAACCGGCAGCCCGGCGGCAGGTCATACAGACTGGGCACGATGCCTTCGATGCTGGGCAGCCGCTGTCCGTGGTCGCCGGGGTTCATCCGCGGGATCGACTCCAGCAGCGCCTTGGTGTACGGATGCCGCGGTTGGTGGAACAACTGCTTCACGGGAGCCGACTCGACAATGCGGCCGGCGTACATCACGATCACGCGGTCGCAGGTCTGAGCGATCACGCCCAGGTTGTGCGTGATCATCACGATGGCGGTGCCCAGTCGCTGCTTGAGATTCTCCATCAGCCGCAGGATCTGTGCCTGGATGGTCACATCCAACGCCGTGGTCGGCTCGTCGGCAATCAGGATCTCCGGTTCGCAGCAGAGTGCCATGGCGATCAGCACTCGCTGGCGCATACCTCCCGACAACTGGTGCGGGAACTCGCGGATTCTCTTCTCCGGGTTGGGAATCTCCACCAGCCGCAGCATCTCGATCGTCCGTTGCCGACGCCCTTCGCGGCCCAGCGACGTGTGGTACTTCAAGGCCTCGTCCAGTTGCCAGCCGATGGTGAACACCGGGTTCAAGGCGGTCATCGGCTCCTGAAAGATCATGGCGATCCGGTTGCCGCGGACCTCGCGCATCGTCCGCTCATCGGCCCGCGCCAGGTTCATGCCGTCAAACAGGATCTGGCTTTCGGGCCGCAGAAAGCTCAGATGTTCGGGCAGTAGCCGCATGATGCTCTTGCTGGTGACCGACTTGCCGCAGCCCGATTCGCCCACGATCCCCAGCGACTCGCCCGGAAACAGGTCGAACGACACGTCGTCCACGGCCGTGACCACGCCCCGATCCGTGCGGAAGCAGGTGCTCAAATGGCGGACGGAAAGTATCGGTTGCGGTTGATCCATAAGCCGAACTGACAACTGATAACTACAAATGCTTCGGATCGAACACATCCTGCAACGCATCGGTCAAGACATTGAACGCCAGCACCAGCACCAGCATGAACACGGTGGCCGCGCCGATCTGCCAGAAGAAGCCGTTGATGACTTCCTGGGCCGAGTGGCTGATCATGATGCCCCAACTGGGACCGCGCTTGACGCCCAGTCCGAGGAAGCTGAGGATCACTTCGGACTTGATGGCGCCGATGAACAGCAGCGAGAAATTGATCAGCATCAGGTGCGCGGCGTTGGGCAGGATGTGCCGCACCAGGATGTACAGCCGGCCGAAGCCGGTGGCGGTCGCCGCCTGGACGTATTCCAACTGCTTGATCTTCAGCGTCTCGCCGCGGATCACCCGGCAGGGTCCGATCCAGAACGTGGCGCAAAGGGCGACGTAGACGGGAATCAGCGTGTTGCCGACGTCCACCGAGAGGGGACGGCCCAGCAGGCTGAATTGCCAGACCGCTCCGCTGAAGGCGTAGGCCAGCACGACCAGCAGCACCAGGTAGGGGATGGACGAGAGGGTTGTATAAAGCCAGATGACGACGTGATCCACCCAGCCGCCGAAGAAGGCGGCGGACGCTCCCAGCAGGCTGCCGATGAGCACCGAGATGAAGGCCGTGATGACGCCGATCTGGATGGCCACCTTGATCGAGTAGACGCCGCGCAGCATGATCGAACGGCCCTGGCGGTCGGTCCCCAGCAGCAGGCGGAACTGGCGGACCAGCGACTGCCAGCCGGACAGCGGCGCGAAGAGCTGCCCGGTCAACCGCTCCAGTTGTTCGATCTGGGGCAGCAGCGACGGGTCGGCGTTCAGGTCGGGGCTTTCCACCAGTTCGTCATAGATCTCCCAGCCCTGATCGACCAGCGCCCGGAGTTCCTCCGGGGGCCGGTCGGCGACGCGCAGCAGTCCGTAGCGGATTTCGCCGAGCGCCGCCCGCAGGTTGGAGGGGCGCTTGAGGGCTTTCTCCACTCGGTCCAGCACCATGGCGCAGTCTTCCACCCGCTTCTCGGCCAGTTGCCGGCCTTGAAAACCCGGCAGATTCCCCGGCCCGATCCGCTCCAGCGTCTGCTCCATCGTCACGCCGCCCAGCAGCACGGCGACGGCCACGGCCAGGTACAGGCTGATCACGACCAGGGCCACGACCGCCGGGCGGTGGCGAAAGAACTTGCGCGCCGAGCGGGATTGCAGCCAGCGAACGGTCATGACAGGCGTACCCGCGGATCGACCAGGGCATACAGCACGTCGGTCAGGATGTTGGTGACGATGAACACGGCCGCGAACACGGCCGTGAACGTCTGCACGACGGGAAAGTCCTTGGCGTTGATCGCCAGAATCAACCGCCGTCCCATGCCGGGGATGTTGAAGTACATCTCCAGCAGGATCGAGCCGGTGATCAGCAGCGGGATCGTGATCATCACTCGGGTGATGATCGGGATCATGGCATTCTTGAGCATGTGGACGAACATCAGCTTGGCCTGACCCGCGCCTTTGGCCCGCGCGGTGACGATGTAGTCCTTGCCCGTTTCCTCCACCATCGCCGCCCGGTAGAAGCGGGTATCGTAGCCCATCGCCACGATCACGCTGATCATCACCGGCAGCAGGCAGTACCGCGGCCAGTGGATCAGCCCCGGCTTGTATCCGGCGATGGCGAACAGCTCGTAGCCCAGCCAGCGGTTCAGCCAGAAGGCGCCGAAGTACTGTCCCAGGATGATGTACACCAGAAAGCTGACGCTCATCCCCAGCACGGCCAGCAGCACCAGCAGGCGGTCGGGCAGCCGGCCGCGGTAGTAGGCCGAGATCATGCCGACCGAGATCGAGATCAGCGTGGTCAGCAGCAGCGCGGGAACCGTCAAGGCCAGGCTGGGCATGATCGCCGTGCTGAGCAGTTGGCCGACCGAGATGCCCGGCTGATCCCAGCTCTCGGTGGTGAAGTCCAGCCGCGCGATGTCGCCCAGGAAACGGACGTACTGCACCAGGAACGGCTGGTCGAGCCCGGTGGCGGCGGCGAACCGGTCGTATTGCTCCCGCGAGGCATTCTTGCCCAGGAAGCCGTAAATCGGATCGTTTACCCGCAGGGCGGCCATCACCAGCAGGATGATGCCCAGGTAGACCGGAACGTTGTACGCCAGCCGGCGGATGATGTAGACCCACATCGCAGGTGCCTCGTCGCGTCCTTGCCCGCCGCTAGCCCCGCGAATCGTCCACGTCCAGGTACTTCACCCAGTTGTAGAACGTCTCTTCGGGTTTGAAATTCTTCAGGCGCGGGTTGACCAGGTAGAACCGGGTGCGGGCCATCGAGCCGGCGAAAGGCGCGTCCTCGATGATCATGTCGCGCATCTTCACGTAAAGTTCGGTCCGCTCCGGCGAGGGCGGCATGGTGCGGATCTGCTCGTACAGCCGGTCGTACTCCGGCCGACCGTAGTTGAAGTGGTTCGAGCCGGGCGACTTGTTGGGGCTGTAGAACAGCGCCAGGTTGTTCTCGGCGTCGGGATAATCCGAACCCCAGGCAAACGAGAAGAACGGCGCTTTCTTGTTGTTGACCGCCTCGATCAGCGTCGAAAAATCGACCATGTGCACGTTCAGTTTGACGCCGATCTCCTCGAGCTGCCGCTGCATCATCTCGACCTGTTCCTGGTTGTTGCCGCCGATCGAGATGTAGTAATCGATCGCCGGCAGCCCCTGGCCGCCGGGATAGCCGGCCTTGGCCAGCAGCTCGCGGGCCTGCTCCAGGTTGGGCCCGCGGTAGCTGACCGGAGCCCGGCCGTCCTCCGGGAAACCGTCCAGCCCGGGCGGGATCGGCCCGTCATAGACGATGTTGATGTTGTTGTAGAAGGCGTCGTTCCGCTCGTCCCAGTCCAGCGCCAGGCAGATCGCCTGCCGCAGCCATTTCTTCTCGTCCGAATAGCCGCCCAGCAATGCATCTTCCATGTTGAAGCCGCAGAAGATGAAGTCCAGCAGCGGCAGGGCGTGCGCCGTGATGCCTTCGCCGGCGAACGAAGGCTTCAAGTTCCGGGTCCGCTTGTTGAAGGCCTCGCCAAAGTTCTCGGCCGGCACCTGCAGCCAATCGATCGACCGGCTGCGAAACTGCAGCCACTTCGGCTGGTCCTGCACGAACATGGTGATTTCCACCCGATCCACCAGCGGCAGCCGCTGCCCGGCCGGCAAATGCCGCCCCGCCTCGACGTCGTCCGGCATATGCTCGCTGGGGTAGAAATCGTCGTGGTAGTTCGGATTGCGGTGCAGCACCATGCTCTTGCCCGGCGACCAGTCCCCCTCGGCCATCGTGAACGGGCCCGTGCCGACCGGATGGCGGCCGAACTGTTCCCCGTATTTCTCCGCCGCCTCGCGCGGCACCACCGACAACTGGAACATGGCCAGCACGTACATGAACCGCTGCACCGGCTCCCGCAGCTCCACCTCGAACTCGTAGTCGTTGATCAGCCGCAGGCCTTCGACCGGAGCGTCGTAGTCGAACTGTTCGGCCGCGTTCTGCTGCTGGCGGTACTCGTCGAAACCGACGATCGTGTTTTCCAGCAGCCACCAGCTCTTGGGCAGGTTGTCGTCGTCGGCCAGGCGCTTCCAGGAATAGAACACATCGCTGGCCACCAGCTCCCGTCCCTGGCCGTCGGGAAAGCAGGCGTCGTCGTGAAAGCGGATCCCTGGTCGCAGCTTGAAGCGGTATGTCCGACCGTCCTCGGAGACCGCCGGCATTTCGCTCAGCAACAGCGGTTCCAGCTCCAGCGGCCGGACCAGGTATTTGTACTGCAGCAGCGTTTCGTAAATCTGGCTCGCGGCCTGGTTGTCGTAGGCCGTCGAACCGCGGACCGGATCCAGCGATTTGGGACCGTCGGTCCGCATCGGCATCTGGATCACCTTGGCTCCGGCAGCGGGCCGGGCAGCGCCGGCGGTCGAACTCGTCGTGCCGCTGGCAGGCTCGGCGGTGGTGCCGGCGGCGTCGCGCGACGATCCGCCCGTGCAACCGGCAATTCCCGCCAGGAACAACCAGGCCAGGCAGAGGCACCCTCGCAGCGGCTTGGATAACATCATCGGCTTGCTCCCTGTGCAAAGAGTCCCCATCGTAGCAGGATCCCCCGGTCGGCTCCAGCGGAACCGGCCACCGCGCTCTCCCGTCGCAAGGCCCTCTGCCATCGTACGGAGCTTGGACCGCCGGGTTGAGGGAGCTGGGCCAGCAGTTTGCGGCAACCCACCTGGTCGTGGGCCGCGATGCTGGCAGCGTACCAGGCCCGCAGAA
Organism: Pirellulaceae bacterium; assembly: GCA_024102795.1. Taxonomy (GTDB): domain Bacteria; phylum Planctomycetota; class Planctomycetia; order Pirellulales; family Pirellulaceae; genus JAGFJK01. The sequence continues at coordinate 11,589 of JAGFJK010000336.1, forward strand.
AACCGCTGGAACTGACCGGCGGCCGCGCTCGAAGCTCCCGCTCCAGCGTCCCCTGCAGCACGGCACTCCAGGGTACCTCCGTTCGGTCCAGAGAAGTCGCTCCAGCCAGAATCCACAGCGGACCGCGACGCCGCGGCCGCTCCGCCTGCGACTGGTCCCGGCCGCTCGCCGCCGCGGGGTCGTTCACCGAGCGAAACGGACTCTCGTCCGGCAGCGCCGCCGTCGCGGCAAAGGCCAGGCCGCGATAGCCCCGGTCGGGCAACGGATGCAGATCCTCCCAGCCGGTCAGCGAAACTCCGGCCGCCAGCAGCAAGATTGGCCAGGCCACGACTGCCAGCAGCACGCGCCGAGCCGCCAGGGGGCCGGCCGCCAACAGACCAGCCAGCACGTGCAGCAGGCCGAGCAGACCCAGCAGCGTGGGATAAATCCATGGCCCCAGCGGCGTCGCCCACAACACGACTCCCGCCATGCAACTGGCGCCCAGGCTGGACAACTGCAGCAGCGGCAGATAACTGACTCGCCAGGCCGCATACAGCACCAGCAGCAGCAGCCAGCGTTCCCATGGCCGCACGAACCAGGGTCCCACCGCCAGCGACGCCACGATCGACCCCAGCAGGCTGGCCAGCATCAGGGCCGCGAACAAGGCTCGCGGCGACAGCGGCTGCAGCCAATCGACTCCGACGCCCACCAGCGTGGTCGTGATCAGCAACAGAACCGCCAGGAACAGGCACCAGCCGACATAGGCCGCTCGCGCCGCACGGCGCTGTTGTTCGTCATCCGCACCAGCTCCATTGTACGGAGCGGACTGTGCGCGCTGGGCGGACTGTGCGCGCGGGGCCCCGCTGGTCATGGCCGCTCGGACTGCGCTGGAGGAACTTCGGTCGGCTGGTCTTTGTCCGGCTGCTGCCGCACGCTTTCCAACGCGCGCAGGGCTTCCGCTTCGCGCTGGGCGGCTTGCTCGGCCAGCCGGGCCTGCATCTCTGCCCGCATCTGCATTTCGCGAGCCATCATCGCTTCCATCCGCGCCTGCTCGGCCATTTTGGCCTGGCGACCATACATGTAAATCAGCAGCCCGCCGCCTCCGCACATTGTGATCGCGGCCACGGCCAGCAGCCCCAGCGCCACGAGGGCAGCCGTCCAACCCGAACCGGAATCATGTTCCCTGCCGTTCATTCCCCCATTGTAGCCCAGCCGAATCGCGTCCGAACAGTCCGCACGGGGGCATGGCATTTGGAAATCGGGGGCGGTTCAGCCAGAGCTGCTGCTTGAAAGCGTTTGCCCGATGGGCGTACGATCTTGGGGTCTCGCCGCGCGTCCGCTCGGCGTGCGCTCGATCCCGCCACGGACCTTGCCCACCGTCTCGAACCTGCGATTGCCATCATGCCCGCCGCCTGCCACGAAAGTTGTCATAGTCGCCATAGTCGCCTTTCGCTCCGCGAAAGTAGCGGGCATAGTCGCCTTTCGCTCCGCGAAAGTAGCGGGCATCTGGCTGCAGCATTCCACCTGCAAGTCGCGCGAGCGAAGTCGGAACCGCGAGGCGGAACGCTACTTTCGCGGAGCGAAAGGCGACAATGGCGGAGCGAAGGGCGACAAGCGCTACTTTCGCGGAGCGAAAGGCGACAATGGCGGAGCGAAACGCGACTCAGCGTCCGCTTCGGACTCTTCATGCTGCTGGCGGTCCTGACGTTGCCGAACGTCGCGCTTTGGGCCGACCAGCCGCTGCATCCGCGGATCGACGCCCTGATCGCCGCCGCGGCCGACGGGCCGCTGGCTGCGCCGGCCGACGACAGCGAGTTCCTTCGTCGCCTGTCGCTCGACCTGCTGGGACGCATCCCCTCGTCGCAAGAGGTCCGCGACTTCCTGGCGGACACGGCACCCGACAAGCGGCGGCAAGCGATCGATCGGTTGCTGGCCAGCGACGAGTCGAGCCGCCACCTGGCACAGGCCTTCGACGTAATGCTGATGGAGCGGTTGGGCGAGCACGAGGAGTGGTCGCGGTATCTGGCCGAGTCGTTCCGGCAGAACAAGCCCTGGGACCAGATGGTGCGCGAAATGCTGTTCCCGGACGCCAGCTCCGAATCGCTTCGCGGGGCCGGGTTCTTCTTGTCCAAGCGGCTGGAGAATTACGGGCAGAATCCGGTCGACATGCCGGGCCTGGTGCGCGACGTGGGGCGCCTGCTGCTGGGGATTGACGTGCAGTGTGCCCAATGTCACGACCATTTGTTTGTCGACGATTACAAGCAGGCCGATTACCAGGGTCTGTTCGCCTATCTGGGGCACACGTTCGTCCGCACCGATGTGCAGTTCCCGGCGGTGGGCGAAAACCTGGTGGAAAAGAAGGTCGAGTTCTCATCCGTGTTCGAGCAGCAGCCGATGGCCACCGGGCCCCGGCTGCCCGGCGGCCGCGAGCTGGAGATTCCCGTGTTCAGCAAGGACGAAGCGTTTGAGGTGCCGCCCGACCGCAAGACCCGCACGCCGGGCGTGCCCCGCTTCCGCCCGCTGCAACTGCTGGCCGAGGAGTTGCCGCGGGCCGACAACCGGCTATTCGTCCGCAACGTGGTCAATCGCCTCTGGTGGCTGATGCTGGGCCGCGGCCTGGTGCATCCGCTCGACCTGCATCACTCGGACAATCCTCCGTCGCATCCGGAGCTGCTCGACCTGCTGGCCGACGAATTCGTCGCTCACCAATTCGACGTGCGGTGGCTGATGCGCGAACTGGCCCTGACGGAAGCGTATCAGCGCAGCAGCGTGCTGCCCGAAGGCGCCGACGTTCCGCCGGCCGACCGCTTTCAGGTCGCCCTGGAGAAGCCGCTGTCGGCCGAACAGATATTGGCCAGTCTGCGCGTGGCGACGGGCCACGAGCCGCCCGCTTCGCCGTCCACTGAGAAACAGGCGGATGCCGAGGGAGTGGCTTTGAGGAAAACGTTTCAAGCCGCCCTCGCCGCTCAGCCGCGGGAACCCGAAGTCGAGATCCGGCCCAGCGTGCAGGCGGCCTTGTTCCTGTCGAACAACAGCCTGATCCTCAAGTGGCTGCAGCCCGGCGAAGGCACACTGATCTCGCGGCTCGACAAACTGAAAGACCCGGCGCAAGTGGCCGACGAGCTGTATCTGAGCGTACTGGGCCGGATGCCGACGGACGAGGAACGGCAGGAAACGCGAGAATACCTGGCGAGCCGGCCGGAGCGGCGCGTCGAGGCGCTGGGACACCTGGCCTGGGCGCTGCTGACCAGCACCGAGTTCTGCGTGAATCATTAGTTGGACACCCTATACGAAGCTTAGAACCTGATCGAGGTCCACCGATGGCCAAGCACGCGCGATGTGTGCCCTGGGAACACGCGATGTCTCGTCGGCGCTGGTTGGGCACCACCCTGGGTGCCGCCGCCGGTGCGTATGGCCTGGGAGGGCTGTGGCAGCCGGCGCTGGCCGAGCAGCTCCAGTCCCGGCAGCGGCAGGTGCTGTTCATCTGGATTGACGGGGGCATGAGCCAGTTGGAGAGCTGGGATCCCAAGCCGGGGACGCGGTTCGGCGGGCCATTTCGCGCGATCCCGACCTCGGTGCCGGGGATTCACGTCAGCGAGTTGCTGCCGCGGAGCGCGCGGCTGATGGATCGGCTGGCGATCGTCCGCAGCCTGTGCACGCAGGACAATTCCCACTCGGCCGGCGTCGCTCGCATCCAGCGCGGCGATCCCAAGAACCGGGGCGTCACGTATCCCTACTTCGGTTCGGCCGTGGCCAAGCTGCTGGGCGCGGGCCAGAGCGGATTGCCGCCGTACCTCTGGATCAAGCCGGGCGGCGGGGGATTCAAGTACGAGGATGCCGGTTTCCTGGGAGCCAAGTACGGCGCGTTGGCGCTGGGCGACGGCCAGCCGCCGGAGAACCTGCTGAGGCACGAGTCGCTGAGCGCCGACGACGATGCCGCTCGGCAGGCACTGCGGCGGCGGGCCAACCAGCGATACGCCGCGCGGCGGCGGCCCGAAGTCAACGACGCGCATGGCTACGTGTTCGAAATGGCCGCCGCGCTGATGGAACAGCAGGAGTTGTTCACGGGCCAGGACGATCCGCGGGACGTTCAGCGCTACGGCTCGCACGAGTTCGGCCGCCACATGCTCAAGGCCCGCAAGGTGCTCGAAGCCGGCGTCACGTTCGTCAAGGTCAACTCCTACGGCTGGGACACGCACGGCGACAACTTCAACGGCCACGCCCGCCTGATGCCCAAGTTCGACCAGGCGTTCGCCGCCATGATCGAGGATCTGGAGGAGCGCGGCATGCTGGACCACGTGCTGGTGATCGCGATGAGCGAATTCGGGCGCACGCCGCGGATCAACGGGCACGTGGGCCGCGACCACTGGCCGGAGGCCTGGTCGCTGGCCATGGCCGGCTGCGGCCTGCACAAGGGACTGGCCGTGGGCCAGACCAACGACGAAGGCACTTTCGTGGATACTCAGCCCTATGACATCGGCCACATGTTCCACACCTGGTTCAAGGCGCTGGGGATCGATCCGCAGCGCACCCAGTACGACAACGCCGGGCAGCCGCTGCCGATCGCGCACGACGACTGCCATGCCGTGGCGGAGCTGCTGGCATGAGCGATCGTCACCTTTCGCTCCGCCATAGTCACCTTTCGCTCCGCGAAAGTGGCGCGATTCGCCTAAGTAGCCCGACGTGTCAGCGAGGAAGAATCGGCGAAAGGCGACTAGGGCGGAGCGAAAGGGGACTAACGGACGACGGAGATGGCACTGGCAGGTTCTTTTTGAGAAGCGATACCGAGCGATGAATCCATCAGCGGATGAACTGCGTGCGCGTTACGAGCTGCGGGAAGTCAAGGTCGTGGAGGCGGAGCCTCAGATTCACGCGGCCCGCTTCAGCCCTTGCGGCAAGTTTCTGCTGGCCGGCGGATACGATTCGGCCGTGCGGCGCTGGGCCGCGGACCAGCCGGAGCTGCCGGAGCTGGCGCCGCTGGGCGGACACCAGGGCTGGGTGCAGGCGCTGGCCTTCTCCGCCGACGGGCAGACGGTGTTCACGGGCGATTCCTGGGGCGCGCTGCAGGCCCGTTCGCTGGCCGACCCCGACGCCGCGCCCCGCTGGAAGCACGAGCAGGCCCACGCCAGTTGGTTGCGGCAGTTGAGCGCCAGTCCCGACGGCCAGCAACTGGCCAGTTGCGGCCTGGACGAAACGCTGCGGATCTGGAATCCGGCCGACGGGCAACGCCTGCGCGAGATCCCGGCGGGCGACGACGTGTTCTGCCTGCAGTACCATCCGACCGAACCTTGGCTGGTCAGCGGCGACCAGCACGGCCGGATCCGCCAGTGGGATCCCGGCAATGGCCAGTGCACGCGGGAACTCGATGCGTCCGCCCTGTACCAGTACCACCGCTTGCAGGAGGTGGGTGGCGTGCGGACGCTGGCCTTCTCGGCCGACGGCCGCTGGCTGGCCGCCGGCGGCACGCAGCCCAAGAACGGCGGCAGCGTCACCGGAATCCCCTTGCTGCTGGTATTCGACTGGCAGACGGGAGAGCTGGCGCACACGCTGGAACTGGGCACCACCAATGACGTCTATGTCTGCGACGCGATCCTGCATGCGGACGGCTTTGCGATGGTCGTCACCAGTGGCCAGCCCGGCGCCGGCAAGATGGTCTTCCAGCGGCCGGAGGACAAGGAGCCGTTCCAGGTGCATACGAAGCTGGCCAACTGCCACGCGCTGAGTCTCGACCCGACCGGCAAGCGGCTGGCGGTCACGGCCACCAATCGCGGCAGCAACGGCAACGGCCGCCAGCTTACGGCCGACGGCAAGTATCCGGGCAACAAGTCGCCGATCCATCTGTTCGAACTGGCGGCTGGCTGAGACGCCCTGTCTGAAACGCCCTCGACGGTTGTAACCACGGCGCCGTCTGCAACGGTTGCCGGGGCCTAGTCTCCGCGTCCGCGCCGGTCCCGCGATCAACCCGCGTTTCGTGACCTAGACTTTCCACGCAAGGGGGAAGCGGGCGCCGGGCGACCGGCACGCCGCGGCAGGGCAGGACAACCCCAGGTACACGCATGTCTGAAAGCCTGATCGGGACCAACGCCGTCTGGATGCTTTCCGGACAGGTCAGCAACAGCGAGCCTGTGCGCGAGGTGTCGATCAATACGTCGCCATTCCAGATTGGCCGCCGCCCGGACCTGGCGTTCTGCCTGCCGATCCGGACGGTGTCGAATTTGCATGCCAGCATCCATAAGGACGGCGAGCGGATCTACGTGGAGGATCTGGGCAGCACGAACGGCACGTTCCTCAACGGCTCGCGCATCGCCTCGCCCAGCGAAGTCCAGGAAGGCGACTTGTTGCAGTTTGCCGATTTGATGTTTCGGGTCAAGCGGACCGTGAGCGACACGGGGCACACGGTGGCGGGCGAGACGTTCGAGCGGGCGATGGCTCTGATTCAGTTCGACAAGCTGATGACGGAGCGAGCCGTGACGCCCTTCGTGCAGCCGATCGTGAGTCTGCCGGAATCGCACCCCGAAGGCTACGAAGTGCTCGCGCGCAGCCGGCTGTTCGGCTTGCGCTATCCGCAGGCCATGTTCCTGGTCGCCTCGCAACTGAACCTGGCGGCCGAACTGAGCCGCATGCTCCGCTGGGAAGGCTTGCAGGCGGGCGATTGCTTCCCGGCCCGGCCGCCTCTGTTTCTCAACACGCACCCGACCGAAATCCTCGACCTGAGGTCGCTGGAATCCCATTTGCGGGAGATCCGCCGCCAGCGGCCCGACCAGCCGCTGACCCTGGAGATTCACGAATCGGCCGTGACCAGCCCGCAGATGATGCGCGAGGTCCGCGGGATGCTCGGACAGTTGGGCGTGCAGTTGGCCTACGACGACTTCGGGGCAGGTCAGGCGCGGCTGATCGAGCTGGTCGAAGTGCCGCCCGACGTCCTGAAGTTTGACATCTCGCTGATCAAGGACGTCGACAAGGCGTCGCGGCAGCGGCAGCGGATGCTGGCCGGCCTGGTGCAACTGGCCCGCGACCTGGGCGTGGCGCCGCTGGCCGAAGGGATCGAAACGCTGGCCGAGCACCAGGCCTGCATCGAGCTGGGCTTCACGTTCGGGCAAGGCTTCTACTATGGCCGTCCCGCCCCGGCCGCCAGCTACCAATCCAGGGGAGGGGAGTAACTTCCGGTCTCCGCGCGGAAATGTTCGGCGCCTGCTCGGTGTGGCTGAGCGGTTCAGCGCAGCAGGGAGACGATTTCCTGGGCCACTTCCTCCACGGATTTGTACGAGATGTCCAGGTGCCGCCAGCCGTGGCGGGCCATCAGGCTCAAGGCGTACCGCAGCTCGTTCCGCACGTGGTCGTCGCCCGCGTACTTGTCCAACTGGGCAGTGCCCAGGTGCGGCAGGCGAGCCGCGCGGATCTGGCTCAGCCGGGCCACGTTCATGGTCAGTCCGATCACCTTGCGGGGATCGAGCCGCGGCAGTTCCTCCGGGACGGGCCTGTCCAGCAGCAACGGCACATTGGCCGCGCGGATTCCGTGCGACGCCAGGTAGAAGCAGGTGACGCTCTTCGAGACGCGGGAAACACCGACCAGCACCACGTCGGCGCGGTCCAGTTCGTGCGCCCGCAGGCCGTCGTCGTGGGCAGCCGCGAAGTCCACGGCATCCAGCCGATCGAAGCGTTCCTTGTGCAACAGGTACGAGCGGCCCGCCTGCCCGCGCGGCGGCACGCCCAACGAATCGCTCAGCAGAGCCAGGATCGGGCCCAGCACGTCCACCGTGGGCAGCAGATGCAACTGCGCCTCGCGAATGGCGGCGGCGCGGATTCTTGGGACGACCAGCGTGTGGCAGAGCAGGCCCCCGTCGGCCGCCGCCCGGCGAACCGCGTCGCGGGCCGCCTTCACCGAACGGATCTGGCCGCGGCAGATCACCTCCACCACCACATCGTCGAATTGAGCCAGCGCGGCCCGAACCACCTCTTCGGCGGTTCGCCCCGTCCCGCCCGAAAGGACATGGATCTTCAACGGCCGGTTCGGCCGCGAGGGGCCGTCGCGCGCCGTCATGGCTGCTGGCCAGCAGACGCCGGCCGCTCGGTCCGCCCTGGCTGCTGGCCTTCCAGTTCCAGGACGCTCAACGTCGTCCTCATGACCGCGTCGGGCGTCAGCGAGATGCTGTCGATGCCCTGCTCGACCAGGAAGCGGGCGAATTCCGGATAGTCGCTGGGCGCCTGCCCGCAAATGCCGATCTTCCGCCCGCGGGCTTTCACCCGCCGGATCACGTCGGCGATCATGGTCGTCACCGCCTCGTTCCGTTCGTCGAACACGTGGGCCACAATCTCCGAGTCGCGATCGACTCCGAGGATCAACTGGGTCAGGTCGTTGGAACCGATCGAGAAGCCGTCGAAGATCTCGGCGAACTGCTCGGCCAGGATGACGTTGGAGGGGATCTCGCACATCACGTACACTTCCAGCCCCCGCTCGCCGCGGACCAGCCCGTGCCGTTCGAGTTCCGCGAGCACCTTGCGGCCCTCGGCCACCGTGCGGCAGAACGGCACCATCAGCTTGAGGTTGGTCAGTCCCATCTGGTCGCGGACTTGACGCATGGCCTGGCATTCCAGGGCGAATCCCTCGCGGTACCGCGGATCATAGTACCGCGACGCGCCGCGGAAGCCGAGCATCGGGTTCTCCTCGGCCGGCTCATACGCCCGGCCGCCGACCAGGTTGGCGTACTCGTTCGTCTTGAAGTCGCTCAACCGGACGATCACCGGCTTGGGATAGAAGGCCGCCGCAATCATCGCCACGCCCTCGGCCAGCTTGTCCACATAGTACCGCGGCTTGTCGCGGTAACCGGCCGTCAGTTCGTCGATCTGCCGCTTGACCTGGGGATCTTCCAGGCGATCGTAATCCAGCAGCGCCAGGGGGTGCACCTGGACGTGCGTCGAGATGATGAACTCCTCGCGGGCCAGGCCCACGCCGTCGTTCGGGATCAGCGACGTCCGCAGGGCATCCGCCGGATTGCCGACGTTCAGCATGATCTTCGTCCGGGGCCGCGGCAGGTCGCGCAAGTCGACGCGCTGCACGTCGAACTCCAGCAGTCCCTCGTACACGAACCCCGTTTCACCCTCGCAGCACGACACGGTCACTTCCTGACCCGTCCGCAACACCTCCGTGCCGTTCCCCGTGCCGACGATGGCCGGCAGGCCCAGTTCGCGGCTGACGATGGCCGCGTGGCACGTCCGGCCGCCCCGGTTGGTCACGATCGCCGCGGCCTTCTTCATCGTGGGCTCCCAATCGGGATCCGTCTTGTCCGTGACCAGCACGTCACCCGGCCGCACTTGTTCCAGATGCTCGACGCTCTTGACCATCCGCACCGGTCCGCGAGCGATCGTTTCGCCCACGCTGCGGCCGGTGGTCAGCACTCGTCCCCGCTGGCGCAGATGATACACGGCCAGTTCCTCGCGGCGCTTCTGCGACTGCACCGTCTCTGGCCGGGCCTGCAGGATGAACAGGTCGCCGGTCCGCCCGTCCTTGGCCCACTCCATGTCCATCGGCGTGAAGCGGCCGCGCTGCCGGCTGTAGTGGTCCTCGATCAGGATCGCCCAGCGGGCCAGGAGCAGAATCTCGTCGTCGTCGATCGCAAACCGCGTGCGGTCATCCGGCGGCACTGGCACATTCTTGACCATCTTGCCGCCGCCCGTGTCGTAGACCAGCCGGAATTCCTTGCTGCCCAGCGTCTTTTGCAGGATCGGCCGGTAACCCTCGCGGAGCGTCGGCTTGAACACGTAGTACTCGTCGGGATTCACCGACCCTTGCACCACGTTCTCACCCAACCCGTAAGCCGCGTTGATCAGCACCACATCGCGAAAACCCGTTTCGGTATCGATCGAAAACATCACGCCGGACGCGGCCAGGTCCGAACGCACCATCCGCTGCACGCCGATCGACAAGGCCACCTTGTCATGCTCGAATCCCTTGTCCGCGCGGTAGGAGATCGCCCGGTCGGTGAACAGCGACGCGAAGCAGCGGCGGCAGGCCTCCAGCAGGGCGGCCGGTCCCTGCACGTTCAAGTACGTTTCCTGCTGGCCGGCAAAGCTGGCGTCCGGCAGGTCCTCGGCCGTGGCACTGCTCCGCACGGCCACGTCCAGGTGCTCGCTGACCGAACCCGACAGCTCGGCGTACGCGGCCACAATCTCGCGTTGCAAGTCGGCCGGCAGTTCGGCGCCCAGGATCGCCTGCCGAGCGCGCCGACCGCGCTGCTGCAGGTTTTCGAGATCACGCGTATCGAGCCCCGTCAGGATCTGACCGAGCCGCCCGTCCAGACCCGTCTCGCGGAGGAAATAGCGGTAGGCTTCGGCGGTCACCGCGAATCCGTCCGCCAGCCGAACTCCTTGCGGAGCCAGCTCCCGCGCCATCTCGCCCAACGACGCGTTCTTGCCTCCCACCAACGGAATGTCGCCGATCCCGACTTCGCGGAACGAGCGCACGTACATCGGTTGCTTGTCCTGCGTACTGGCGGCCATCGTCAGTTGCTCCCCGTGCTGAACTCCCGGATCCCGCGACCGCTCCCGGTGGAACGCCCGCACGCTCCGGGGCGACAACCAACTCGCCGGCGGCGGCTGCCAGTTCAACGCATCAGCGGCCGGTACGCAGCAGCGCCTTCGTGGCGGGCATCGAATCGACGAAACCGGCGTCCGTGCGGCGCAGTTCGGCGATCGCCGTGGACCGCAACCTGGCCAGCAGGCCGGCATGCTCCGCCTGCCCGGCCAGGTTGACCAGCTCCTCCGGGTCGGCCGCCAGATCGTAGACCTCCTCCGGTTCGCCCTCCACCAGCGTGCGGATGTACTTGTACTGCCCGTCGCGCAGCATCACATACCAGGGCGTGTTGCCGGTCGACGTCAACCGCTCGTCGGTTGGCACCGTGTCGGTGTCGCCGCCGTAGTAGCGACCCGTGTGCGTCATCAGCAGCGGCTGGTTCCAGTCGGTGCGCCGCGGTTGGTCCAGCAGCGGGCGGATGTCGCGGCCGTGAGCCTTCCAGGGCAACTCGACCCCGGCAGTCCGGCAGACCAGATCCACCAGGTCGGGCGCGTTGACCGGATGCCGGCAGACCTCGCCCGCGGACCGCTTGCCCGGTCGGCTGATAATCAGCGGCGAGGCGATGGTCGCGTCGTACGCCGCCACTTTCTGGCTGAAGCCGTGCTCGCCCAACCCATAACCCTGGTCCGCGACATAGATGACCAGCGTGTTGTCGCGCTGCCCCGTTTCGTCCAGCGCCTGGAGCAACTGCCCCACGGCTTCGTCCAGGGCCATCGCGCACTCGTTGACCTGCTGGATCCACTTGTCGAACGCCAAGCCGGGTTCGTCGGTGTCGAAGTTCCCGTCGCGCTTCGGGCGGGTCCGCATGGCCGGCCGACCGTCGCGGCCCCGCTGCCAGGCCTGCGTCTTTTCCAGATAGGCCGGCTTGTGGGGCCAGGGACCATAGATGTCGGCCGGCACGGTCGCCTCGTGGCCCGCCAGTTTGCCCAGGTGCCGCGGGGCGGGAGTCGTGGGACCATGCACGGCTCCGTAGCACAGCCAGAGAAACCACGGCGCGTCCGCCGGGCGATGCTGGCCGCGAATGTACTCCAACGCCCACTTCGTGTAGTTGTCGGTCGAATAGCCTTCCACCATCCGTTCCTGGCCGTTGAAGGCCAGGATCTGGTCATGGAAATAGTTGCCCGCGTTCGCCGGATGCCCAGGCCGGTTCCAGACGATCTGGTAATCCCAATCGCGGCCGTAACCCGTATCGACGCCCGTGTGCCACTTGCCGATCTGAGCGGTCTGGTAGCCGTGCTTCCGCAGGACGCTCGGCACAAACGGACACTGCCGTGGATCGTACGTGCTGCCGGGATACTCGCCCTCCATCCGCATCGACTGGATCGCGTGTTGCAGGCGCCCGGTCAGCAGGCTGGCCCGCGACGGCATGCACCACGCCCCCAGGTACGATCGCTCGAAGCGCACGCCCTGGCTGGCCAGGCGGTCGATGTGCGGCGTATTGACCCAGGACGGAGCTTCCGGATAGCAACTGAGCGTCTTGTACGACTGGTCGTCGGCCATGATTAAAACGATATTGGGACGTGAGGCTTGATCGGCGTTAACTGGTTGCGTATAAATTACTTGTGCAACAAGTGCCACAACGGCCGAAATGGCTAGTGTAGTTATTCTGTGTAGCAAATGACGCGGGAATGACCGGCGGCAACCGGCCTGCGTTATGGCAAGGAATTGAAACATGATGAATCCTCTATTTCTCATCGCGCGTGCGCTGCGCTCGATTCTCGCTCGCTCACCACCGCGCTATCGGTGCGTAAAAAGACCAAGGGGCCACGGGCGGCAACCCGTTTGGCGGCCCCTTGGCGGCAAGGAACCGAAACCGGTTCCGCCTTCATTGTCTTCCCCACGATTTCCACAGTCAATTCCCAGCGGCAACTGGGTCAGCAACGAAAGGACAAATGACCAATGGCAAGGAATCGAAAACAACGTCGCCAGCAGCATGGATCTGCCTGGCATTGGAAGCAGACGGACTGCTGGTATTACACCGAACCGGGAACAAGGAAACGTGTGCCCCTCTTTGATGAGCAAGGCGAACGTGTTCGTGGCAAAGAGAACAAGGAAGCCGCGAGACTGGCCCTCGCCCGCGTGAAACTCGTTGACGAATTGAGCCCGCAGCCAACAACGTCATCGGGCGAATGGACTGTCGCGAAAGTCTGTGAAATCTATCTCGCGGACCTGCATCAGTCGGCGACGCTCGAATGGGCCAAACTGGTCGAGAAGTGGCTGAACGATTTGTGTGGCTACTGTGGTGCGTTGAAGGTCGAAGAGTTTCAGAAGAAGCATCTACGGACTTGGATTCAGAAGCACAAGTCGTGGAACCACAACACGCAGCGCAACGTGATTGCGTCTGTGAAGGCGGCATTCAATTTCTGTTGCAAGTTCGACGATCTCGAATCGAATCCGGTGGCGGGATACCAGAAGCCGACGGCAACGCCGCGCGTGACGGCGTTCACACCCGAGGAAGAGACCGCCATTCTTAAAGCAGCGGACGAAGCCCATGGCCTTTTCATCAAGGCGTGTCTCCTGACGGGGGCAAGGCCATATTCCGAATTGGCAAAAGTCACCGCCGATCACGTTGTCGAAACGCCGAAGGGCATCTTTTACCTGCTGAAAGCTCGAACTGCCGATGGAGGTCACGGTCACAAGAGCGCCAAGAAGACTGGCAAGGATCGCCGCATCATGCTGTGCGAAGAAATGGAAACGATCACTCGCCAGCTGATGCTGACTGCCCCAAAGGGAAGCGGGACTCCGCTGTTTCGCACGACGCGAGGTCGTCAGTGGAAGCGCTGCAACGGGGTGCAGCGGTTTCTCGAATTGAAACGCAAACTGAAGCTGCCCGACGACCGCTGCATGTATACGTGTCGGCACACCTTCGCGAAGCGCACGCTGAGCGGGTACTACACCGGCGTGCCGGTCACGATTGAAGTGCTCGCGGGGCTGATGGGGAACACGCCCAAGGTTTGCTGGGATCACTACGCGGCGTGGGCCGATCAGTACAACGACCCACTTTGGGCAGCCTTGGGCAAGAAACCTGCCAAGCGAAAGGCAGGTTAATCCCTCGGTGCTAAACTGAAAGCGATTTTGCGTCAAGTAAGGTGAAGGCTCTCGGCTTAGCAATTACGTGAGCAACCCCGCATCAGGTTTGACTCTGATGCGGGTGTCGTTCTTCGCATTGCAGCGCAGCAAAACCTGCCACCATGGGGAGCTTCAACTTCACGCCATCTTGTTGGCCGTTCGAGCGGCCGCATTTCGATATTTGTCTGAGAAGCAACGATCACCTGAGCCTCATCGATCGCAAACCGATCGCATGCTGCAATTGTTCAATGGTCGCGAGAAGTTTTCGCCCTCGCTTCAACATCAGCGCTTCCCGAAAGTCGTTTCAAGTCGGATAATGGAGGCGACCCGACGTGTGTGACGTCGGTGAGCAGGTCAAGACAAGGAGAAGATAAGGTGAATTGAAATGACCACTTTAGTGGCAGGCGGCAGAGAAGAAGCGTTGGCCGTATTCCGAAGACATTGGACGTATCTTTCCGGACCGGATGCGGCTAATTCACTCTGGCGGAAGCTGACGCCTGAAGAAAAGCGAAAACTTGGCAGTTCACTAGCGGTTGCACTCACGCGGCATGGGCGTTTGACCTCGATTTGGATGCACCTGCACTCGCATGTTTCCGAACCACGCGCTGTGGTTGAACTGGCCGTCAAACTTTTTTCGTATCCGACCGACGAAGCGGACTGGCTCCTACGGGAGATGGGCGAACTCCCGATTGATGAAGAGGCGGCGAAAGCTGAGGCAATCGCTCGCGGTGACCTCGTGCTGGTTCGAAAGGATCGAGCAGTCTACTGGGAAGGTGAGGATCTTGAAGTCAACTGGGGCAAGGGTAAGGTCCTGTGGGAATTCTTGGTGCTGGCATGCGAGCATACGCAGCATGGTGAAGAGATCAGCCGTTTCAGCATTGGTGACCACGCTGGTGAAGATGTTGTTACCCAGCGCGTATACCGGTTGAGAAAGGTTCCAGAGATTCCGCATGCATTGACTGACCGCTTCGAGCCCGTTGGACTCAAAACGCAGCGGTTCACCTTCCCGGCCAGCCGAATCCAGATCTTCGATAATTGAACCGAAGCCCGGATTTCATCACTGCCGTATGGGGATGGCTTAACTGCCTGGTGAACAAAAACCCGACCCGAATATCAACCGGGTCGGGTTTGATCGGCCCTCGCATTGCCGTGCGAAGGGCTTGCCGCCAAGGGTTTACTACGTGTCAATGGTTGCCGCGGGCACATCAATCGTCAGGCCGGCCCAGTTTGGTAGTGATGTGCTGCATCGATGTCTGTTTGCGTGGCGCTCGTCGAATTGGTTGCGACTTGGGCGAGACAAACATCAGTTCCAACAAACGCTCCAGTTCCTGGCTGTCAATCTTGATGCGACCTTGGCCCTTGCGACCGCCCTGGTAATAATTGATGGTCGTCGGTTGACCGCGAATCATGAACGTGCCCGCATCCGACTGGGCCAGCCAGTCGTACAATGTCGCCGTACTGATGCCGAGTCGGCGAGCGGCGTCTTGTGATGAGAGCAGTTCCCGGGACATTTTCCGTCGGCATTCCTGGCCGGTTGGCTCATCTGCGAGCCGGCGTGAGTGATGGATGTCATCGTTACTGCTCCCAAGTTAGAAACCGGCGATCACACGCTGATCACAGCGTGTGATAAGTGGCTGAAGTGACCGAATAACTCGCTGATTGGCTTGCGGGCGTTTGGTTGCAACTGCCTGTCAAGTAATGGTTTGAGAGATTGAGGCCCGAGATGGATCGACTTGAACTTGCCCAAAGAAAATACCAACGGATTGCTCCCGGCCCCCTGGAGCTGGACGAAGAGAAGTCCGATGAGATTGAGGCGTGGTTGCGAGAGTACGTAGTACCCCTGGTTTCCGATCTCCAGCGAAACCCGGCGTTTCGACGCTATGTCAAGTTCGGCGTGGAGCGACTTGCCGCCGACACCGACGTTCCCGAACGACAGCAGGTCGTTGCCGTGTCCGATGCTCTGGTCGCCTGCGCATCAGAAGTCGCCAAGCTGAGCGGTCGGGATGAATTTCGGGACCTCATGCGGGATCGAGACCTGCTTCAGGAGTTGAACGAGCTGAAATACGGCACTTCGTCGCTACAAGAAGAGACAGAAGAGACAAAGGCTGAAGAGGATACACGCTGCATCGCCGAGAAGATGGCCGAACAGCCCTGGTTCGACCTGGTCATGAGCCTCGATTTTCCCTACCTCGAAGATCATTTGTTCGTGGCATCCGATGATTCGTCTTTCGATGACGCGTTCACCAAGTTTCGACCGAATATTCCCGTGCTGGGCGATTGTATTACGCGGATGCTGTTTGCCCGCATCGACTTCTGGGTGCATCACTTGAAGGGAGTCTGGAATCAGATGCTTGTACGGATCATGAAAACGTCCGATGATCCGCACGGAGAATATGAACCGTTCTTCATGACGATGATTCACCTCGACAAATGTGTCGAAAATCTCAAAGCAACCTGTTTGTCAGGCGACGACGGTCGCATGCGAGATGCTTGTTGCACTTTGATGCAGGTTTACATCGCCTATCATCCCAGACCAGAGTTGCCGTGGTTGGATTTGAGGGAAGATATCTACCAAGCGAAGGCTGGCATACTCGGTCTTGAGTTCAGACGGCTATTCGAACTCATCGAGTATGACCAGGTCGATGCCAGGACGATTCAGGAATCGGGTCGCCGACAGGCCAGCATCGTGGTCATGGATGCGATCCAGCAAGTGTTGGCAGCGATTAACGATGTCGCCGAGTTATATCGGCGCGAGTTGTCGCCCGAGGAGATCATCAATGAAGCTCGGACTCAGCATCGCCTTGTTGTTGTGACGAAACCCCGCCTGGTGTTTTGGGACGCAGTTGAATTGGGAATCAACTGGAATCGCAAATCGGCTTCGTGGGAAATGCTTCTTCACCTTGCCGCGCACGCTGAACAACTTGATGGTATTGACCAATACGATTTGTCGGGAGTTATGGACAACCGCGCGCTCAGTGTCCGAAAATTCAATCTATGCAAGCATCTGAGAAACGCTGAAGTCGGTTCGCCGGCTGTTCAGCTCGCCGCGCACCTTGAAAAAGTACCGCGAGGCGAGTGCTACATCGACTTGCAGCCGTCCGAAGTCAAGGTTCTGGACCTTGAACGACTGGGCGCCGACGAGTGGACAGTCGACCGGAATGAATTCTCCTCGATTCAAAGCTAAACGGCATCCTGGCATCTGATCGCCAGCTCGCACGCACTCACTCGCCTTTCGTAAGTGGTTGCCTGCAAAGGGCTTGCTAAATTCAAGCGTTTTTCGCGGCATAATCCTTTGAGGGGAATCTTAGCTTTTGCGTCTTGGCCAAGCCGCAGCTGATCAGGCCTTTTCGACGATTGTTGCTGACTTATCACAGCGTGTGACTGCCGTGTGATCCCCGATCTTTACGCTGCTTCGTGGACGGTTCGGAGAAACCCGAATTCAAATACGGAGCAGTTCAATGAGCGTTCAACAGCGGGATGGGAAAAGTTGCGAGTCGCAACTTTTGGACGAGCAGCCGAATGAAGCCTGGGACGTTGAGCGACTTGGCGAGTTCGCTCGGGCACGTCATCAAGAAATTGACGCCGATGAGCAGTCGCTCGCGCGGGCCTACTGGCAACTCGGCCTGGCGCTGAACCTGGCGCGGCGACAATTCTCCCATGGCCAGTGGGCGAAGTTTTTGGACGAACTGGGAATCGACAAAACCAGGGCGTCGAAGGCCCGCGCCATCCAGCGAACTTTCGACACTGAGAATTCCGTCGACGGGCTGTCTGTTCAAGAGGCCTATCGGAAGCGAAAACGGAAAAGTCGGAAGTCCAGTCCGAAGAAGAAACGCCGCAAGTCGACCAACAAGCACGAGCGCGTCAGCATCGCCGAATGGCTCCGCGACGTCTGTCAGCAGGTTGGCATCTTCTTGGACGAAGTTGTGTCCACCGATACCGACGATGCTGCGAATGTACTCCCCGCGATCGACGCTGCCGTCGAGGAATTGAACCGACTGCGGAGTCAGGTCCAGCAACGCATCAGTGCGCAATAGTAGCGCACCAATCATTTTGTCGCGCCCAATGTCAGCGACTGTAGTTCCAGCGCGACTCCTGCGCCTTCTTTCTCTCTCGCCTGCGCAGACTTTTCTGCGTGGTCACCGCGTTCCTTTCATAAATCACACGCTGTGACCGCGGTGTGATCGGCGATCCGTACTGTTGCCCGCGTTTCGTAATCGCTGATGCGACCTTGAGGCGCGGTTGCCTTATAGGTACGCCGCCAGGAAGCGGCGCTATCGCTCAGCACAACTAATGGAGGGCCGAATCATGGCTTTTCAACTTCCTGATGCGGGCGCTGCCAATCAAGAACTCGCCCGCGACATTCACGAGTGGTGGCAAGAGGCCGCCGAAAAAACCGACATCGACCTCTCCGGTTTCGATCCCGCCGCTCCGCTTGCCGAGCGGATCGCCTGGGCGTTGGGACAAGGACTCGACACCGGCACGATTTACAGTCGCTTCAGTTCGAAGCGGCAGCACAGCACGTCCGATCAGGTGCGGACCAGCGTCCAGCACGCGGCCACCAAGGGCATTTACTGCCCTCCAGAGTTCGTGTGCGTCGATGAAGCGCAACGCGGTTACCGGGCTCGTCGCGAAGGTCTGGATCGCATGCTGTTGATTCTCAAGAATCGGTACGCGACCGTGCTGCTGGTGTTCAAGGCGTCGCGCCTCTATCGTCAGGCCTTCAAAGGCTACCAGTTGATCCAGCAGGAAGTGGTCGAGGAAGGCTTGCGAGCGATCTCGGTCACGCAGGGGATCGACACGTCCGACACGAAAGCCTGGCGGATGCTGTTCCAGGTCCACGGGATCGTGGACGACATGGTGATCGAAGCGACGGCCGACCACGTTCGCGCCGGTCTGAAGGGTCTGTTCGCTCGCGGCTACACGGTCGGCGCCCTGCCGGTCGGCTACCGTCGCAAGGAACTGCCGGACGCTCCGGCGACCAATCGCGGACTGACACGCACCGTGCCGGAAGTGGATCGGAAATCTCGCGAAGAGTCCGACGAGTCGAGTTCTGAAGACTCGGACGACGGACCGGATGTGGCCGAGATGATCGTGGAGCACTACAAGCTGATCCGCGATGGCATGCCGATCAAGCAGGGTTGGCGGAAGTGGGTCGCCGATGGCGGCCCGGCTGATCCGCGCTCGACCAAAGGTTACATGACCTATAACGCCTACCGCCGCATGCTCTCGCGGATTGCGTACACCGGTCGCTGGGAGTTTGGTCGCAAGCGGAACGAGTTTTCGACCAAGCGGGACTACTCGCGGCAGATTGAACAACCCGACAGCGAGGTGGAGAAGTTCCTCTGCGAGGAGCTTCGCATTGTCGATGATGAGTTGTTCTTCGCCGTGCAGAGCCGGTTGGCGGAACTGAAGAAGGGGCCGCGTGGTCCCAAAAAAGACAAGGTTCCGCACCTGTGGGACCTGGTCGTCGAATTGTTTTACTGCGCCCGCTGCGAAGAACGCTTTCACCGTAGCCGTTCACGGGATCCTGTTGTATTGCGGTCAGTAACAGGCACGAGTACCCCCGAACGCAAGTACGTGCCTGCGAGCGGGGTACTTTGATGTGAGCATGGTCGCGGCATGCTGGCGCGCGCGG
>JAGFJK010000345.1 GCA_024102795.1 Pirellulaceae bacterium
TCATCGTTCGGTCCTTCCTGTCTCGATTGGCTTTCGAGGGTCAGTACGATGACCTCTGCTGAGTTCTGTCTCGCCCGCCGTGGATCGCTCCCCGGCGTTCCGACCTTTCAGGCAAGCCTTACTCGTAGCCTCGCAGCTTTGACGTGGATGCATCCGGGTGGGAGTGGACAGACCCGGCGCTTACCCATACATCCGCGGGCTTCCTTCCCACCGCCGGTCACCCGGCCGCAGTTGCCCTCGTCTTGTACTTGCCTCTCGGAGGGGTTCATTTGGTATACTGATCTCCGACAGTTTCCAGTCTCGTACAGGGGACTTGCACCCCACAACAATCACGCCCATGCCGGGCGTACATCATGCGGTGAACGGGAGCCGCCAGATGAAGCAGACATTGAATTCTTAGTCAATTGTCGGCGGCCCCGTTACCGCCGACGTTGAACTTAATCGCAGCGCGGACGCGCATCCTGCGAAGGCCTTGAGCTGGCATCCTTGCCAGCTCTCTTTTTGCGCCGCGCGATCTCGCGCCCATCCGCGCGCGCCGCGCTGGCTCGGGCACCGTCCAGGCCGCTCGGTAAGGGTCCGGTGGTAGCGAGGATTCCGGTTGTCAGGACACAAAGGTCAGACACCCAAGAATTAAGCGGTCGGGCGGCGCGATCAGCGGTTGGAGTGGTGACTGACTGGTCCGGCGAAGGGAAAGGGAAGACGCGGCCGGGGATAGGCGGGCTGAAATCGATCGGCAATGAGGGCCAAGCTGCTCGTCAGGCAACTTCGAGACGCGGCATCTACACACGCTGGGCGGACCGCCTGAGACGACGGGGTACGGAAGAACGGATGAGCGGCGGGCGACTTGCTCCGGCGGTGTGCGCGCAGGGTCTGACATCCTCCAACAGCGATTGGTGAGAATCGCTCCACCAACTGTGTAGCCAGATTGTCCTCAATCGGGTCCTGCGGGCCAAAGGCCCGGACGCGCGGTCCGGCCTTCGGCCGGAAGAGCGATTGGGGACAATCGCTCCACCAACTGGGTAGCCCGATTTTCCTCAATCGGTTCCTGCGGGCGAAAGGCCCGGATGCGCGGCCCGGCCTTCGGCCGGAAGAGCGATTGGGGACAATCGCTCCACCAACTGGGTAGCCCGATTGGCCTCAATCGAGTCTTGCGCGCCAAAGGCACGGATGCGCGGGCCGGCCTTCGGCCGGAAGAGCGAGTGGGGACAATCGCTCTACCAATTGTGTAGCCCGAGTGGCCTCAATCGAGTCTTGCGCGCCAAAGGGCCGGATGCGCGGGCCGGCCTTCGGCCGGAAGAGCGATTGGGGACAATCGCTCCACCATCTGGGTTGCCCGATTTTCCTCAATCGGGTCCTGCGGGCAAAAGGGCCGGATGCGCGGTCCGGCCTTCGGCCGGAAGAGCGAATGGGGACAATCGCTCCACCAACTGGGTAGCCCGATTTTCCTCAATCGGGTCCTGCGGGCGAAAGGGCCGGATGCGCGGTCCGGCCTTCGGCCGGAAGAGCGATTGGGGACAATCGCTCCACCATCTGTGTAGCCCGATTGGCCTCAATCGAGTCTTGCGCGCCAAAGGGCCGGATGCGCGGCCCGGCCTTCGGCCGGAAGAGCGATTGGGGACAATCGCTCCACCAACTGGGTAGCCCGATTTTCCTCAATCGGGTCCTGCGGGCAAAAGGGCCGGATGCGCGGTCCGGCCTTCGGCCGGAAGAGCGATTGGGGACAATCGCTCCACCTACTATGTCGCCCGATTGGCCTCAAGCGGGCCTTGCGGGCCAAAGGGCCGTTTGTGTCGGAACCGACCACCGGGAGTGGCACAACCGGCCGGGACGCGCTCAAACTGCCGCTAACGGGTCATACGACCCCGGAAACTGGAGGCCGCGGCATGTTAAGTTTCGGCGAATTCGCGGCATTCCAGCAGGCGATAATTGACGGCATCCAAAGCAATCGCCATCCTAATCCTGGGTGCTAGCACCCGCCTGCGATCCTCCCAGGAGTCCCACCATGACGACCACATCGCCTTCCCGCTTCAACGCTCCCAGCGCGGGGCAAGCGGGGCGCGGCCGGTTTCGGGTGACGGCCGAGCAGTTCAGCCAGTTGGCACTGTCTCGGCGGAAGCTGACGCGCGAGTTTCGAGGGGCCGATCAGGTTCTGATCGACGAGGAGTCGGGGGAATCCTATTGGGTGGAGGAAGCCCGCGTCTGGGGCCTGGCCGCTCGGCGCTAGCGCTGCCGCATTCTCAGTCCCAGTCCAGGCCCCGCGTTCCGGCCTGCCGGAATTCGAGACGGCCTGCCTGCACCGGGGCTGCACTTCGAGGCCTGCCTGCCGTCCGGAGCATTTCAACTGGCCGCCAAGCCTCTCGGACGCTCCTGCCCGGCAATCTTCGGCCAGTGCTTGCGGCCCAAATTTTTCGGTTTGCGAAAAAGTCACCTGTTCTTAATAATGGGTACATGCCGAAAGGGCATATTGCGTCGGGCATGGACGTCGTTCTTACGTCCGCATGCGTCGGGTCTGGACCCCGCCAGCGATGGCGTGAACAAGGTCGGCGGCCGGTTCCCGTCGCGGGGACCGGTCCTGGACAGTCGAGCGTGGCATCTCCAACAGGGACGTCTTTGGGGAGGTTAGGCATGGTCAGTGACAGCATTCGCCCCGGCACCTTCATCATCTTCCGCAAGCTGAAGCACGGCAATTCGCCGGGCCCCTGGGCACGTGCGGTGACGCCCGAATTGCGAGGCGAAGGGTACCGGTACCACGTGGATAAATTCTGGGTGGTGCTCGAACAGCGCGGCGAGGACTCGCTGCTGGTGCTGACCCGGAGCGGCAAGCGGCACGTGGTCGATCGCCGCGACCCGAATCTGCGGCGGGCCAACTTGTGGGAGCGGGTCTGGTTCCGGCACCGCTTCCCCGCGCCTCCCGCATCCGCTCGGCGACACCCGTCCACGCCGCTGCCCCAGATGTAGGCGAGCGGGGGGCGTCAGCCCAGAGGCGAGCGGGGGGCGTCAGCCCCCTGTTTCTGCCGCACCCATCCACACACCGCTGCCACTTCAACCGGGCGACGCCTGCAAGTCGCTGTCTTGCCGCTGCTGGATTTCGCGCAGCAGGTGTTCACGCAGCCGTTGCTGCCGCGGCGGGTCTTCCAGCTTCCGTCCCCGCTCGTCCACCACGTAGAACACGTCGACCACCTGGTCCAGGTGCGTGCTGATGCGAGCGCCCTGGACCGACAGTCCGGCGTCGAACAGGGCGCGAGCGATCGTGTAGAGCAGGCCCATGAAATCGTAGGCGAAAACGGTCACCACCGTGTGGCGGTCGGACGAGTTGTTATCGAAGTGCACGCGCGGGGGCAGTTGGTTCAGCGAGGCCGTCGCGCGTGCCTCGCGGTCGCGCCAGTGGCTGGGAAAACTTGGCTGCTCGCCCGCCGGCTCGGTCAAGGCCCGCACCAGTGCCGCGCTGACCTCCTCCAGGCGCGCCGGCAGCGGCGCGCCGCTGGAGTGCATGTCTTCGACGTAGAAGCGGTCGAGCACCAGGTTGCCGTGCAGGGTGTGAATTTCGGCGGACAGGATCTGGTGGCTCTTCCGCGTCAGGGCCCCGGTCAGCCGGTGAAAGATGCCGCGCGTCATTTCCTCGTGGGCGACCACCGTGTACTCGGTCACCTCGCGGCTTTCCAGGTAGCGTCCCCAGGCCACGGCCTGATCCGCCGGCAGGTCGTGCAGCCGCTTGAGATCCTGCACGATTTCGCCGGCCGTGCGCTGCCGCAGGTAGCTGTCGGGCAGGCCGTTGACCTGCTGCCGCCACCAGTTCAGATCCTGGATGTCGCGGGCGGAGCGCAGTAGTTCCAGCACCTCCTGGCGGAGCTGGTGCGAGCGGAGGCGGGAGGGCGCTCCGAAGGCATCGTCCGACAGGTGCCACCTGGCCCGCTCGAACAGTTCGGTCAGCAGTTCCAGCTTCCAACTGTTCAGCACGTGCGGGCCGACCGCCGCCAGGTCGGCGCACGAGAGCACGTACAGCATCTGCAGCATCTCCTGCGACCCGACTTCGACCGCCAGTTTGAGGCTGACCGAATCGTCATTCAAATCCTGCCGGAAGGCCAGGTGGGTCATCAGCAGATGTTTGTGGACGAGAAACTTCAGCGTCTCGGCATCGTGCGCGGGCAAGCCCAGGTGCCGCGCCGTTTCGGCCGCCAGCCGCAGGCCGACTTCGCTGTGGTCCTGGGGATAGCCCTTGCCCAGGTCGTGCATCAGCAGAGCCAGGTGCAGAATCCGCTTCTGCTTGATCCCCCGATACGCCTCGCCCACCGGCCGCGGATCCTGCTGGAAGTCCGTGGCACACTGCACGGCCCGCAAGCAATGCTCGTCCACCGTGTACTTGTGGTATTCGTTGAACTGCAGCAGGCAGCGGGCGTGTTTGAGCGGCGGGATGAGCTGTTCCAGCACTCGCGTTTCATGCAGCCGGCGGAGAAGGTCGGCCAACCGGCCAGGACTGGACATCAAAGCCAGGAACCGCTGGGTGGCGGCGGGCGTCAGTTCCAGATCGGGGCAACGGGTCATCGCCGAGCGGATCGCCTGCCACGTTTCGTGTTCGATCCGCGTCCCGTACTGGTTGGCCAAATCCATCAGCCAGAGCACCTGCTCCAGGTCGCCGCAGACCCTGGCCAGCCCCCGGCGGGTCGCGCTGATGTGGATCGGCCCGACGCGGAAATCCCGCTCCACGCGGTGAGCGAACAGGGGGCGGAAAATGCGCCGCGGATCGTCCCGCCAGTGGACCGAGGCCAGAAAATGGTCCACCGCGTAACGTCCCTCGCTGGTGTGTTCGAAATAATCCCGCATGAACTCTTCCACCGGCAGCACGCCGGCGCTGCCGCGGTACTGGAACCGTTCCGCCAGCCGCAGTTGTTCGTGGCGTCCGAGCACGTCCTGCGGCTTGCCGGCGGCGAAGTGCAGTTCGTTGCGCAGCCTGAGCAGGAAGGCGTGGGCCGACCGCATCCGCTCCAGGTCGCTCGGCGACAGGACATCCATCCGCTTGAGCAGTTCCAGCTCCGATTCGCCGTAGCGGGCAAAACCGATCCAGCGAGCCAACTGCAGGTCGCGGAGTCCGCCCGGCGAACGCTTCAGATTGGGCTTGAGCAGATAGACCGTTTCGCCATACTCCAGCCGCTCCTTGCCCCGCTCGCGCTCCACGGCCGCGATCAGCGAGCGGCGGTGCCGGCGGGCATACTGGCGGAGACGATGGGCGAACTGGTTGTACAGTTGCGCGCTGCCGCTCAGATACCGGGCCTCGGCCAGCGAAGTGAAGATCGTCGCGTCCTGCAAGGCCAGCCGGCAAGCTTCCGCCGGCGTCCGAAAGCTGTTGCCCAGCGTCAAGCCGGCGTCACACAGGTGCTGCGTCAGCAGCCGGGCCACCGGAGCGACCTGGTCCTTCGCTCCTGGCGCATAGAGCAGCATCAAGTCCAGATCGGAAAACGGCGCCAAGTCCCGCCGGCCGTATCCGGCCAGCGGCACCAGGCAGATCCGCGATTCCAGTTCGCCCTGGCCCGCCTCCGCCACCGCCGCCTGGTACAGGTCCAGGACAATTCCGTCCAACAGGTCGGCCAGGTAATTGCAAACCTGCACCGCGGGAGCCTGGGAATCGTGCAACGTCCGCAGCTTGGCCCGACCCCGCTCCAGCCGCTCGCGAGCGGCCAGCACCGCCGGGCGCAGTCGTGGTCCGGGTTGCATGATGCCCACCGTTGTTCCTCGAGGCCGCTCCGGCCCTGGTTGCCCCACGTCCCTGGACTCCCCGCCGCTCCGGGGCGCCCATCCTGGCCGGCTGCACCAGCTACAGCGCCTCTTCGCCGTGCTCGCCCGTGCGAATGCGGATCGCATCCTCCAGGTTGGTCACAAAGATCTTGCCGTCGCCGATGGCGCCGGTCTGAGCCGTGCGAAGAATGGTATCCACCACGGCCCGCAGATTGTCGTCCGAACAGACCACCTCGATCTTCAGCTTGGGCACCAGGTCCACGGCATACTCGGTGCCGCGATACATCTCGGTGTGCCCCTTCTGCCGGCCAAAACCGCGGACTTCCGACACCGTCATCCCGTGGATGCCGTGCTCCGTCAGCGCGCCTTTGACGTCCTCCAGCTTGAAATGCCGGATAATCGCCTCGATCTTCTTCATCGCTCACTTGCTCCTGTGGACTGTTTCCGCCTCTTTCGCCGAGGACGCCTGCCTTATCCTAGCCCAGACCTAGTTGAAGATGTAGCCTTCCTCGCCGTGTTCGGCCAGGTCCAGCCCCCGGTACTCGTCCTCCTGCGAGACCCGCAGCCCGATGGTGGCGTCCAGGATCTTCAGCAGAATGAACGTGGCCACCGCCGCGAACAGGACCGTCACCGCCACGGCGACAATTTGACCGAGCAGCAACTGGGCGCCGCCCGGTGGATCGTAGAGCAGACCATCGGTGCCGCCCACCGCCTTGGAGGCGAACACGCCGGTCAGCACGGCACCCAGCGTTCCTCCCACGCCGTGCACTCCGAACGCGTCCAGCGAATCGTCGTAACCCAGGCGAGCCTTGAGCGTGCTGCAGGCGAAGTAACAGGCCAGTCCCGCAGCGGCACCCATCACCAGGGCCGGCATCGGCTGCACGAAACCCGACGCGGGCGTGATACAGACCAGGCCGGCCACGGCCCCGGACGCCGCGCCCAGCACGCTGGGCTTGCCCCGCTGAATCCACTCCAGACCGGCCCAAGCCACCGCCCCGGCCGCCGCCGAGAAATGCGTCACCACCAGCGCACTGGCGGCCAC
Organism: Pirellulaceae bacterium; assembly: GCA_024102795.1. Taxonomy (GTDB): domain Bacteria; phylum Planctomycetota; class Planctomycetia; order Pirellulales; family Pirellulaceae; genus JAGFJK01. The sequence continues at coordinate 6,773 of JAGFJK010000345.1, forward strand.
GGCCGTGGCCCCCAGCGCGCTACCCGCGTTGAAGCCGAACCAGCCGACCCACAGCATGCCCGCGCCCAACGCCGTGTAGGTCATGTTGTGCGGGCGCATGTCCTCGGTGCCAAACCCCAAACGCCGGCCAATCAGCAACGCGCAGACCAGCGCCGAGACGCCCGAACTGATGTGCACCACCGTCCCACCCGCAAAGTCCAGCGCGCCGCCCGCCCAGGCACCGGGAGCCCCGCGCGCCAGGATCCCCGCGTCCCACACCCAGTGACACAACGGGCAGTAAACCAGCGTTCCCCAGAGGACCAGGAAAATCACCATCGCGCTGAACTTCATCCGCTCCGCGAACGCCCCGCAGATCAAGGCCGGCGTGATGATGAAGAACATTCCCTGGAACGCCATGAAGGTCAATTCCGGAATGTTTCCCGCCATCGGCGCCGTGCCGTCGGCGGCAATCTGCACGTTGTTCATGAAGATGTATTGCAGCGAACCCACGTACGGGTTGTGTGGAAACTCCTGGCTGTCCGGCACCCCGCCGAACGACAGCGAATATCCCCACAGCGCCCAGACCACGGTCATCAACCCCATCAGGAACACGCACTGCATCATCACCGACAGCACGTTCTTGCGCCGCACCAGGCCGCTGTAGAACATCGCCAGGCCCGGAGCGGTCATGAACAGCACCAGCGCCGCGCTGGTCAGCATCCAGGCGTTGTGCCCCGTCTGAGCCGCCTCGGCAATGGCCGCGTCCCTCGGATCAGGCTCTGCCGGCGAGCCATCATCGGACCCCGCTTCGGACCCCGCTTCGGACCCCGCGCCGGTTGACGCGCCCGGCGCATCCCCGCTGGTCTGAGCGGCCACTGGCAGCGCCAGACTCCCGATTAAGCCCACCATCCCCACCAGGACCAGCAGCAGGCCGCCGTGTCTGGCGAACCATTGGCGCGCGTTCATCTTCCGCTCCCCGTCTTGTGCCCGAAGAAAAAGTGCTCTCAACCTAGACTTCCCCAGCCGCGTCGTAAAGAGTTCGCAAGGCATTACTGCCCGCCCGTTTCCTGTCCCGCTTCCGGTTTGGTCCACGGGCGATCCGCCCAGCCGGCCTGCTGATTGGTCAGGCGAGCCATCACGAACAGCATGTCTCCCAGCCGGTTCAGATACCGGACCACGCGCGCCGCGACTGGCTGGTCGGTGTGCGACAGCGTGACCACCCGCCGCTCGGCCCGCCGAGCGATCGCGCGAGTCAGGTGCAGGGCGGCGGCCGCGGGCGCGCCGCCCGGCAGCACGAACTGCGTCAACTTCGGCAGTTCGCTCTCCATGCGGTCGATCGCCCGCTCCAGCATCCCGACCCGATCCTCCCCCAGCAAGTCCATCCCGTGAGCGGCCGGGTCGGGCGTGGCCAGCTCGGCTCCCAGCGCGAACAGGTCGTTCTGCACGTCGTGCAACAACCGGTCCGACTCCTCGGCCAGCGCATGCACGCGAACCAGTCCGATCGCCGCATTCAGCTCGTCCACCGTCCCGTAGGCCTCGATCCGGGGGTGGTCCTTCGAGACGCGCGGCCCGGCGAACAACCCGGTGTCCCCCTGGTCGCCCGTCTTGGTGTAGATCTTCATTCGCTCCCGCTCCTGGAATGGATGCCGTATAATACGCCTTGTGGCGGCGGACGATAGCCCCGGTGCGGCCGGCGGCCTGGCACCGCCGTCTCGCCCGACACCTTTCGCCAAGATTTCCCACCTCAGCGGTCCCCGGCCGGCCTCGTCAGACGCCCCGCCGCGGCTCGCCCTGGCCTTGGAGCGAACAACGTGCCCGATTCAATGCTCTCCCGTTACCGTGATGCTGGGACGGCGGCCCGACAGCGCACTGGCCTAGCCAGCCGTTTCGCCCCCCTCATGGGCCTAGTCACAGTGGCCCTGATCCCACTGGCCGTGATCCCCCTGGCCCTGGTCCTGGGCGTCCCGCGAGCCACCGCCCAGGAAACGCCGCCGTCTGCCAAGCCGTCCGTGGAAGGCCGTTACCTGAACAACGTCCGGCAAGTGACGACCGGTTTTGAGAAGGCCGGCGAGGGGTACTTTGCACCCGATGGACGAACCATCGTGTATCAGGCCATCCGCCGCGAGTACCCGTTTTATCAGATCTACACGCAGCCCCTCGACGGCGACCGCCCCAAGCTGATCAGCCCCGGCCGGGGGCGCACGACCTGCAGCTACTTCTCGCCGGACGGCCAGCGGCTGCTGTTCGCCTCCAGCCACCTGGACCCGGAGCTGTACGCCACCGAGGAGCAAGCCCGGCAGCAGGCCGAGGAGGACGCGCGATCGGGCCGCCGCCGGCGGTATGCCTGGGACTTCGATCCGCACATGGACATGTTCGAATCCGATTTAAATGGCAAGATACTCCGGCGGCTGACCGAAGCTCCCGGCTATGACGCCGAGGGGGCGTATTCGCCCGACGGCAAGCTGATCGCCTTCTGCAGCGATCGCGACGGGGATCCGGACCTGTACGTGATGCGGTCCGACGGCTCCGATGTCCGCCAACTGACCAACGCGCCCGGTTACGACGGCGGACCATTCATCTCGCCCGATGGCAACTGGGTGGTGTTCCGCAGCGACCGCAAGCAGAAGGACTATCTGCAGTTGTACGTGATCGGCATCGACGGCAAGCATGAAGTGCCCCTGACGGACACCAACGGCGTGAACTGGGGACCGTACTGGCATCCCACGCGGCCGTACATCATCTGGTCGGGAGCGGACCATTCGGATCCGCAAGCCCGGCCGAATTACGATCTGTGGCTGATGCGCTACGAGGTCCAGGACGGCAAGTTCCAGGGCCGCGAGGTCACCCGCATCACCGACTCGGCCGCCGCCGACGTGTTGCCGGTGTTCTCGCCCGATGGCCAGCAACTGATGTGGACCAGCACCCGCACGCCGGACCATTCCAGCCAACTGTTTATCGCCGACTTCACCTTGCCGGAAGCAGCGGCCCAGCCGAAGCCGTGACCGCTCGGCCGGCTCCGGACCTCGCACGTTTTCCGTCGCGGAGACGCCGACCATGCCCACGCTGATCCTGGACGCGGAACTGGAGTTGTCGTTGCGTGCCGAGCGGTCGGCTTCGGGTGCGGACCAGCGCGACGAGGTCTGGGAGGGAGTCTACGTGATGGTTCCGTTGGCCGACGACGAGCGCCAGGAACTGGTGACGCGATTCACGGCCATCTTCCAGGAAGCGCTCGGCTGGCCCGGCCTGGCCCAGGTGCGCGCGGGAGTGAACGTCAGCGACCGCAGCGATGACTGGCAGCAGAACTACCGCATCCCAGACGTGGCCGTGTTCCTGCCGTCGGGAGCGGCAGTCAACCGGGGAAGCTACTGGCAGGGTGGACCGGATTTTGCCGTCGAGATCGTCAGCTCTCAAGACCGCACCCGCGACAAGCTTGAATTCTACTCCCGCGTGCGGGTTGGCGAGCTGCTGGTGGTCGATCGGCAACCGTGGCGGCTGGAGCTGTGCCGGCTGGAATCGGGCCGCTGGCAACTGGCCGAATCGTCGGCGCTCGGCGACGGCCAGAGCATCGCCTCCCGGCAACTGCCGTTCAGCTTCTGCTGGGAACCGACTGCCGCGGGCCGGCCTGTGATCGTCGCGACGCACCTTCCCAGCGGACGCCAGTGGCAGGTGTGAAGCGGCGCGAGTGAGCCAGCCGCTCGGCCGCGCAGCGCTTCACGTGCGCGTCTTGCGTGCGGTCTGCGCGGCTCGCGCGGCCCGGCGTCCGGTCACATACCGCGTGCCGCCGCAACCATAGATTGAGCACTTGCCGGACCAGGTCCAGCAGTCGAAGTGATGCGGTGTCTGGCAGTCGCGGCAGAACACCACGTCGGCGCCGATTCCGTCGCCACAGATGCAGCAGACGACCCCGTCCGCGGCTGCTGCCGGAACCAGCCGCTCGGCCACGATTTCAATCCCCGCCATGTTGGTCAGCATCGCCTGCTCGTACAGTTCCAGTCCGAGCATGGTGAAACGAATCAAACGCGGCAGATCGCTCAGGCCGCCCCGTTTACGCAGGTACAGTTCGCCCTGAGCGATCAGCAGGTAGAAATCGCGTTGCGCGGTCAGGTTCCGCAGCAGCTCGACCTGCGTCTGCACTCCGGCGTTCAGCAAGCTCCGCACCCGCTCGGCATCGCTGCCGCGAGCGAAGTAGTCGCCGTCGAATCGCGGCGTTCCCGTGCGGATATCCTGTCCGCCCAACAACCGGATGACACCCATGTAGAAGCGGCGGGGGTAAAGTTCCAGGTACACGTCCGGGTCGGGCCAGGGGATCCGCAGCACGGTCTGCACCGACTCGGAGCCGCCCCCGGTGGACTCGGTTCCCACCAGCACCTGGCCTCCGTGATAGGGAAACACCAGTTGCGGGTGCTGCCAGAGACCGGCCGGCAGCAGCTCGCCGCCGAACCGTTCGCGCAACCCGCGATACAATTGATTGATCCGGCGGATTCGTTCGGTGTAGAAGATCAGCCCGGCCAGCAGGGCCGCGACGATGGCGGCCAGCCCGACGATCGGAAAGGCGATTTGCACCGACTACTCCTTGACGTTTCCTTCCGGCGGCTGCTGCACCGGACTGGCTTGCGGCGGGATGCGATACTGGGTCTCGCGGCAGCCGTAGGTCGAACACGATCCGTAGTAGTGCCAGCATTCCTGGTGATGGGGCGTCTTGCAGCGGCGGCAGAACACCATGTCGCTGGTGATGGCGTCGCCGCAGACCTGGCAGCGAGCGTCGTCGACGATCTGCACCTGATCGCCATCGATGAACTCGATGCCCTCGGTCTGCGTGAGAATGGCTTGATCGTACAGGTCGAGCGCCAGCCGTACGAACTCGTCCAGCTCCGCGGCGTGCCGGCAGACCATCAGCTTGCGGATCTTCAGGGTGCCCTGGCCGATGGTCACCCGCAGAGGGCCGAGGTCGCCGGCATGGAGCAGCCGCTGCAGTTGCCACTGAAAGCCTTCGCTGAGCAGTCGCCGCAGTTGCTCGGGAAAGGGCGATTCGGCGTGGAAGCCCTCAACCAATGCGTTGACGCCCGTGGACGACGGCGGGCTTCCGGCCCGCCCGTCATCCATTGCGTTCCGCGAGATCAGCGTGCACTCAAACTGGCGGTTGGTCCACGGCAACCACAAGCTCAGGAACGGCGATCCGCTGGCTCGCGAGTCGTATCCCGCATCCAGAGTGGCCGTCACCGAGCCGTGGCGAAACTGCACACGCGGCGGCGAGAACGGGCCGGTCGGCTGGTAGACGCCGTGCAGCCGGTGAGCCGCTTCGCGAAACAGCATGTTTCGGCCAGTCGAACGCCCGCCGCCGCGGGTGATGGTCGTCATCACGGCGATGAACACGACAATCACCATCACCACGAAGGCCATGAAGCATTCCACTAGTCGTCTCCGATGTACAGCACGTCGTCGTCGCGGCCGGGCTGCGCCGCGGCTGGGCCGGTCGGAGCCCGGCGCGCCTGCCAGACATTGCCCCGTGGCACGGGGGCCAGAGGCAACGGGTCCGGAGGCACGGGCGTATCCTCGCCAATGAACAGCACATCGGCGGCTGGTCGGGCTCGCAGGATGGGGGCCTCCGCTTGCCCCCGCAGCTCATACTGCACCAGGTTTTCGGCCGACGGGTACACCAGCCCGCGCAGCGGCCGTGGATCCGTCGGCAAGCTCCAGTCGGTCTGCTGCCAGAAGTAGTTCTGGGCGGCGAAGTTGGCCGCCCGTTCCAGGTTCAACGTGGCGAAGCGGGCCACGTCCCACAGCCGTTCGCAGACCACGTCCAGCCCGACCCGCGATTCCCAGGGGATCCCGATGTCGCGCAGATTGATGTACCCGCTGAACGACACGTTGGGATGAAAGATCGGGCTCAACCAGCGCACGTCCGGAGCATGTTCCGGATAGGAATACGACAGTCGCAGTTCGCAGCGATGCTCGTCCACCAGCACCAGTTGGCCGGCCGCGGCCGGCTCGCGGCACAAGCCACGTCCGCGAAAGACCAGCGTGTACCGGTCGGGCGGCTGCCCCGTCGAGCTGAAATCCAGGATCGGGCTGACCTGCTTCAAGGCCGTCAGCGTTTCCAGGTCGACCCTCAAACGGGCCTGGCGTTGCTGCTGGTCCATGAACACTCCTCCCATCGTATTGTGCCCCCGCCAGGATGCGGCGCCGAGTCGGCGGCGCGGTTTCCTGGCACGTTATTCGCCTGACCAAGGCCGGTCTTCGTCCGGCGACTCCGCCGATGACGAGTCGCCGGACCGAGGTTCGTCGGCCGCCGGCTCCCCGTGCCGTTCGTCCTCCGCCCGCCGCTCCCGCAGCGTGACCAGCACGGCCGCACCGCCTCCGACCAGCAGCAGCGCCACCAGGCCTCCGATGATCAAGGTCCAGTTGGTTGGCGTGCCGCCTTCAGGATTGCTGGCCGCCACCAGCTCCTTCTCCAGGCCCGTGATCTTGGTCCGCTGCTGCTGGTTGGTCTGCCGCAGCTCGTCCAGATCCTTGCGCAGCGCGACCAGTTCGTCGTTCAGCTTCCGCTGCTGCTGGAGGGTCGCCTCCTGATCGGTCTGCAGCACCTGGATTTCCGCGTGCAGGCCGAGGTTGGCGGCCGTCAGCAGCTCGTTGGCCCGCTGCTGCTCGTGCAACTGGGTCACCAGCCCGTCGGGCGCCACCTGGAGCTGGCCGACGATCCGGTCCAGCATTTTCCGTTCGGTTTCCACTTGCCTCAGCCCGGCCGCCGCCGGTTCGGTCGCCGCGGGGCTGGGACCGAGCATCCGCCAGGCCAGCAGGGCGACCAGCAGGAACTGCATGCTCAGCATTCCCAGCACGGCCAGCGGCTGCCAGGCGCCGCGGGGTTCGGCCAGGTGAATCACGGTGGGCGAGGAGGCGCCTGCCGGAGGCAGTTGGCGCAAGCGGGGATCGGCGGCCATCTCCAGTTTCCCTTCCAGCCGGGCGGCGAACGATTGAAGTTCTTCCAAGCGGAATCGTGACGCGGTCAGGTAGAAGCCATTCGTGCGCCGGATGCGGTCGCGGGGATTCCCCGTCCAGTGGAACATCCCCCGGTCGTCCCGGCAGGGATCGATCACCAGGGCCACGTCCAGCGGCTTGTTGAAGAAGTTGTCGCAGATGAACATGTCCATGCCGGACAGAAACACGCCCCAGTCGGGATGCGTGTGATACCAGCCGACGATCAACAGGTCGTCGGGAAACTCGTCCCGCTGCCGCGAGATCTCGCTCCACGTATCGTGCGTGAACTTGAAACTGCCCTTGGTGCTTTCGTAGTGTGCCGCCCGCAGGCTGTCCGTCACCACGACAAACGGCTGCCCCTGGTGATCCTCGTACTGGCCGCCCAGCAGCACGCCCCCCAGCTCGACGCTGGTATCCGACAGGGCGTGCCGTTCCATGTCGAGCATCGCGTCCAGGTCGACGTAAATCGGCAGGTCGTTGTCGCGCGGCTGCCCGCAGGCCGCCACGGCGTAGTGCTTGTTTTGATCGGGACGGAGCTGCCGCCGGGGCGCTGATTGTTCGACTTCGCCGAATTCGATGTCCGAGTCCATCACGGTCGCTCAACATTTGCCTGGCTGGCCGGGTCCAGTACCTCCGGACGATCGCCCGCCAGCAGAAGAAATCGTTCTCCGCGATCCGTCACGACCCGCAGAATGTCGTAGGGCGGCACGCCAAGCTCCGCCAGGCGATGCGCGGCCAGGGGATGGCCGGCCGGGATGTTGTGCTCCAGCACCGGGCGAGCGGTCTGACCGCAGCCGGGACAGATCGCCTCGCGCAGTCCGACCAGGTGCAAGGGACGCATGATTTCCTGGCGGTAGTCGCAGCCAGCACACTCCACGGCCAGCACCAGATCCCGCTCCAGGGCCAGCGTGCCGGCCGGCGCCCCGCCGGCCGCCAGCATCCGGAACAGCTCGTCCGCCGTGTGCTGGCTGGTCAACGGCAGTTCCTCGGCCGCCGGATACGTCTCGTGGCTCAGGCAATTCTCGCGGCGCGGGAAGCTCGTGTTGTAAAACCGGTTCGCCACGCCGTTGTAGACCAGCGCCTGGCCGCCGGAGACCGGCATGCCGTGCAGCAGCTTCAAGGCCTCCTGCGTCTGCAGGCCGCCGATCATCGACGAAATGGTCGGGGCCGTGGGCACCTTGCCGGCCTGCAGATCCTCCTGGCGCAACAAGGGGCAACTGTAGCGCAAGTTGATCAGCCGGTAGTCGGTTTCCGTCATCGCGCATTCGTAACAGGCCCCGTCCGGTGGCACGAACACCTTGGCCACGCCGTTGATCTCCTGGATGCCGCCGTCAATCCAAGGCGTGCCGACCTTCCAGCAACAGCGGTTCACCCACAGCCGAGCCTCCCGGTTGTCCAGACAGCCGATCACCACGTCGACGTCTCGGAACAGGCCCAGCCCGACGTCCGTGATCACGTTGGCCAAGAGCGGCGTGACTCGCATATCGGGATTCAGGTCCCGCAATGCCTCGGCCGCGGCAACCGCCTTGGGCCGACCGCAATCGCGCTGCCGGAACAGCACCGACCGGGTGAGATTGGAACTTTCGATGTGATCAAAGTCGACGACGAACACGTGCCCCACGCCCAGCAGCGCCAGGTTCTTCAGCACCTCGTTGCCCAGCGCCCCGGCGCCCACCACCAGAATCCGGGCGGCAGCCAGTTTCGCCTGATCCCACCAGGCAATCAACTGAAAGCGGCTGTAACGGTCGTCGTCGTCAATGACAAACTGTTCCTGCGACATGCACCCGGCTCTCAAACAATATCGGGGTTGGGTCCGTTTCGTGACTCTCATGTAACCCAAGGCGTCAGCGAGGAATGTCCACGCTCTCGGTAGCCGCCTCGCTCACGCGTCGAGCTACATCTGGCACCGTCTCAGGTTTCAACCGGTGCTGTTCGACTCGATTGTTCTCAACCCCGGTTCTACGGCCACGCAGACAAACCCGCAATCCACGATCTCGTCCGCTCGCCACTGGAAGAAGGCAAACTCCCGCCGCACCGGGTCGAGCACCAGGGCGATCTGCCAGAAATGAGGGAAGAAATGGCGATGAATGAACAGGTCATATCCCGACAAGAACACGCCCAGGTCCGGATGCGTGTGGTGCCAGCCGAGCACCAACTGACCGGCAAACTCGGTTTCGACCTGTTGCCGCAGCCGCGACCACGTCTCGTGCGTGAACGTCAGCGAAGCCACCTGCGACCGGGCGTCGACGGCCGGCAGATAATGCTGGATCTCGACGTAATTCCCGCCGTCCTCATGCAGGCCGCCAATCAGGAAACCGCCCAGCTCGCGGCGCAGCTCCTGTTCGCTGTAAGCCAGAATCCGCTCCAAGACGGGCTCGTGCACATAGATCGTGACGGCACCGGCGTGCAATGTGCCAACCTGGTGGCGGCTGGCGGAACCCGCCGGAGCGGGAGCGGGTTTCAGGGTCGGCTTCACGCGGTGCCCCCGATCGCGCCTCACTGGAAAACAGGGCTGGAGTTCGTCTCTCTGGTCTGACGGGCCGGAAGCCCGTCACCGACCTGCGGGACGACGCGTCAATCGAGGAACAGGATGTCCGGCTGGTCGGCCGCAATCACTTCCGCTTCGACAATTTCCAGTTGCGACGGGTCGTCGATAATCAGCACGTCGTCCGCCGGGCCGCGATCGGCGCCGGTCGGTGAGCTGGTCGGTGAGCCGGTCGGCGCTCGCAGCTCCTCCAGCCGCGACCCGACCAGTTTGTCGCGGATGGAGCGGGCATCGACCGGCAATCTGAAACGCTGCTGCGAGCGGGCCCAGGCGGCGGCGTCGCGGTTGTACGGGCTGTCCACATCGTAGTTCTTGTAACGCACCATGTCCCACAACATCGTGCACAACTCGTCCAGCGTCAGGCTGGGCACCCAGTGCGTGCTGTAACCGCCCAGGCAGACGACGCCGCCCGCCGAGATATTCGGATGGAACACGGGTGTCCTCCAGGCCAGCTCCGGCATCATTCGTGGGTACGAGGCCCCCAGGTGAATCGTCACCTCGTGACGGTCCATGATCCGCGGCTCGGCGGTCTGCTCGGGCCGCCACAGCCCCTTGCCAAAAAACTGCACCCGATAGCTTTCCGGCGGACCACCATACAACGCGCCCGGCACTTCGAAATTCAGGATCGAGCTCTCCGCACGCAATTGCTGCATGGCCCGATAATCGGCTCGCAACCGGCGCACGCGGGGCGATTCACGCATCCAACACCTCCTGCATTAGCCGGCGACGATCTCGGGGTACACGATCAGGTGGTCCCCGTCCTGGACGTGGGCCGCCACCAGCGTCTGCTCCTCGTACAGCCGTTTGCCGCCTTCCTTGTGGTCCAGGCTGTAGCTCATCGGCTGCCCGTCGGGTCCCATCACCGGCAGATTCATCTTGGTAATGATGTTCGGCAGAATCCGCTTCACCGTGACCGTGTCGGCAATCACCGCTTCGACCGACTTCGCGCCGGTCTGGTCGAGGAACGTGACGCGGGTTCCTTTACGCTCTGATTGGGACATCATTCAGCTCCGGTAAGAAAAGACGCCGACATCCGCGGATGAGAACTGCCAGGTTGAACCGCATATCTGACTGGGCGTAAACCGGCCCGTTCCAGGGCGCGCCAAGTTGCAGATCGCGAACCGGCGCGGACCGCCCCAGATTCGGTCCCTACCTTGCAGGCGTATTCGTCCGTCCGGACGTTATCTTAGCGACTGTCCGACCGGAATCCAAGCTGCCGGAAATCAGCGGAAACTTCGCTCAGTTCTAGAGTTGCGAAACTGGCACCGTCCCGCGTCGCCTGGATTTTCCCGGCCGGCTACTCGACCTCCATGACCTGTAACCGCAATTGTCCCAGCACTCGAAACACCGGCAGGAACGCGGCATACGCGTTGGCCCCCTCCAGGTCGGCATGGGCCAGCTTCAAGTGTCCCCCGCCGATGCCTCCCATTCCCAGGGTGCCGTCCAGCGGTATCCACCGGTCGCCGATCCAGACTTCGTTCCACATGTGGTAGGCGAACCCCTGAGCCTGAGGATAATAGACCAGCCCAATCGCCACCCGCGCGGGGATTCCGCGAGCTCGGCACAAGGCGGCCAGCAGCACGGAATGCTCCGTGCAGTCGCCCTCCAGCGACCTGGCCACCTCGGCCGCGGTCGCAAAGGCCTGGGAAAAATTCTTGCTGCGGATCACCCGCTTGACGTGGGATTCCAGGGCCAGTGCCAGCTTCCAGGGGTCGGCTTCCTCGGGAGCCACTTGCCCGGCCATGGCCACGATCCGCTCGTCGTCCGACTGAATCAGGCTGTTCGGCTGGCGGTCGCCCGGCCCCGGCGCCGCGCCGGGGCGATCCAACGTTTCCGGCTGACCCGGCCGCACCGCCAGCACCGTCACCTCGGCCGTGTGATCGTCGAGGCGCCGCACCTGCTGGCTGCCTTCCGATACGAACACCGCGGCCGGATCACCCTCGGGCAGCACGGCCCGATAGACCACTCGCCGCCGCGTGTGGGCCTCCGGCAGAGGGCGGTCGATCTTCACCACGGAAGCCAAACCCAGATCGAACGGCGCGGCCTGGTCCGGCTGGCGAGCGATCTGGCTGGTCGTGCGGTAAGCGTATTGGTTCAGCCCGGGGACCTGGCTCTTGAGCACATCGCCCGTGGCATCGGCCCACAGCACCGAGTCGATGCGGTTCGGGCCCAACTGCGACGTGCTGGCAATCCGCAGCAAGCGGCGACTGCCGTCCAGCAACGCCGTTTCCTCCTCTTGGCCGGCGACCAACTCGATTCGCCCCACCTGGTTGAAGACGGGCAGCAGGGCGGTCAGCGTCCGCCGCTCGCCCGCCCGCGGCGGCTGGCGCAACAGCGACTGTTCGGTCGCGAAGAAACCTCCCCAATCCGCTTGCCAGGCCAGCCGATTCACTTCGGTCGATCCCAGCGTGGTGACCCGCAATATCAACTGGTCGCCTTCCACCTGGCCCTCGGTGACCGTCGCCACGGGGCCGGCCGTGATCTCGCTGCGGCAACGGCGAAGCTTCCCGTCCAGGGTTTCGATGCTGGTCAATGTCAACTGCTGCGTGATCGACTGGCCGAAACGCTGCAAGGTGAGCTGGCTTTCGGTGCTGAGCTGCCACAAGGTCTCGCCCTGCTCCTCGATTCGCCGAGCGGTGAAGTGCGAGTAACCGACCTTGGAATTCTCGATGAAGATCGCGTCCCAGGCCTCCTCGGGCAGCTCGAGCGAACCGGCCGCGGCAGGTCCTTGAGCGACGGCGGGGCCCTGGACTGCTGCCGGTCCCTGAACGGCTGGGGGTCCCTGAAAGGCTGCGGGGCCCTGAGTCGCTGGGGGCTCGACGGTCGTGGTGGCGGGGTGCGGAGCCGCATGCGGAGCGCCCGCGACACCGGTTGAGTTGTCGCTGGCCACCGGCGAAGGTCCGCCGTCGCCGGCCGAGACGGGCGGGCTGGCATTCGGAGAACCGCCGCAGCCGGCCAGCCCGAACAACACGCTGAGCCCCAACAGACAACCCAGCCAGCGCCGTCCGCCAGGGGGCCGCCCAGCGAGTCGCGTCCGTTCCCAGGCCGTGCCAGCTTGCCTCACAGAATCCCCTCCAGCTCGTGGAATACGTTTCGACATGCAGCGGACCACGTCCCGCCGCCCCCGTCCCGCGGACCCCGCCCCGCCAGCCGCCGGGCCTCAGTATAGCAAACCGCTGCCGGGAAAATCTTACGGAACCGCTGAGTTCGGCGTGCCGCCGCGCAGAATCGTCGGCCATGCGCGGCGGTTGCCGTCCACCGCGCCCAGCGAGTGCTAGACTTCCAGCGAAATGGTCGCGGGCCGGGCCCGGTTTGGTTCGGGCGGCCGCGGGCGGCCTGCCGCCTGGAGCGGTCGGAACGGTTGGGACAATGTTGCCGGCCGGCCACTGGCGGGAAGCAGCCGCCGCCCGCCAACCGGCGCGCGATGCGTGTGCAGCGTGAACTAAGCTTGCCAAAGAGATGGACGCGGTTGGTCCGCCAACTCCCCGATTTGATCCGCCATTGAATTCCGACGGCCTTCCCCCGACAGACCGAGGCGAAGATGGGCTTTCTCAAGCGGTTTCTGAAGAACGTGTTCCACGAAGGTGCCCCCGAAGCCACGCGCCACAGCAGCTTCGAGCACCTCAGCGAAGAGGAACTGGAAGCCCATCTGGGCGTCGTCCGCTACGGCAACTTCGTTCTGACCGAAGCCGTGCGGCCGTCCTACGACCTGCAGGTGGTGCCCCAGCAGGGGTTCCGGCACGACGTGTATCACGACGAGCAGTCGCGGACCAAGGTGCCCGTGCTGATGGCCGCGGCTTCCACCGAGGTGCTGTTCGAATTGTTCATGGAGCTGCTCGATCCGCTGGGTGACGACGTCGACGTGGTCCTGGAAACCAGCCACCATCGTGACCGGAACGGCCATATTGACTTGTACCGCGAACACATCGACATGCCGGTCCTGAAAAGCATCCTCTGGGAATTCGAGGACATGCTGCTGAACGACGGCTGCACCGGCCTGGCGGTGCTGAACCCCCGCATCCCGCAGGAAGTGCAGTTCGACGAGCACAAGATGCTGATCGTCTACGGCCGGCCGCTGGAGCCGTTCGAGCGGATCCTGGCCGCTCACCGCGTGCCCTGCAACGAACAGTTGAAGTTCATCACCGAGGCCGAGCACGTGCATTCGTCGCACGATTCCTATTGCCGCCGCTTCGAGGACCTCAAGCTGCAGTTGGGCATGGACGGGCTGTACGCCTAGCGACCTGCTGGTCCAGTGGAACCAGCGAACCGGTTGACTCCAGGGTAGGCCACGGGACCAGCGACGCAACGCCTCGCCGGGACACGGTCTCGATCAGCGCGGTCCCAGCGTTGTCGAACGCAACCAACCCCCGCGCCGCTATCGAAGCAAGTCCCCCGCAATTCATCCGGTCATCCGAGTCCCGTCCCCTGGTCCTGTCGCCCCGCCGATTGATTCGTGGGTGACTGACTTCTCTAACTTCTCTACCGGACTTCTCTACCAGCCGCCCCACATTGCCCATGCTGCCGCAATTTCCCTGCCTCAGCACTGCCTACCCTTGGTTCCCAGAAAAATCTGCTGATTTCTTCAGAGATTGCCGCCTGAGGTGGAAAGCAGTTGGTACACGATCAGGGTCCTCCGCTGACGGCGGCGGCAAGGGGACGTTGCCTGGCCAATCGCCGCGCGAGCATGACTCATTTGCAGTCTCACATCAGGAGAGTGCCATCAACGACAAAGTCAGGAGACCATCAATGCGTTTTGTTGTGGCATTGTTTTTGTTCGCAGGTGTGTTTCACGCAGCGACTGCTGACGCCGCACTTATACTGGTGGATTGGACCGGGAGCGTTACGACTTCTCCCGCGGTGAGCAGCATCGCCTTCGGGACGACGATTACGGGGACGTTCGTTTATGACGACGCAACCCCGCTTCTCTATCCGGTTGGCGGTCCGACGGCGGCCAACCCTTACGCGGAATACAATACCGCCCACGAGTCTTCGTTCAGCGTGCAGGGATTGTCCGGCACCATGCAGAATAACAAGATAGTCATCTTTGATCGCCCAATAAGTGCTGACCAGTTCGATTCGCGTGCGACCGTAACGAACCCGATGTTCTACACCGGGGACCTGATTGATGGATTCAGTGTGCGCCAAATTTTTGTCAGATTCAGCGACCAAAGCGGCGCAGCGTTCGATTACAATACCGGGCTGCCGTTGCCATCGATGCTGGACCGCGCGGACTTTGACTCAGTAATGTTGGGCTCGCGGCTGGATCTCGCGGACTCGAATGGCAACGCTGCCGGTTCGCTGAATTTCAGGGTGACCGATTTCACGTTTACACCCTTGACTGCGGCTGTTCCCGAACCCAGTTCCTTCGCCATTTTTGGACTGGGTGCGCTTGGACTCGCGGGTGGTGCGCTGCGCCGCCGGACCACCAACCGTTCACCACTCCAGCCGCCCGTCCCGCACCAACCTCGGATGGGTCGTCCGCAGCCTGGCAGCCACGGCGTGGATGGGTACCCCCTGGTTCACGCCGCGAGCGGAATAGTGGTGCAGCGCCACCAGCCGACCGCGATGGTCGATGACCGATGATCCCGACGACCCAGTCAACGTGTTCGCGTTGTAGCGAACCCGTGTCCGGTGAGCGTTCTCCGTGAACGGCGGCGTGCCGTGCGAAATGGCGATCCGCTCGCCCAGCGGATGCTGCGTCACCAACAACAGACTGGCTCGGCTGAAGTCATACCGCGTCGCGGTCAGCGGAAAAAACCCGCGCCGCGGAAAACGGTCCGACTGGAGCATGGCGAGCGGACCGGCCGGTTCGTCCCCCACGGGCCGCTCCAGTTCAATCAAAGCATAGTCCAATTGATCACTCGCCGCATTCCAGTCGCTTACTTGCCCACTAGTCTCCGCCGGCGCCGGATAGCTCCAGGCAACCACCTTGCCCTGAACGCGCCGCCCATGTTCGCTGTGCGCGACCCGACCGCCGGCGTAGAAATCAAACACGGCCGTCACCACCAGGTCCGGCGGCGGCGGACTCCGCAGGACTCCCACCACGTGCGCACAGGTCAGCAAGTGCCTCGCGCCCACCAGGAATCCCGTCCCATCGGGGTGACCATCCAACTCGAGCATCGCCGTGCGCCGCATGGCGTTGGTGACGACCATCACGAATGCCAGGGGGTCCCCCAAGCCACGCTGCGCGTCCACGATGGACTGCAGGCCCTCGGTAACCAAGGCTTCGTCGCCAGGCGGGACGGTCGCGCCCAAGGACGCCAGCCACTGCGAGTCGCGCGGTTGAAACTCGCCCGTTCGACACAAGCGCGCCACGGCAACTTCGCGTCGCAGGTCGCCGACCACCAGCCCGCGTATCCGTTCGTGAAACGCGGCCACGCGATGATCCGACAATGCTTCGTCGATCAGGCAACCAAGTGCCGCCATGGCGGCGGCCAGTTGAATAATCCGGCGAGCGACCTGCCGCGGAGTTCCGTCCGTATCGATGTCCGCTTCATGCAGCCCCACATTTTGCGCTACCGCAATCAGCTCGTCCTTCCGAGGATAGGCGTCGACCAGCACGGCCAGCAGCGACTGAGGTTCCGGCTCCTGCCACGCAATCGGCGCCTTGTTCCACCAGGGGCCCGCACCTGCTGGCTCGTTCGGCTTACCCGAGACGGGTGAGTCCGACGGTAACGCGGGAGTCGAGACGTGCGATGCCGTCGCCGAGGAAGCGGATGGCGGCGAGGAAGCCGACGCTGGCGGCTCAGTCACGGCCGAGCCCACGCCCAGCCGCTGCTGCACCTGGCGGATCGTGGCTTCCCGACCCGGAACGCTTTCCGCGAGATGGTCGAAAAGCTGTCCGGTGACGCACCCGCGCGCCTCCAGTTGCTTCGCGACATTTTGCGCGATCACGCGCGGCGGATCACCAAACGAGATTGCCTGGTACAGTGGCTCGTAGTAATCCTGGACGAACAGCTCCAAGTCCGCTTGTCCAGCAAAGACATCCAGCAGCAGCTCGCGCAGTATTCGCAGCTTGGACACGGCCCGCTCCGAGTTCTATGCCTGCACGTGCCGGCGGAGCAGATCGGCCACGATCGGGGCGGCCACGGCACTGTTGGTATCTCCCTCAATTCCGCCAAAATGCAACGCCACCGCCTTGCCGGACGTCAGGTCCAGCACGACCGAGCCCGAATTGCCGCCGAGCGTCGTGGCGTCGTGATTGACGATCCCGTTGACTCCCTTGGCCATGATCTGGCCGGGCTGCATTCGCTTCACGTCATAGATCCCCTCGAAGATTCGCTGCTGATCCTGAGCGCTGTTATAAGGACTGAAGGCCGGATAGCCGATTACTGCCGTCCACCGCTCGACCGGCATCTCCGCCAGCTCCTGCTCGCCCATCAGGTCGATGGGATCGGGTTGGCTCTCGCCGTTCTCTCCTTGAGCGTCAATCGACAGAAAGGCCACGTCGTATGAGTTGGCGGGCGGAGCGATCCACAGCACGGTGCGCAGGCGAAACACCAGCTCGTTGCCGGAGCCGTGTTCGCGCAGCGTATCGAATTCCGCTCTGGCCGTTCGGCCATTGGTTTCGACAAACACATAACCATCGCCACTCCGCTCGGCGAACTCTGACACCACATGGCGGTTCGTAACCAGGACGTTCCTCGCCACGACCCAACCGGTTCCCACCCACGGTTTGCGATGATTCCGCAAGTTGATCCGGCCCACGCGAGGAATGGCCGTGTCGATCAGCCCCTTGGCTTCATTGACGATGCCATTGACTTCCTGGGACGATGACGGTGCCAGCGTCGTGTCGAACGTATTGTGCTGGACGAAGTAGGCCGGTCGGCCAAAGCGGCGGATGATGGCTTCCAGCTCGCCATCTATCGGGTCGCCCGTCCCTTCCTGAATCGTGGTCACGGCTCGCCGCGCGTCGTCGGTTTTGAAGCGGATCGAATCGAGACCCTCCAGTCCGCCCGACACGCCGGCGGCCGACACCAGTTCGGGAAAGCGATCCAGGAATTCCGCTTCCAGCTTTGGGTTCGAGAAAATCAGGTTCTGAAACATTGCCTGGGCCCCCGTGCGTCAGACGAAGAATTGTGACGTTGCCCGCGAGCTTGACTTGGTACAAACGACGAGCCTTCGCGATGCGTTGCGTTCCCTCGTTTGTCCAGCGAACACTCCGGATTCTACACGGTTCGTTCGCGGAATGCTTTCAGCTGGTCATGAAATGACGCGCTTTCCGGGTCCCGCAGCGCGGTTTCGACAACCTTCCCCAATAACCCACGGCCACTGGCCACTTCCATCAATTCGCGCACCGCGTCCGAGTGCAACTGGGACCACTTCACATCTTGGGGGGGAATCCCCGACAGGTCCGCCAGCCGCACCAGGTACTCGTGCGCGGGATAGGCCATCTCCAGGGTTCTGGCCAGACGGCCGGTCTGCTCGCGTTTCCAATCCAGTGTCCGCAGGTCCAAGCTCCAGTCGTCCTCCGCAAGCCGGGCCGGCCGCGGATTGTCCCACCACAGAAACAGTCCGCGGATGGCCTCCATCACCGGCACATCCGCGGTTTCCAGCGCGACTCGGAAAGTCTCCATCAGCGGTCGGACTCCGGAGCGACCCGAACGCAGCAGTTGTTGCTCGATATCCGTCTCGCTTCCAGTGAACGGATATTGCTCGCGGACGGGCGAGCGAGCGACTGTTCGCGCGATATCGTCCGCCGCCTGGGGGCTGATGGAAGCGCCCACTCCAACGCGCCACAAGGCGATGTCGATCCGTTGCGGTTCGCGGCGTCCCAGCGCGGCCGCCAGCAGGCGGTATAGCACCTCATGGCGGGCCAGTTCCTTCTCGGACAGCGCGGGCAGCAACCGCAGCAAGCACTCTTCCTCCGCGTCACGTTGATTCGGATCCCAAGCATCCGTCCGCTCGGCCACGTTCAACCGTCGCAGCTCCAGTTCGGTCCGTAGCGCCAGGTGGCCGTGCAGCAGCGCGTCGTGCGCCGTGGTTCGCAGCGTTTCGATGGCCGCCGTGCCGTCGCCCGTGGTTTCCAGCAGAAAGGAAAGCCGCACGGCGGCGGCCGCGACGCGCCTGGGATGAGCCGCCTTGTGGGCCGCTTGCAGATCCTGTCGTTGAGCGGTGATGGCGGCCGGCAGATCCCCCAACGCCTCCTGAAGTCGCGATTCCATGCGATACAGCTTGGACGTTTCCATCCGCTGGTCAATGCCTCGCAACAGCGACCAGGCCAGGTCCAGATTGTCCTCGCGCAGCGCCGCGTCCATCCGCGACTCGACGTCCAATTCGCGAGCCCGCGTCTCGGCGACTTGTCGCAACCGGTCAGCCACTTCCCCGCGTCGCATTCGGACCACCTCCGCGGCGACGGGCGGAAGCTCGGTCAGTGATCGTTCCAGGCTCGACAGCACTGTCGCGGTCAACTGGTCCGCCAGAACGTCCGGTGGATCACCGACCATCAGCCGGTGATAAACACATTCGGCCCTGGCCCAAACCTGTGCGAGTTGTTCGTAGTAATTCGCGGCCGACTCGTGAACGGCATATACCAGTTCGCCATCGTCATAGCGCAGCGCGGCCAAGGCGGGCCGGCGCAAGTCCTCGTGCAGGACCAGCACATCGTTATCCCACACCTGGTGCAGCGACGTGTGCAGGCCCAGCGACTGAAACAGGCGCGCGGCGAGCGAGGCGTCGGGCGCCCGCCCCAAGACTGGCAGCAAAACCTGTTCGATGGCGTCCGCCGTCAGCCTCCGCAGCACCAGAGCCGCTCGCCCCACGTCGCGGAGGATTCCCCGCAACTCCGCGTCGGGCGGCTCCAGGTGCTCCACGATTCGCTGGTACAGAAAACCACGCTCGAACTCGTCACGCACCGCGCCGAGCGCGGCGGCGCGCTGGGCGGCGTCCGCAATCGCGCCGCGCCCCTGCCCGGCAAGCACTCGCGCGGCCAGCTTCAGCGTCAGCGGACTGGCGCCGACCATCTCGATCACGTCCCCGGCCA
>JAGFJK010000367.1 GCA_024102795.1 Pirellulaceae bacterium
TGGTTGGCGCCGGCCGAGTCGCGTTGGCAGCGGCCGGATCGGGCGCCGCGGCCGGATCGGGCGGCAGTGTCTCGTCCGGCTGCGGGCGGACCGTGTTCTGTCCCGCCGACTCCGGCAGCCGGCGAACCACCGGCGGATCATCCGCCGCGGCGGGAATTTGCAGCAGGAACTTGCGCTGGCACTTGCGGCAGGTGGGCTGGTACCGTCCCGGCCGGGCATCCTTCAGGTTCATGCCGTGCTGGCAGTAAGGACATTGAATGGCCACGATCACGTTCCTTGCCGGAAGCTGGCTGATGGAGCGACTCGCCCGCGACGCGGAAGAGTGAATTGAAAAAGTCTGTTCGTCTTACCGGAGGCCCCCCACGGAGGCGGCGCCCGCGCTACTTTCGCGGAGCGAAAGGCGACTCTGGGCGACACTGCTGACAAAGATTACTGCTTGCCAGCGCGCCCGTCGACTTGCCAGAACGCAATCTTAATTCGCCGCCGACGGCCCTGCCATGCACGGCGTGGTTGTTTACTGCCCGGCCGGGTTGTAAGGTAGCAACCAGTCGGTTTTCTCCCGTCCCGTTTTTTTCCCCGGCCGTGCCACAGCATGAGTTCACGCCTGGTCCATCTCTGCGGCCGCCTGGTACCTGAGTCGGAAGCGACGATTTCGATCTTCGACAGCGCCGTGCTGCTGGGCGACACGGTCACCGAATCGACCCGGACGTTCGCCCACCGACCGTTCAAACTGGATCGGCACATCGCCCGGCTCTTCAAGTCGCTCAAGGTCACGCGGATCGACGCCGGTTGCGATGCGGCCACCATGCTGCGGTTGACGCTGGAGATGTTCGAGGCCAATCGGTCTCTGCTGGCCGAGCGGGACGACTGCTGGATCGTGCACAACATTTCGCGCGGCCGCTCGGTCGCCGGGCCGGACCCCACCGTCCAACAAGGACCGGCGACCGTGATGATTTACACCCTGCCGCTGGACCTGCGCGGCTGGGCCGAGTTCTACGACCGGGGTTGTCATGCGGTCACCGCCATGAGCCGCATGGTGCCTTCCCAGGCACTCGACGCCCGGGTCAAGAATCGCAGCCGGATGGCGTACACGCTGGCCGAGATCGAAGTGAAGCTGGTGGACCCGCAAGCTCAGGGCGTGATCCTGGACGTTGAGGGCAAGGTGGCCGAGAACAAGGGAGGCAACCTGTTCGCCGTGGCGGAC
This sequence comes from Pirellulaceae bacterium, assembly GCA_024102795.1. GTDB lineage: Bacteria > Planctomycetota > Planctomycetia > Pirellulales > Pirellulaceae > JAGFJK01. Next base: position 1,205 of record JAGFJK010000367.1, read on the forward strand.
GGCTGTTTGAAAACGCCCGGCACCGCCAACTGCCTGGCGGGGATCAGCCGCGAGACGGTGCTGGAACTGGCCGCCGAGTTGCAGATCCCGGCTCGGGAGACCGACCTGCTGCCGTATGATCTGTACACGGCCGACGAACTGTTTTTCACCAGCACGCCCTACTGCATCATGCCGGCCACCCGGTTCAACGGCCTGTCCGTGGGCGATGGCCGCGTGGGCCCAGTCACCAGGCGGCTGCTCGACGCCTGGAGCGCGCGGGTGGGCCTGGACATCGCGGGCCAGGCCCGCAACCAACTGCGGCCAACCGGGACAAGCGAAGCATGAAACATTTCGCACTCAAGTTGCTGCCGATCCCGCTGGCCGCCGGCTGGCTGCTGTCGCTCTGTGGCACGGCGCTGGCGCAGCCGGCCGCCAACGCCGCCGCCAGCCAGCAGCCTCCGCCCGTGGGCCTGCAGTGGGTCGACTGGCTGCTGATCGCCCTGTACGCGCTGGCCACCATCGGACTGGGCGTGTACTACGGCCGGCAGCAGACCTCGACGGATGAATACTTCCGCGGCAGCGGGCACATGAACCCGATCTTGATCGGCGTTTCGCTGTTCGCCACGCTGCTGAGCACGATCTCGTACTTGTCGATGCCCGGAGAGGCGTCCGGCAAGGGCCCGGTGGCGATGGTCGGGCTTCTGGCCTACCCGCTGGTGTTTCTGGTGGTCGCCTACGTGCTGCTGCCAGTGTACATGCGGCAGCGCGTGACCAGCGCCTACGAGCTGCTGGAAGCGCGGCTGGGCCTGAGTGTCCGGCTGCTCGGCGCATCCATGTTCCTGGCCCTGCGCCTGGTCTGGATGACGCTGCTGGTCTATCTGGCCGCCAAGGCGATGACGGTCATGATGGGAACCGACTACTGGCAGTTCGATTTTCAGCAGGGCACGGCGGTCGCCGGGCAATTCGGGCGCACCGCCGAGGGGGGCGACGAACTGCGCGGCTGGTTCGCCTGGAACGGTGACACGCTGAAGATCGCCAGCATCCCGGTGATCGTGTTCTTTACCGGCGTCGTCTCGGTGATCTATACCACCCTGGGCGGCTTGCGGGCGGTGGTGATCACCGACCTGCTGCAGACGATTCTGCTGTTCGGCGGAGCGGTCCTGGTGGTGCTGACCGTCACCTGGGACTTCGGCGGCTTCGGCTGGTTTCCCACCGAGTGGCAACCGACCTGGGATACTCAACCGATTTTCAGTTTCGACCCCAAGACGCGCGTGACCGTTGTCGGCACGATCCTGTCGATCCTGGCCTGGCAGGTGGCCACCGCCGGCGGCGACCAGACGGCCGTGCAGCGTTTCATGGCCACCCGCGACGCCGCCGCCGCTCGGCGCGCCGTCGCCACGCAACTGGGCGTGGGCATGGCGGTGCAGTTGACGCTGTTCCTGGTCGGCTTCGCCCTGCTGGGCTACTTTCTGGCCCATCGCGGCGAGCTGCCAGCCGGAATGAACGTGAAAGACAACGCCGACGATCTGTTTCCCCGCTACATTTCCTACCATCTGCCGGTCGGAGTCTCCGGCCTGGTCGTCGCCGCCATGTTCGCGGCCGCCATGTCCAGCATCGATTCGGGCGTCAATTCCATCACGGCCGTCGTGCTGACCGACTTCGTCGACCGCCTCGGCTGGCGCACCAAGACCGAACGCAGCCACGTGCGGGAAGCCAAGCTGCTGGCCCTGGCCATCGGCCTGACCGTGGTCCTGGGCAGCTCGCTGATGAAATACATCGAAGGGAATATCACGGCGGTGACGAACAAGACCGTGAACCTGCTGACCACGCCGATCTTCGCCCTGTTCGTGTTCGCCCTGTTCGTGCCGCGGGCGCGAGCGGCTGGAGTGTGGTTCGGCGCGATCTGCGGAGTGCTGACGGCCTTCTCGATCGCCTTCTCCGGCCCGCTGGTCTACCTGCTGCACATCTGGCTGGGAGTGGATCCGGCCGTGTTCAACGTGGCCCTGATCACTCAAGTCGATCCCGCGACCGGCCAGACCTGGACGACGGCCGAAGATCCGATCAGCTTCCAGTGGATCGGCCCCGTGGCCTTGGTGGTGAACCTGGCCGCCGGCAGCCTGGCCTGCTGGCTGCTGCCGCGAAAGCCGGCCGGCAAGTCGTAAGATGCCGGCGCCTTGTCGCACGAAGCGTCAGCGAGTGAACGCTACCAAGTCCCTCGTACCACGTAACGCTATGCGTCAAAACCTGTGCCCGAGCTCCACTCGCAGCAGGTCGCTGTACCAGCGGTCTTCGGTCCAGGCGGTGCCATAGCCGACATACACCGTGTTGTGTCCCAGCGTGTAGCGCAGGCCGTACTTGCCGTTGACGATCGTATCGCCCGTCGCGTCCTCGACCGGCTGGAATCCGGCCCCATTGCCCGATCGCAGGCCGTCCAGCACGCTCCAGCCAACCACTTCGAACACCAGCGTCAGACGCGAGACCGTGCAGTGGTCCACTCGGCGTCCCAGGTCCAGTCCCAGGCCCAGGCCGTAGTTCAGCACGTTGCCCGAAAACAGGTCGCCGGCGAGCGGGTCTTGGCGCAGGCCGTCGAACCGCGTGCCGCTGGTCGCCTGCCAGTCCAGTAACTGGCCGAACACGGTCAGCCGGTCCCACTGGTGCTGGAACAGCACGCCGGCTTCGATCGAGGCGTGTCCGGTGCCCAGATAGTTCGACGCATCACCCGTGGGGACGTAGACCTTGAGTTGTGCCGTGACGTAGCTGCCACACTGTTGCAGCAGGGCATAGCGGATGCCGGCGGTCACGTCACCCGCGCCGGCGTTTTGCGTGTTGTCGAGCTGCTGGGTAATCAAATCCAACTGGCCGATGGCGTTGTCGATGATGCGGATGGGGAATTCACCAAACACCGACACCTGTTTATGGAACTGCCATTCGACATAGGTCTTGAATTCCTGGTAGCGGAGGTTGCCCAGCGGCACGCCGGCCGGGCCTCCGTTGGCGAGCCCCGCCGCGTACAGGTACTCGGCCCGGTCCGCGAAGTTGTTGCCCTTCAGGTGGTCGTAGCGAAAACGGACCCGGTTGCCCAGCACGGCGTTGTCCAGGTAGCCGCCCACGCCGTCGGTGACTGCGAACGTGTCGCCGCCAAGCGCGGCCGATTGTTCGTTGAGCTGCAGGGAAATGTCCGACGAGCTGCCGTCGGCCAGGGTCGGCGCCTGGGAATCGGCCAGCGGTGAGCTGTTACCTGCCGCGGCTGGCGGCATGTCGCAGGCCGGAGTTGTCCAGGGCGTCTGGGCGCGAGCCTCGCTTGGCCATCCGCCCAGCCAGGCGACCGCGGCGATCGCCAGCCAAAGTGCGATGAGCCTGGACGGTAGTGGTCGACGCATCATGTCCCTCCTGTTCGCGGCCCGTCGGTCAGGCGCACAGCGCGAGCGCGGCGAATCGGAGTATTCTTCGTCAGGTGACGATTGCCACCTTTAACGCGGTTATGACGACGATCCGGAAAAGGGCGGTGGTAGCAGTTTGCCAGGGCCCGCTCGCCGTGAACTCGGATAAGCTGGGTACTTTGCAGGGCGAGTACCCAAAGTAGCCATCACGCTCCGCGTGATGAGCCTATTCGCCCGGCGTTCCGCCTTGGAGGAGGATTCTATCCGCGGCACTTGCGTACCAAGTCGACCCCAGAGGTCAATCGCGCGGCAGCGCGGCCACGTAGCGGCTCAACTGGTCCACGTTCTGGATGAACGTCCGAGTGGAGATGATCCGCGTGGCCGGGTCGTCGGGTCCGAAGCTCCGCAGCCGCCCCTCTTCGACCCAGGCTCCCCGCTGGTCCTGCTGCTGGCAGATCGCCTGCGCGGCGGCCTGTAGTTCGCGGGTCAGCCGGAAGCGGGGCGGCGTGGAGCCAGCCGCCGGCGGCTGATCGGAACTGGCGGGCGGTGTTTCGGCTAACGCCCGCTGGTAGTCCGATTCGATCACCTGGACGCTCGACCCGACCTGGAATGCATAGTGCGTGGGCAAGTCGTCGTCGGCATACGTCAGCTTGTAGTCCTTGGTGAAGTACAACGGACGATTGGTCCGCAGCTCGTAGAAACGGGCCAGGCGCCCGTCGGGCAGTTGCGATTGTTTCAGGTAGGCGAGTGCTCTGGGGATCGGTTCCAGGAACTTCTTCTGGCCAGTCGCACGGTAGAGCACGAGGAGTGTCCGCAGCACGCGCTGCGATTCGCCGCCCGTGATGGCCGGCGGTTCGAACTTGCGGGCCCAGGCGGGCTGCATGGCGGCGTTGTACTGCTGAGCCCAGGCGGGTTGGGGATCGGGCATCTGAGCCAGCAGGATGAAGTCGCCGGCCCGCTCGGCCGCCTCGCGCCACCGCGGTTGCTGGTAGATGCGGGCCGCTTCCAGCATCACGGCAATCATGTCGGCGATCGAGTTGTCGTTGAACGTGTAGTATCCCCGGTAGTCGGCCGACGGCCAGGTGCGCGACCAGGAATCGGGGTACTGGGATTTGAGTACCGGATGGCTGGCCGCATCGGGCGGCTCGCTGAAACGCTGCGGCCACGCGCCGTTGGGATACTGTGCCTCGACCAGCCTCTGAAGCGCGTACTGGACGGCCTCGTGGACCTTCTTGTCCGTGAAGCCCGTGGCCTGATCGAAGTTCATCAGGAATTGCAGTGCGGCCTGCGTGGTGTTGTCGTCCAGCGTGGTGGTATTGCCGCGCTTTCCCTGGGCCGGACCGTCGGCGCGGTATGCGATCTTGCTCCGCTGGGCCGGGTCCATTTCGATCCGATAGTCCCAGCCGCCCGATTCCAGTTGGCCGCGGACCAGCGCGTGGGCCGTGCGGCGCGCGGCTTCGAGGTAGTACGCATCGCCCGTGCGTTGATGGGCCAGCAGCAGGACCTGGCCAACCGACGGCGTGCCGGGCGGCTGGACCCAGGCGGTTAACGGTCCGGCTTGCCCCTCGCCCTCGCGCCTGGCGAGATCGGCGCTGTACTGCCACAGGAATCCGCCGTCGGCCGATACCTGGTCCTGGAAGAACTCAACCGCTCGGCGCAGCGCGCGGCGAGCGTCCGCCGGGCTGGGCGGTTCGTCGGCCGAGGAGCCGCTGGCCACGCAGAGCAGCATCAGCACGGCCCACAAGTAGTTGACGCCACGCATGCGAAGTTCTCCAGCCAGATGTTTCACACAGGACGGGTATCGAACCCGTCCTCCCCGCCGCTCGCGGCAGTATACCAGAAGTGGTTGTCTGGCGGCGCCCTGGACTTGACGGGCCACGGGCCGCGCGGCACGATCGGCAGCACGTTCTAGGGGGCCACGATGCGAACAACCTGCGAAGCGGTGGGCCGAATATCATGAGTGCCAAAGTGTACCTGGCGGTGGACCTGGGAGCGTCTAGCGGGCGCGTGCTGGCGGGACTGTTCGACGGCCAGCGGCTGGCGCTGGAGGAGGTCCATCGGTTCGACAACGGGCCGGTGCTGGCCGCGGATACGATGCACTGGGATCTGCTCGACCTGTGGCGGCACGTGCAGGACGGGTTGCGGGCGGCGGCCAGCCGCTATGGCCGGCGGATCGTCAGTGTGGGAGTGGACACGTGGGGCGTCGACTTCGGGTTGTTGGGCCGCCACGATCAACTGCTGGGCAACCCGGTCCACTACCGCGACCGGCGGACGGCCGGCATTCTGCCGCGGGCGTTTGAGCGAGTGCCGCGCGAGGAGATCTTCGCCGCGACGGGACTGCAGTTCATGGAGTTCAACACGCTGTACCAGTTGTGGGCGATGCGGCGGGCCGACTCGCCGCTGCTGGAAGCGGCCCGGCAGTTTCTGATGATCCCCGACTTGTTCCACTGGCTGCTGACGGGCCAGAAGGGAGTTGAGCGGACGAACGCCAGCACGACGCAGTTCTTCGACCCGCGAACCGGGCAATGGGCCACGCAGTTACTGGAGCGGTTCGAGATCCCTACGCAGATGCTGGGCCCGATCCTGGAACCCGGCACGCGGCTGGGTCGGCTGAGGGAATCGGTCGAACAGCAAACGGGACTCAGCGGCGTGGAGGTCGTGTTGCCGGGGACGCACGACACGGCCAGCGCCGTGCTGGCGGTGCCCAGCCAGTCGGTGCCAGGCGACCGGCCGGACTGGAGCTACATCAGCTCCGGTACCTGGTCGCTGATGGGCGTGGAAGTGCCGCGGCCGGTGATCAACCAGCGTTGCAGCGGGCTGAACTTTACGAACGAGGGCGGCGTGGGCGGCACGACGCGGCTGCTGAAGAACATCGCCGGCTTGTGGCTGCTGCAGGAGTGCCGCCGAATCTGGCAGCAGCAGGGGCGAACGTACGGCTGGGACGAGCTGGTGGAGCGGGCCGCGACGGCGCCGCCGCTGGTCTCGCTGATCAACCCGGACGATCCGTCGTTCGTGGCGCCGGACGACATGCCGGCGGCGATCGCCGGTTTCTGCCAGCGGACAGGCCAGCCGGTGCCGGCCGACGACGGGGCGATGGCTCGCTGCGTGCTGGAGAGCCTGGCGCTGCGATACCGGGTGGTCGGCGACTGGCTGGGGGAACTGGTGGGCGGGCCCAGCCGCACGTTGCACATCGTGGGCGGCGGCGCGCGGAACGGTCTGCTGTGCCAGATGGCGGCGGACGCCTGCGGCTGCCCGGTGGTGGCCGGACCGGTGGAAGCCACGGAGCTGGGCAACCTGTTGATGCAGGCTCTCTCCTGGGGCGACGTGGCCACGATCGCCGAGGGCCGCGAGCTGATCGGCCGCAGCTTCGACGTCCAGACCTGCGAACCGGTCCATACGCAGCTCTGGGACGACGCCTTCGCGCGGTTTGAAAATGTCGAGAATGTCGTCTGACAGATTTTGTGAATGTGCCGTACAGAGTTCTCTGGCGCTGGGCGGGCAATCAAGATACAATGGAAGCGTGTTCGGCAGCGGAGACTTGTCAGCCAAGGAATCCAACATGCGTGACTTGAATCGTATCACGAGTGATCCGGCAATCATGAACGGACAACCGTGCACCCGGGGAATGCGGTTGACGGTTCGGCGCGGCTTGGAAGCCCTGGCGATGTATCCCGATCGCGACGAACTGCGGACCGAGTACCCGGGACTGGACGACGAGGACGTGCGGCAGGCCTTGGCGTACGCGGCGGCGAACCTGGATGACAAGATCCTGGAGCTGCACGAGGCGTCATGAGGTTCTTGCTCGACCAGGGGCTCCCACGTACAACCGGTGATCCGCATCCGCAGACAAAGCTTGAAGGGGGAGGACGTGGCGCGGGTGATTCAACAGATCGTGCAGGCGGTCGAAACTGATCTGCTGGCTGGGTCCGCGGTGACAGTCACCGACCGTCGCTTGGCGCTGCCGCGCCTGCCGCTGATTCGAAAAGACGGCACGGGACCAGCCAGTGATGAGACCGAAGGCAGTTAAGTGAAAAGCCCTGTGGAAGCCTCGACTTCAGACAAGGTTCTCGGACATTATGCTAATGCGGGTATCGGCACGCCGTTGATCAGGCCAGCCGTGGAACTCCCCCCAAGGCTGTCTTGGGGTTAGTCGCTTGGCGCCCTGGCAACCCGTTGCCAAGGTACCCGTTTAAGCGACGCGATGTTGGTTAGCAGCAGGGGACTGACGATGTTGCGCGTGATGCTCGTCTATCGCCTTGGATCAAACTCAGCTCTCCCCAATTTGACATAGTGATCAAAAACCATGTCTGAGGACGACGCTTCCGCGTAGGCGCGAATGGCGACTACGGAGACGACGAGTGATCCAGGCAAACATACCCAACAGTCACGCTGCGGAGGTTCCCACATGAAGCTGGTCAATGTCACGATCCATAACTTCCGTGGCATCCACGACGCCTCGGTGTCTCTGTACGACTACAACCTGCTTGTTGGACCGAACAACGCGGGCAAGAGCTCACTCATTGATGCGATCCGTGTCTTCTACGAGAAGGACGGGTTCAAATTCAGGCCTGATCGCGATATACCGTTCATCGCTGGAGCCGACCAAGAGTGCTGGGCAGAGTTGGTCTTTGCGTTGACGGACGCAGAAGACTCGTCGTTGGCCGAGGACTACCGCCAACAGGACAAAACGGTGCGTGTTCGGAAATGGCTTAAGTTTGGCGACATCATCTTCATTCCCGCTGTCAGCAAGGTGGATGAGCACACAAAGATGAGTGGGCCGTCGGCGTTGCGTGACCTGCTTACGAACGTTCTGGAAGCCGTCGTTGCCTCAAGCCCTTCCTACAACAAGTTCTCGACGGAGTTCGAGGCCTTTGCCCAAGGCGTCAAAACGGAGACGACTGGTGATGGTCGGTCTCTGGCCGGTCTGGAGAACGACCTGAGCACGCTTCTGGAATCGTGGGACACTACCTTTCAACTCGAGATGAAAGCGCCGTCCATCGCGGACATCATCAAGACTCTACTCTCCTATCAGTGCGTTGACAAGGCGCATGGCAAGGCTCTGGCAGCCGACCAATTCGGTTCCGGCTTCCAACGCCACTTCATCTACTCCCTTATTCAGATTGGTGCAAAGTACGTTGGGAAGAAGCCGTCGAAGAAGACGAAGGATTTCACCCCTTCGATGAACCTGATTTTGTTTGAGGAGCCCGAGGCATTCCTGCACCCGCCTCAGCAGGAGATTTTGGCTTACAGCCTCGCTGCGCTTGCCAGCAATCCGGATCAGCAAGTGATCTGTTCGACACACTCGTCTCACTTCGTGAGCCGGAATGCTGACCATATCCCCGCGATTGCGCGGGTGAAGCGAAGCAACGGGCGTGTCTCGGTGAACCAGATCGACAAGAAGGCATGGGATGAGATCGTTGATGCCAACCAGGTTATGAACAAGATCGCCGCAAAGTGGCCGAAGCTCGCGAAGAAGTTGGAGGCTGACGATTTGAAGCCGGAGATGGAGGCAGTTAAATACTTCTTGTGGCTCAATCCTGACCGCTGCGGGATGTTCTTCGCCAATCACGTGCTGATCGTGGAAGGGCCGAGCGAGCAGGCATTCATCAACACGCTAATTGGTGACGGAACAATCAAGCGACCTGCTGATGGTCTGTATGTGCTGGACAGCATCGGCAAGTTCAACATGCATCGCTTCATGAACCTGTTGGCACGGCTGGGCATTCCTCACGCGGTCATGCATGACGATGACAACAACAAAGACGAGCACGCGGATGTGAATCAGTTGATCCAGGACTCCAAGACCGCCTTGACCCTCGCGATTGTGCCGGTCACGGGAGATCTTGAGGTGCTGCTTGGCGTTCCGAAACCGAAGTCGGATCATCGCAAGCCACAACATCTGCTCTATTTGCACGAGACAGGCCAGATCGCTGCGGACAAACTGCAGGCGTTTTGTGGTGTCGTTACAGGTGTGCTCGCGCAGTCGCCCAGAGCTGAGGACCAAGTCAAACCATGATCGAGAACAAGCCGTCGAACATGTCGTCGCCTTGCGAGATACTGCGCGACGATGTCGAGGCTGAACTCGACTTCATCATCAACTACGACATCAAGTACCGCATGGGTGGAGAAGAGGCCGACGACGGCGAATAACGCGAAACACCGTGGTGAGGACTAGCTGGAATCGTGATGAGCGAAATCGGACGAGCACTTGCCGAGCATGCCTGCGAGCATCTCTTCATCGAGTGCCTCGGTTGGGACCGCTTGGGCTGGAGCATGACCATCGCGCACCAGAGCTTCACTCCCAGGGAGGACTTCTCATGAAGCTGCCAAATGTTGATCAGGCCATCGTGCCGCAAGAGAAACTGACGGAGTATCTGCTCTCCGACACGCACGCCGACGGCAGCCCCAAGGCCGACTTCTTCCGCAGCTTCGGTTTTACCATCGCACACTGGCAAGAGTTAGCGCGCGCCTTGCTCGCCCACGCGGCCGAGTATGGTATCGTGAGAGAAGAAGCCACGCCGTTTGGCTTTCGTTACGTGATTGAAGGTCCACTCAAGGCTGCCGACGGTCGGCGGCCGAACCTGCGTTCGATCTGGTTCATCGACACGGATATGGAATCGGCGCGGCTGGTCACAGCCTATCCGCTGAAGGAGAAAGTCAATGATTAAGGAACACGACCGCGTCGCCTTGACCGAGGACGTCCCCGAGCACGGCTTGAAACGCGGGGATATCGGCACGGTGGTCATGGTTCACTCGATTCCGGGCTACGAACTGGAGTTCGTGACGCTCGACGGCGACACGCTGGCCGTCATCTCTGCTTATCCGCACCAGGTGCGTGCGCTGGGAAAACGTGAGATCGCCCAGGCTCGCAGCCTGGAACCGGCCTGACGGCCAAAGTGCCCGCCCTGATCGGCGCGCCGGTGTCCATCACGTGCAAGGAAACAGGATTGGCGAGCTACGCAATGCTGCGCAGCCTGGATTCGCTGAATACACGGCAGGCACAAATCCTGAAGTTGCGCTACGGGATAGGCCAACGCGGGAAAGGTCAGAAGGGAAAGGTCAGACATCCAAATCGGGAAAGGTCAGACACCCAGAAATCGAACGGCTGGGTGGCGGGACCACGTCTGGAGTGGTAAACGGACTGTCCGGTGGAGGGGGAAAGGGGGCGGCCGGCGGCAAGCGGGCTGGAAGCGACGGGGAACGGGCGCGAAGGGCCACGTCAGACATATTCGAGACGCGGCATCCTTGCGCGCTGAGCGGGCCGCTCGAGATTGCGGGGTTGCGGAAAGACGGGTAATGGGACGGTGACGTGCTCCGGCGATCGGCGTGGTGGGGCTGGCGATCACGTTCGTTGATCATCCTCACGCCTGCCGGCGCAGGTCATTACCGTCCGGTCAGCCAAACGTCGCTCGGCAGTTTCGCATGCCCTTGACCCAGCGGTCCCCGCTGCGGCGCAGCAGTTCCCGCAACCGCTCAATCGACCCGACCGCTTGGCCGAACCATTCGCCAATGGCCAGCCACTGCCTGGCCGAGGCATAAGTGTCGGCTTCCGCCAGAGCCGAATCGGCGATGGCCGAGGCGATCTGGCTCACGCGAGACGCAGGGGCAGTAGCTTCGGCGATCAGGTATGTCTCGTACGCGCCGGCGAAGAAAAATGTGGGATTTTCGTGAGCAGTGACAACCTGTGGTCACTCCGTGAGAAGACCGGCGAGCGGCAGGCGTGGTACGCTGAAATGTGTACAGAGGCACACTCTTGGCGCACGGGAGGGCACCGATGCCGGCTCAAGCCAGAAACCGGGTCGTCCGCAACGGCGAGATCGCGGTCTATCACTGCTGGTCGAGGTGCGTGCAGCGAGCGTTCCTGTGCGGCCAGGATTCGTACACGGGCGACGATTACGATTATCGCCGGGACTGGATCGAGAAGCTGCTCGAATACCAGGCCGGAGTGTTCGCGGTCGACATGGGCAACCACAGTGTGCTCTCCAATCACCTGCACCTGGTCGCTCGCACGCGACCCGATATCGCGGCCGGGTGGTCGGACGAGGAGGTGGCTTGCCGCTGGAAGCTGGCCTGGCCGGAATGGAATCCGGACCAGCAACGATGGGTGCGGGAGCCGACGGACGAAGAGATCGAGCGGCTGCTGGGAAACCCCAGCAAGCTGGCGTACGCTCGGCTGGGGCTGAGCAATCTGAGCTGGTTGATGGCCCGCTGCAAGGAGCCGATCGCGCGTCTGGCGAACCGTGAGATGAATCGAGCCGGCCATTTTTGGGAGCAACGCTACGGGTGCCGGGAAATCCTGGATGAGCAGGCGCTGCTGACCTGCATGGTGTACGTGGACATGAACCAGATCAAGGCGG